>NZ_QGGF01000328.1 GCF_003857015.1 Micromonospora globispora | reverse complement strand
CGCGGCCGCCGCCGCGCCCGCTCCCCTGCTGGCCGGCGCTCCCGCCCGGGCTGCCGCCGCCGCGGCCGGGTCGAAGACCTGGGACCTGACGATCCTGGGCACCTCGGACACCCACGGCAACGTCTACAACTGGGACTACTACAAGGACGCCGAGTACGACGACAGCAAGCACAACGACGTCGGCGTCGCGAAGCTGGCCACCCTGGTCAACCAGATCCGCACCGAGCGCGGCAGCAAGCCGACGCTGGTGCTGGACGCCGGCGACACCATCCAGGGCACCCCGCTGGCCACCTACTACGCCAAGCAGGAGCCGATCACCGCGACCGGTGAGACGCACCCGATGGCCAACGCGATGAACGTGCTCAAGTACGACGCCGTGACGCTGGGCAACCACGAGTTCAACTACGGGCTGCCGCTGCTTGCCCAGTGGATCGGCCAGCTCGGCTTCCCCGCCCTGGCCGCCAACGCGGTCAACGAGGCGACCGGCAAGCCGGCCTTCCTGCCGTACGTGATCAAGGAGGTCCCGCTCGGCGGTTTTGACTCGCCGAGCATCAAGGTGGGCATCCTCGGCCTGACCAACCCGGGTGTCGCCATCTGGGACAAGGCCAACGTCGAGGGCAAGCTGATCTTCGCCGACATGATCGAGACCGCCGCCAAGTGGGTGCCGATCATGCGGCAGCGCGGCGCCGACCTGATCGTCATCTCCGCGCACGGCGGCGACAGCGGCACCTCCAGCTACGGTCCGGAGCTGCCGAACGAGAACCCGGTCGCGCTGATCGCCCAGCAGGTCCCGGGCATCGACGCGATCCTCTTCGGCCACGCGCACAACGAGGTCGTGCAGAAGTTCGTCACCAACACCGCGACCGGCGAGCAGGTGCTGACCTCCGAGCCGTCGAAGTGGGGCCAGCGCCTCACCCGGATGGACTTCACCGTCACCCGGGAGAACGGCCGGTGGAAGGTGGTCGGCAAGTCGGCCACCATGCTGAACACCAACACCGTGATCGAGGACCCGGCGGTGCTCGCGGCCGTACGTGGCCAGCACACCAAGACCGTCGACTACGTCAACACGGTCGTCGCGCAGTCCAGCGAGGAGCTCTCGGCCGCGGAGTCGCGGTACAAGGACACCCCGATCCTGGACTTCATCAACCACGTCCAGACCGAGGTGGTCACCACGGCGCTCGCCGGCACCGCGTACGCGGGCCTGCCGGTGCTGTCGATCGCGGCGCCGTTCAGCCGTACCGCGATCTTCCCGCAGGGTGACGTGCGGATCCGCGACGTCGCGGGCCTCTACGTCTACGACAACACGCTCGAGGCCGTGGTGATCAGCGGCGCGGAGGTGAAGGCGTACCTGGAGTACTCGGCGAAGTACTTCAAGACCTTCGCGGTGGGCGACACCATCGACCCGGCGACCATCAGCGACCCGCTGGTGCCGGACTACAACTACGACGTGATCTCGGGTGTCGACTACGACATCGACATCAGCAAGCCGGTCGGCCAGCGGATCACCCGCCTGGTCATGCCGGGCACCGACAACCCGGTCGCCGCAGACGCCCAGTTCGTCATCGCGGTGAACAACTACCGGCGCAGCGGTGGCGGCAACTTCCCCGGCATCGTGAAGACCCAGGTCTACAACCAGCAGCAGGAGATCCGCCAGCTGCTGATCGACTGGGCGCAGGCCAAGGGCGTGATCAACCCGGTCGACTTCTACGTGCCGAACTGGAAGCTGGTGCGCGAGGGCGTGCCGGTCTTCTGATCCACCCTCCGACGGGCCTCGGGGTGCCTACCCGGGACCCGTCGCCGTTTCCGGGTCAGCCGCCCGCGCGCAGGTCCCGTTCGTACTGTCCGACGGCCGGCTCCGGCCGGTCGCGGCGCGGATCGGTCTCGGCCTCGGTCTCGGCGACCCGGTCCTCGGGACGTACCCGGGGCGGCAGCTCACCGAAGCGGACGTGCCGCAGGAAGGCGTACTCCTCGTCGGTGAACGACTCCCGCTCGGTCATGGCCGCATTGTGCGACCCCCCGTCCACCGCATCAAGGCCGCCGTCTCGGGTATGCCGCCGCGACCGCTGTCGGTGACGAGGTGGAGGACGAGCATGCGCGCGGTACGGATGACGGCCCCCGGGGTGCTGGAACAGGTCGAGATCCCCACCCCGACTGCCGGGCCCGGCGAGGTGCTGCTGCGGGTCGGCGCGGTCGGCGCCTGCCACTCCGACCTGCACATCCTCGACGCCCCGGCCGGGACGTTCCCCACCCCGATGACCCTCGGCCACGAGATCGCCGGCACGGTCGACCAGGTCGGCGCGGGCGTCGCCGGCTGGTCGCCGGGCGACCGGGCCGCGGTCTACGGGATCATCGGCTGCGGCCACTGCCGCGCCTGCCTGCGCGGGCTGGAGAACCAGTGCCGGACCGTCCCGGTGGGCGGCATCGGGCTCAGCCGTGACGGCGGACTCGCCGAGCACGTGGTGGTGCCCGCCTCCCGGCTGCTGCACGTCGGCGACATGGACCTGACCCAGGCCGCCCCGCTCACCGACGCCGGTCTCACCCCGTACCACGCGATCGAACAGGCCCGGCCGGAGCTGCGGCCCGGGACGTACTGCGTGGTGATCGGGATCGGCGGCCTCGGGCACATGGCGGTGCAGATCCTGATCGCCACCACGGCGGTGCGGATCATCGCGGTGGACACCAACGTGGCCGCCCTCGACCTGGCCACCCGACTTGGGGCGCACAAGGTGGTGCAGGCCGGACCGGACACCGTGGACAAGATCCGGGCGATCGTCGGGCCGCCACCGGACGGCGCGGACGTGGTCCTGGACTTCGTGGGGGCCGACCCCACCATCACCACCGCCCGCCAAGTCGTCGCCCCCGGCGGCCAGGTGATGCTGGTCGGCCTCGCCGGCGGGACGCTGCCGGTCCGGCCCGTCGCCGACCAGCCACCCACCATCCCGCTGGAGGCGACCGCCCGGGTGCCGTTCTGGGGCACCCGCGCCGAACTGCAGGAGGTGATCGCCCTCGGCCGCCTCGGAATGCTGCAGGCCGACGTGCAGACGTTCCCCCTCGAACGGACGCCGGAGGCGTACGAGCTGCTGCGCCGGGGCGAGATCCACGGCCGGGCGGTCATCGTGCCCTGACCGGCAGTCCCGCTCAGGAGTGCTGGAAGACCGAGGCGAGGACCGGCGCAACCAGGCCACGGCGTCGGCCCCGGTCACCGGCGCAGGTTAACGAGCGGACACCCGGCCGCCCGTGGCCGCCCTCGGGCGCAGCGGGGGAAGCCGGTCCAGCAGCGCCAGACCGGCCCGCACCGGCCGGCGGGCGAGGGTCTCCTCGAAGCTGGCCTGCCCCTGACAGAAGCGGACGAACATCCGCCAGCCCGGCGGGGTGGCCAGCAGGCTGTGAAAGACGTCGGGCCGCCGTTCGAAGACCTCCAGCAGCCGGTGCCCGGCCCGCATCGCGGGCACCAGTTCCCGTCCGACCTCCCGCTCGTACCCGTCGAGGTCGCCGTCGGCCACCGCCGCACCGGCCAGCCGGCCCGACCGCAGCGCGTAGCTGATCCCCTCCCGGCTCCACGGCTCCAGCAGCCCCGCCGCGTCCCCGGCCACCAGCACCCGGCCGCGACGCAGCGGCGAGTCCTCCGCCCGGCACCGGGTCAGGTGCCCGGACTCGTGCTCGGGCGGCACGTCCGACAGGCCCAGCCGGTCGACGAAGTCGCGCAGGTAGGCCCGAGTGCGCTCCCCCTCGCCGCGGGCGGAGATGACGCCGACGGTGAGCCGGTCACCCTTCGGGAAGACCCAGGCGTACGACCCGGGGACCGGTCCCCAGTCCAGCAGCAGCCGGCCGCGCCAGCGCCGCTGCTCGGCCCGGGGCACCGGCAGCTCCACCTCCAGCCCGAGGTCGACCTGGCGGTATCGGACACCGACGTGGCGGGCCGTGACACCGGAGGAGCCGTCGGCGCCGATGACCGTCCGGGCGCGCACCGTTTCGCCGTCGGCCAGCCGGAGGCGTATCTCGTCGGGGTCCTGCTCGACGGCGCGGACCGCGACGCCCTCGTGGACCTCGGCACCGGCGGCGACCGCGGCCGCGCGCAGCCGGTCGTCGAACTCCTCGCGCCGGACCATGGCCAGCAACGGTCCGGCGGCATGGTGGCGGGTGAAGCCGCGTCGTCCGTCCCGGGTGAGGGTCACCCGGTCGATCCGGTCGTGCACCGGCACGTCGATCCGGTCGGTGACCTCCGCCAGGGAGGTGCCGATCAGTCCTCCCCCGCAGGTCTTGTAGCGGGGATGGGTGGCGCGCTCGACGACCAGCGTGCGCACCCCGGCGCGGGCCGCCGCGTGCGCGGCGGAGAGCCCGGCGGGCCCACCGCCGACCACAGCGAGATCCCAGACGATCACCGGTGCAGCCTAGGGCACCGCGCGCGGAAACCGCCCGCCACGCGGTCGGCACGACCCTCCGATCGGGTGGGCATCATCGGACAACCTCCGGGTAACCGCAGGCGGAGACCACCCGCTGGCCGGGCGAATCACGCCGAGGAGGAAGCCATGCAGCAGGTACAGCTGTCGGAGGTCGAGGCACGGGTGTACCAGGCGGTAGCCGCACTGGAGGCCCGGGGCCACGTCCCCTATCACGATCTGATCGCCGAGGAGACCGGGATTCCCGAGGAGGAGCTGCAGGCCCCGCTGCACATGCTCACCGAGAAGGGTCTGCTGCACCGCGAGGACTCGCCGATGGCAGGGCTGGACTTCGGGCCGCGGTGGTGCGCACGCCAGATGGCGTGAGGTGCGCCGTTTGCCCCTCGCCCGCCCGGGTAGCGGTCAGGAGTGCTTGATCGACACTCTTCGCGGGGCACCGTGAGCGGCGACCGGACGTCGCCGCCGCCCGACACCGACGAACCCGACGACCGGCGCCGCTGGCAGGCACTGGGCGTCGGCCTGGTCGCCGCGTTCATGACGCTGCTCGACGTGAGCATCGTCAACGTCGCCGTACCGTCGATGGACCGCGCGCTCCGCGCGACCCCCAGCGACCTGCAGTGGGTGCTGTCCGGGTACGCGCTCACCTTCGGCCTGGTGCTGGTGCCCGCCGGACGCTTCGGCGACGCCCGGGGACGGCGTACCGCCTTCGTCGTCGGGGTCGCCCTCTTCACGATCACCAGCGCGCTGGCCGGGCTGGCCCGCTCCCCCGAGTGGCTGGTCGCCGCGCGGCTCGTCCAGGGCGCCGCGGCCGGCATCGTCAACCCCCAGGTGAGCGGCCTGATCCAACAGCTCTTCCGGGGCGCCGAACGCGGCCGGGCGTTCGGCCTGCTCGGCGCCACCATCGGCATCTCCACCGCGGTGGGCCCGCTGCTCGGTGGCCTGCTCATCCAGCTCGGCGGCGAGGAGCACGGCTGGCGCTGGGTGTTCTTCGTGAACGTCCCCGTCGGAATCCTCGCCGTACTGCTCGCCCTGCGGCTGCTGCCCGCCCGACCCACCGGGCAGCCCGACCGGCACCGGCTCGACCCCGTCGGGGTGCTGCTGCTCGGGATCGGGGTGACCCTCCTGCTCCTCCCCCTTGTGGAGCGGGCACAGTGGCACACCCCGTGGAAGTGGGCGCTCATCCCGGCCGGCCTGGTATTCCTTGCCGGCTTCGGCCTATGGGAGCACTGGTACGGGAAGCACCGGCCGCCGCTGTTCTGCCTGGGACTGTTCCGGCTCCGCTCGTACACCCTCGGGTCGCTGATCGCGCTGGTCTACTTCGCCGGGTTCACCGCGATCTTCTTCATCTTCACGCTCTACCTGCAGAACGGGCTCGGGTACAGCGCGCTCATCGCCGGCCTGGCCATCACCCCGTTCGCGCTCGGCTCGGCCGCGGCGTCCGCGCTGGGCGGCCGGGTCGTCACCCGGTACGGCCGGCCGCTGGTCGCCGTGGGTCTGCTCGGCGTGGTGATCGGCCTCGGGGCGACCGTGTACGTGCTGCG
The DNA here is from genome assembly GCF_003857015.1 of Micromonospora globispora. Classification (GTDB taxonomy): domain Bacteria; phylum Actinomycetota; class Actinomycetes; order Mycobacteriales; family Micromonosporaceae; genus Micromonospora; species Micromonospora globispora. The sequence continues at coordinate 2,304 of NZ_QGGF01000328.1, read as the reverse complement.
CGGGTCGCCGTCCGGCTCGGTGCCGCTGCTCACCGCGGTGCCGCTGCTCGTCGCCGGCCTGGGCAGTGGTCTGGTGATCGCGCCGAACCAGACGCTCACCCTCTCCCAGGTGCCGGTACCCCAGGCGGGCAGCGGGGCGGGCATGCTCCAGACCGGACAGCGGATCGGCTCGGCGGCGGGGATCGCGGCAGTGGGGGCACTGTTCTTCTCGTCCCTGTCCCGGACCCACGGGCAGTGGTCGACCGCGTTCCGGGACTCGCTGCTGCTGGCTGCGGGGATCATCACGCTCGCCCTGGTCGCCGCGTTGGTCGACATCCTCGGCGGGCGGCGGCGTGATCGCACCTACCAGCGGACCAAGCGGTAGGGAGAGGGGGCCTCAGCCTGTCGTCCAGGCCCGGATCTTGTCGGGGTTGAGTATTGCCCAGATGTCCTTGATCCGTTCGCCTGCGACGTGGAACGCGTACACCGCCACGGTGACGCCGTCCACCTGGGCCACCAAACCGGGCTGGCCGTTGACCGTACGCTCCAGGATCGTCACGTTGGTTGCCCTGCCGGCGAGGCCGACGAAGAAACGTGCGATCTGCTCGCCGCCTTCGACGGGGCAGAGCTGGGCGCTGACGAGTCCGCCGCCGTCGCCGGTCGCCGTGGCGTCAGGGTCGAGGAGGCCGATGAGGGCGTCGATGTCCTTGGCTTCCCATGCCTGCTTGAAGTCTCTGACGATGACGGCGCGCTGGGCTGCCGGGGGCGCGGGAGCCTGCGACCCGCGGATGCGGCGGCGGGCTGAGGTGGCCAGCTGCCGGCATGCCGCCGGGCTGCGGCCGACGATCTCGGCCACTTCGGCGAAGGAGTAGCGGAAGACGTCGTGGAGGATGAACGCGACGCGTTCGGCCGGGGTCATCGACTCGAGTACGACGAGGAAGGCCATGTTGATCGACTCGTCGAGGGTGACCCGGTCGGCCGGGTCGGCCGTGGTACCACCCGGCCGCCCGTTGATCCACTCGGTGGGTTCGGGCAGCGGCTCGGGGATCCATTCGCCCACGTAGCGCTCTCGCCGGACCCGTGCCGAGCCGAGCAAATCGAGGCAGACGCGGCTGGCAACCGTTGTCAACCAGGCACCGGGGGATTCGATGGCTTGCTGCTGTTGCTGGGACATGGCGTACCAGCGGGCGTACGTCTCTTGTACAGCATCCTCAGCCTCGGCCAGGGAGCCGAGGAGCCGGTACGCGAGATTGATCAGCTGACGCCGCTCGTTCACTATCGCGCTCAGGTCCGGATCGCGCCGGCCGTGTCCTGGCTCGGTTCGGATGGTCATGGCGGCGCCGGCTCCCTTGCTCGCATCTGCCCTCACCAGTTCGACGAGACAGCGCACCGAACTGTGAGGTGGGCACGTCGCCTCACATACCGGGGAGCTGTGTCGTCGAACTGCTGTGACGAACCGTGGTACACGGGCTTCGACCTGACAAGGGAGGAAACCGATGAGTGACTTTCAGGCGATCGGCGATCGCGTCGAAATCGAGGCGCTGCGCGGCGAGTTCACCGACGCGGCGATGATGCGCGACCGCGCCCGCCTCGCGTCGCTGTTCACGCCGGACGGCGCGCTGCGAATGCCCAACATCCCCGCCGAACTGGTCGGCCGGGAGGAGATTCGCATCGGGGGCGAGCGGCTGCAGGACCAGTGGGACTTCTTCGTGCAGACCACGCACCCGGGCACCATCCAGCTCGACGGCGACACCGCCACCGGCCGGGCCTACATCCAAGAGCTCGTGCGCACCCGCGACGGCCGCCAGGGGCTGAACTACGCCATCTACCACGACCGCTACCAGCGCACCCCGGACGGCTGGAAGTGTCAAGCCCCGGGTTTGGTGGAGAGTTGGTTAGCTGGTTTTCAGGGGTGCGCTGACCGGGTGGGTCATCGCGTGTAGTGCCTCGTGTTCGGCGGGTGGGACGTGTCCGAGTTCGCCGTGGAGCCTGCGGTTGTTGTACCAGTCGATGTACTCGACGGTGGCCATCTCCAGGTCGTCCAAGCCGCGCCAAGGCCCCTTGTTGCGGACGAGTTCGGCCTTGTATAGGGAGTTGAACGCTTCGGCCATCGCGTTGTCGTAGGAGTCGCCCTTGGAACCGACGGAGGCGACGGCGCCGGCCTCGGCGAGTCGCTGGGTGTAGCGGATCGCTCGATACTGGACTCCACGGTCGGAGTGGTGGACCAGTCCGCCCAGGTCAGCGCCTTGATTTTCGCGACGCCAGATCGCCATCTTCAGCGCGTCGAGAGCCAGATCGGTGTAGAGACTCGTGGACACCTGCCAG
>NZ_QGGF01000460.1 GCF_003857015.1 Micromonospora globispora | reverse complement strand
CCGACGTCAACGGCACCGACCACCGCAGCCACACCGAACAGGACGCCGCCATCGGCGACTACATCCGCTGGCGCAACCAGCGCGCCAAACCGAAAACGTCATTCGCCACCCGCTCCAAGATCCGCCATCCGGATTACCCGTTCAAGGCTGCATGACGGGGCACTAGTTGCTGGTGGCGACCAGTGCTGCGGTCATGTGGGCACCGATGAACCCGCCGGCGTCGGTGGCGCTAATCCGGGTCACGCTCTGACGATAGGGGGACAGGCGTCGCAACCGCTTCGGCTCTCGCCCGACTGGCCTATCGTCGAAGCGTTCGCGTTTCGCCCTGCTGTCGGGAAGGTGTTGCCATGGGCGTCCGCACCTGGATCGAGGGGTGGCCGGTCTATCGCCAGCTCACCGGCACTGATCCGCTCGGCCGTGGTGCCGCCGCGAAGTCAGCCCGTTCCGAGACGCTGACCGCGCGCACGGAGACGGCCGACTCGGTGGCCAGGTCGGTCTGTCCGTACTGTGCCGTGGGCTGCGGCCAACGGGTGTACGTCAAGAACGGCCGGGTCACCCAGATCGAGGGCGATCCGGACAGCCCCATCTCGCGGGGCCGGCTCTGCCCGAAGGGTGCGGCGAGCAAGAGCCTTGTCACCGGCGACCTGCGCCAGCAGAAGGTGCGCTACCGCCGGACGTACGCCACCGAGTGGGAGGACCTCAACCTCGACACGGCGATGGACATGATCGCCGACCGGGTGCTCGCAGCGCGGGACGAGACCTGGGAGGACGTGGACGACGCCGGCCGGCCGTTGCACCGCACCATGGGCATCGCCAGCCTAGGTGGCGCAACGCTGGACAACGAGGAGAACTACCTCATCAAGAAGTTGTTCACCGCTATGGGGGCATTACAGATCGAAAACCAGGCCCGCATTTGACACTCCGCCACCGTCCCCGGTCTGGGGACCAGCTTCGGTCGCGGTGGCGCGACGGACTTCCAGCAGGACCTGATCAACTCCGACTGCATCATCATCCAGGGCTCCAACATGGCGGAGGCCCATCCGGTCGGGTTCCAATGGGTGATGGAGGCCAAGGCGCGCGGCGCCAAGGTCTACCACATCGATCCGCGGTTCACCCGGACCAGCGCGCTCGCCGACTCGTACGTGCCGATCAGGGCCGGCACGGACATCGCGTTCCTGGGCGGAATCGTCCGATACATCCTGGAGAACGAACTGGATTTCCGGGAGTACGTCGTCGCCTACACCAACGCGGCGACCATCGTCAGCGAGGACTACCGCGACACCGAGGACCTGGACGGGCTGTTCTCCGGCTTCGACCGGACGAACGCCAGTTACGACCAGACCAGTTGGCAGTACGAGGGCCAGGAGCGCAACGCCGTCGCGCACGACACCGAAACGCAGCGGGAGACCGCCGCGGCGCTGCAGCACGAGTCGCACGGGACGGCGGTGGGCGGGGATGCCGAACGGGACGAGACCCTGCGCCATCCGCGCTGTGTCTACCAGATCCTCAAGCGACACTTCGCCCGCTACACGCCCGAGATGGTCGAGCGGGTCTGTGGCACCCCGCGGGAAAAGTTCGAGGAGGTCGCCCGGGCCTGGACGGAGAACTCCGGCCGGGAGCGCACCAGCATGCTCGTCTACTCCGTGGGCTGGACCCAGCACAGTGTCGGCGTGCAGTACATCCGCACCGGCGCGATCATCCAGTTGCTGCTGGGCAACGTAGGCCGTCCCGGCGGCGGCATCCTGGCCCTGCGCGGGCACGCCAGCATCCAGGGCTCCACCGACATCCCGACGCTGTTCAACCTGCTGCCGGGCTACCTGCCGATGCCGCACCACGCCCTGCATCCGACCTTCGACGATTGGATCAACGGCATCCGGCACCCGAGGCAGAAGGGTTTCTGGGGCAACGCGAAGGCGTACGCGGTCAGCCTGCTCAAGGCGTACTGGGGTGACGCCGCCACCCCGGGCAACGACTTCTGCTACGACTACCTGCCCCGAATGACCGGCGACCACGGGACCTACCAGCAGGTGCTGAACATGATCGACGGCAAGGTCAAGGGCTACTTCCTGCTCGGCCAGAACCCGGCCGTCGGCTCCGCGCACGGCAAGGCCCAGCGGCTGGGAATGGCCAACCTCGACTGGCTCGTGGTCCGGGACCTCTACCTGATCGAGAGCGCCACCTTCTGGAAGAACAGCCCCGAGGTGGAGACCGGGGAGATCGTGCCGGAGGAGTGCCGTACCGAGGTCTTCTTCATTCCGGCAGCCTCGCACGTGGAAAAGGAAGGCACCTTCACCCAGACCCAGCGGCTGCTGCAATGGCGGGAGAAGGCGCTCGACCCGCCCGCCGATTGCCGCTCCGAGCTGTGGTTCTTCTACCACCTCGGGCGGATCGTGCGGCAGAAGCTGGCTGGCTCCACCCGCCAGCGGGACCGGGCTCTGCTGGACCTCAACTGGGACTACCCAACGCACGGCGTGCACGCGGAGCCGAGCGCCGAGGCGGTCCTGCGCGAGATCAACGGGTACGAGGTGGCCACCGGCCGCCCGCTGTCGATGTTCACCGAGATGAAGGACGACGGGTCCACGGCCGGCGGCTGCTGGATCTACTGCGGGGTCTACGCCGACGGGGTGAACCAGGCCGCCCGCCGCAAACCCGGCCGGGAGCAGAGCTGGGTGGCCCCAGAGTGGGGCTGGGCCTGGCCGGCCAACCGCCGCATCCTCTACAACCGCGCCTCCGCCGACCCGGACGGTCGCCCGTGGAGCGAGCGCAAGGCGTTCATCTGGTGGGACGGGGACGCGGGGGAGTGGACCGGCCACGACGTGCCCGACTTCGAGAAGACCAAGCCGCCATCCTACCGGCCGCCGGCGGGCGCCGCCGGGGTGGAGGCAATCGCCGGAGACGACGCGTTCATAATGCAGGGTGACGGAAAGGGCTGGCTCTTCGTGCCAGCCGGCGTCCTCGACGGCCCGATGCCCACCCACTACGAGCCGGCCGAGTCGCCGGTGCGCAACCCGCTCTACGGGCAACAGGCCAACCCCATCCGCAAGGTCTACGACCAGCCGGTGAACCCGCTCAACCCAAGCCCCCCGGAAGCGTCCAGCCACGTCTTCCCGTACGTGTTCACGGTCAGTCGGCTCACCGAGCACCACACGGCGGGCGGCATGAGCCGTAACGTCAAGTACCTGACCGAGCTGCAGCCGGAGATGTTCGTTGAGGTCTCACCGGAGTTGGCGGCCGAGCGCGGGTTGACGCATCTGGGCTGGGCCCACCTGGTGACCTCGCGGACGGTCATCGAGGCACGGGTCCTGGTGACCGACCGGCTCACCCCGCTGCGGGTCGACGACCGGATCATCCACCAGGTCTGGCTGCCCTACCACTGGGGATACGAGGGTCTGAGCCGGGGAGACTCCGCCAACGACCTGTTCGGGATCACCCTCGACCCCAACGTGCTGATCCAGGAGAGCAAGGTCGGCACCTGTGACGTGCGGCCCGGGCGCCGGCCCACAGGGCCGGCGGTGCTGGACCTTGTCGCCGACTACTACAAGCGGTCGGGAAACCTGCTAGCCCACTACCCGCCGATCGTCACCACAGAAACCGCCAGCGGCCGGGAGGCCTGACCGATGCTCAACGCGAACAGCCTGTATGGTCCGCGCCGCGGATGGGCTTCTTCACCGACACCAGAATCTACGTCGGGTGCAACGCGTGTGAGGTGGCCGAGGCTGCCCAACGAGACGAGGGGGCACAGAGCCCAAGATCTCCAACCCAGCCCAGCCGGGCGTTGCCCTTGCCGAAAACTCATCCGCCCAGTTGGGAGCAGCTGTAAGCGGATCTTGACAGCGGCCGCAGGAGCGGGGTCCTCTCCCGACTGTCTCTCCCACCCGCGGCATGATGATCGGGTGTGCTGCTTCGATTGGCCTATCTCGGTGTGACGACTGCGTTCGCGTTACTGCGGCTGCTTCCGATGAGCGACCGGGACAAGGACGTGGAGATCCTGGCGCTGCGCCACCAGATCACGGTCCTGGAACGACAGCTGGGCAAGACCCGGCCGCGGTTCTCCCCCAGCGACCGGGCGTTCCTGGCCGCGCTGCTGCACCGGCTTCCGCTGGGCGTGCTCCATCGGCTCAGGCTGCTGGTGCGCCCGGACACGTTGCTGCGCTGGCACCGCGACCTCCTTGCGCGTCGCCACGCCGCCAAGTCCCGGCCAAAACGGCCGGGCCGGCCACGCACCGTCCGCTCCATCCGCGCCCTGGTGCTGCGCCTGGCTCGGGAGAACCCCAGCGGGTTACCGCCGCATCCACGGCGAACTGCTCGTCCTGGGGATCGAGGTAGCCGCCTCCACCGTTTGGGAGATCCTCAACGAGGCTGGGATCGACCCGGCGCCCGAGCGCACCTCCACCACCTGGGCCGAATTCCTCCGCAGCCAAGCCGACGCCCTGCTCGCCTGCGACTTCTTCGAGACCGTCACCCTGACCGGAGCGCGGTTGTACGTGCTCGCGGTGATCGAGCACGCCAACCGACGCGTCCGGGTCCTGGGCGCGACCGCGCACCCGACCTCCACGTGGGCAAAGAACCTCGTCATGGACCTCGAGGACGCCGGCTACCGGGCCCGGTTCATGATCCGGGACCGCGATGGGAAGTTCGCGACCCTGTTCGACGCCGTTCTCAAGCACGCGGGCATCGACGTCGTGCTCAGCGGCGTCCGGATGCCCCGCATGAACTCGATCATGGAACGCTGGGTGCAGACCTGCCGGCGTGAACTGTTGGACCGCACCCTGATCTGGAACCAGCGGCATCTCCTCCACGCCCTGAAGGAGTTCGAGGACTTCTACAACTCCCACCGACCTCACCAAGGCATCGCCAACGCCCGCCCGTTGTATCCGTTGCCCGCGCAGGTCGCCGACCCGAACAAGATCGCCCGCCTCGATATACGAAGACGCGATCGCCTCGGCGGCATCCTCCACGAATACCAGCATGCTGCGTGACCTGCGTGGACGAGGTTTTCGGCAAGCGCAAGGTCGCGAACCGGCCTGTCTACGTCGTGGTCGGCATCAGCCTCGACGGAGAACGTGACGTGCTGGGCATGTGGGCCGGCACCGGCGGGGAAGGCGCCAAGCAGTGGGCCGGATACCTCACCGAACTACGTAACCGCGGCGTCGAGGACGTGTTCATGGTCTGCTCCGACGGCCTCAAAGGCATGACAGACGCCATCGAACAGGTCTGGCCGCAGGCGGTGCACCAACAGTGCGTCGTCCACCTCGTGCGAGCCAGCCTGCGCTACACCAACCGCAAGGACTGGCACAAGATCACCCCGGCGTTGCGGGACATCTACACCGCCCCCACCGTCGCGGCTGCGGAGGCCCGTTTCGAAGCGTTCGCCGCCGAGTTCGGTGACCAGTACCCGGCCGTGATCCGGCTCTGGCGGACCTCCTGGCCGCAGTTCGTGCCGTCCCTGGACTACGACCACGAGGTCCGCAAGGTCCTCTACACCACCAACATCATCGAGAGCCTGAACGCCCGGTTCCGGCAGGCCGCCCGACGGCGCGGGCACTTCCCGACCGAGCAGGCCGCGATGAAGGTCCTCTACCTCGTCGTCCAGCAGAAACGTAAGGGCGGCGGGAGTATCACCGGCCGGGTCTACGGTTGGGCCAAGGCCCTCAACGCCCTGATCCTCGCCTACGGCGACCGGATCGCCATCTAACAACCTCGATCACACCACAGGCCCAACCACGGAAATCGACACACCCCCGGCATCCTCCACGAGTACGAGCATGCCGCATGACTGCGCGGACGAGGTTTTCGGCAAGTGCACGGTCTTACGGGTGTGGGCTACGCCCGCCTAAGTTCGAGCACAGGAATGGTGCGGACTCCAGCGGTTTGGCGTGCGTACTCGGCAAAGCCTGGGTAGCGCCGCGCTTGCTCGGCGTAGATGCGGTCGCGTTCAGCGCCGGTCAATTCGCGGACGGTCACCTTGTATGTCTCGGTTCCGCGCTCGACACTGCCGACACCGGCGGCGGCCAAGTTGCGGTACCAGTCCGGGTTGGTGGGTGCTCCACCCTTGGTTGCGAAGACGTAGATGATGTCCGGCTCGGTGTCGTGCGGGAGGTACATCGTTGGGTTGACGTGCTCCCGCCCGCTTTTGCGGCCGCGGTGATGCAACAGGACCAGCGGAGCGCCCTCGAAGTTCCCGCCAACCCTGCCCTCGCTTGCTCGGAACTCCGCGATGGTCTTCGCGTTCCAGTCGAGCGTGTCGCTCATGTCGAACTCCAGTCGTTCGCGATCTCGGGATATGCGCTGGGACCGGGTGATAGAAGGGCCAGCGGCCGTTCCCGACGATTAGGCCTTTGACCTGGTACTTCATGGTAGCTAGGCCCTCATCCCGGAACTGGGGGGGGAGACGAGCAAACCGGCCGGCTACGACACCTTTGCGTGGGCGTCCACTGCTCAGATCGTGTCCGGCTCGGCGAGGACGTCGGGTGGCAGGGCCAGGGTCGCGCCGGCGATGTTCTCGCGCCAGGTGGGCGACCGACGAGGTGCCTGGGATCAGCATAATGCTCGGCGAGTGCTGCAGCAGCCAGGACTGGGTGGTGACCGCCATCGAGGTCGCGCCACCCGCTTGGCGACCGACTCCAGCACGTCCGACTACAGCGGGAGAAGCCGCCGAGCGGGAAGTACGGCACGTACGCGATGTGCGTTCAAAGTCGAGGCACTAGTACGGTGCCGGGCCGCATCGCGGCCAGCAGACCGTCGTCGAGCATCAGTTACCGGCTGTCATTGTCCCCGTTAAGGCACAGGCCGACGAACTCGCTGACCGCGCCCAACTCTACGACGGTGTCGTGGGCGGTATAGGGCACCCCGTCGAGGGCGTCTAGGGATAAGGGTCGGCGGGCCCAGACATGCAGCGCGGGGTAGCGCCCGCCCGACGCGTGACCAGGGGGCAGTGGACCGTCGGAGAAATGATCGGACACTCCTGAGCCCGGGCGTTTGCCGACATGGTGCCCGCGCGCTTTGTTAGCGTGGCCGTGTTGGGCCTTTGTCGCCATGTTCTCCCCCACAGACGATCTCGTGGCATACGCAACCAACGATGAAGGGGTCTGCGACATGAAGGCGATAATGTTTGACACATTTGGCGGCCCCGAGGTGCTGCACGTGGCCGACGTTCCTATGCCCAATCCAGGACCGCAGCAGGTGCGAATCAGGGTACATGCGAGCGGGATCAACCCGGTGGATTCCACGATCCGATCCGGTGCAATGCAGGCCAAAATCCCGACCACTTTGCCGGCAATCCCCGGCATCGACGTTGCCGGCGTCGTCGACGCGGTCGGAGAGAATGTGACGGATGTTGCGGGAGGCGAGCCGGTGGTCGGTTGGGCCGACCCCCCGGCTGGTTCGTACGCCGAATATGCCCTGGCCAGCCAGATTGCTCGCATACCGACCGGGCTGTCGTTCGCCGATGCGGCCACGTTGCCCACCGCTGGTGAGGCCGCCAAACGCGTCTTGGACCTACTGGGGGTACGAGCTGGAGAAACCGTGGTCATCCACGGGGCCAGCGGGTCGGTGGGGACCATCGCTGTTCAGCTGGCTGTTACCCGCGGCGCAACGGTCATCGGCACCGCGAGCGAAGACAATCAGGACTATGTCCGATCGTTGGGCGCCATCCCGATGCTTTACGGTGAGGGCCTCGTCGACCGGGTTCGTGCATCGTCCCGGCAGGTCGACGCCGTGTTTGACGTGGCCGGTAAAGGCGCGCTCCGCGACTCCATCGCGCTGCGTGGAGGAACCGACCGGATCATCACCATCGCCGACCCGGCCGCCGGGGAGCTAGGCGTAACTTTCAGTGCTGGCACGCCGAAGGACTGGTCCTCGGGCGATCTGGCCGGGTTGGCGGAGCTGGCCGCGCGCGGCGACTTGACCACCACGGTAGCTGGCACCTATCCACTTGAACGCGCCGCCGAGGCACAACGCCTTAGCCAGGGTGGCCATGTTCACGGCAAACTCGTGCTCATCCCCCGGAGCTGAGAAGGCGCGCGAAACGGGAGCGAGCACCACGAGGTCAATCACCGGGATCGGGTGACGGCCTCTCACCTGCCTAGTGTTCTGTCTCAGTTTTGACTAGCCGTTTGCTGGAGGGCAACTCGTCCACGTCGGACTTTGGCCAGGATCGATTCGGCTGTGGCGGTCCAGACGAACGGCTTCGGGTCGTCGTTGTGCATGCGCAGGTACTCCTCGATGGCGGCGACGAGGTCGTCGATGCTGCGGAACACGCCACGACGGATCATCTTCTCGGTCAGGTCGGCGAACCAGCGCTCAACCAGGTTGA
>NZ_QGGF01000140.1 GCF_003857015.1 Micromonospora globispora | reverse complement strand
GCCAGGGATCGCGGGCGTCGGTGTCGATGCTCAGGTGACCGCTGCCGAGCAGCGGCACGAGGGCCGGGAAGCGGGCGTCGTCCAACGGCGCGGCGGTGCCGATCCGGACGAAGGGCGGTGGGCGGTCACCGGACGGAGTCGCCACCGCCAGTGTCTCCAGCGGAGCGCCGGACCAACCCGGAGCGGCGAGCGCAGCCGCCGTCCGCAGCCGCTCCGCCAGCTCGTACTGCCGGTGATGGTCGGCCGGGGCGGGTCGGATCTCGTCGAGGATGCCGGCTGCGGCGGTCGCCGCCGCGGCGGCCCGCCGGTGCAGGGCGGCGGCCCGGCTGGCTCGCGCCTTCGGACTGGCCACCGCGTCCACCTCTCTTCCCGAGGCCGACTCTCCTCCCCGAGCAGTGACGGTATCCCAGCGGAGCGTCCTCCTCCGGGATGTCGCTCGGCGCTGCGCGGTCTTTGCGAGCCGGGTCACCGGAATCGTCTCTCGCTTCAGCCGATCCGGCGGGACCGATGGATGAATCCGGGGCATTGGGTACGAGGCGCGCAGCCGATAGCCTCAGGGGGTGGAATCAGTGCAGCCCCCCGCCGGTTCCCAGGTCTCCCGCGTACCGGCGCAGCGGACGCCGCCCGACCAGCTGACCCCTCCCGGGCCGGCGTCGGCGCCGGAACGCCCGCGTGGTCGGCTGCGCACGGTGCTCGCGGTGGTCGCCGGGATACTCGCGCTGCTCTGCGCCGGCGGCGCCGTCGTCGGCTACCTCCTGTACGACCGCGCCACCGCCCCCGACCGCAGCGCGCCCGACGTGGTGGTGGACAACTACCTCCGCGCCTTTCTGGTTGACCGCAATGACACCAAGGCCGACGAGTTCGCCTGCCAGGACGGCGACGATCTCGGCGCGGTCCGGAGCCTGCGCAACGAGGTGGAGCAGCGCGAGGCGAACTTCAACGTCGTTGTCCGGGTCAGCTGGGGAGCCCTCGCCAGGGCGAAGAACGAGCGCGGCGAGCTGGTCACCACGACGCTGACCATTTCCAGCTCGGCCGACGGCCACACGAGAAGCAGCCGGCGTGAGGAATGGCAGTTCGACGTCGTCGATCAGGACGGTTGGCGCGTCTGCGGAGGCCGCAAGATCAACTGAGGCTCACTCGATCCAGAGCAGGTGCACCGGAACCTCCAACGTGGTCGGCGCCTGCCCGCGCCAGGCCCAGCGGTACCACTCCAGCTCCGGGGTGACCCGGACACAGATGTCCCCGTCAGCGCCGGAGTAGGTCTCGGTGACCGCGCGGAGATCGCGCCGCTCGGTCGACTCGGCGACGTGCACGACGCGCCGGCCGGCCACCGCGTCGGCCTCGAACACGGGGGTCGGCGCCCGGTGGGTCGGCACGTCGAGGGAGACCAGCCGGATGCCCGACTCCGTCGGGCGGGTGGCGGGTTGGCGGTCGCCCACCCTCTCCACCCAGACCCGCTCCACCGGCACCAGCGGCGCGAAGACCTCCACCTGCTCGGACTCGGCGCGGTACCACTCGTGTTCGGGGATGACCGGCACGTACGTACGGCTGCCCTGCACCACCCGCTCGTCGGCGCGCAGGTCTCCGCGCCAGCCGAGGCCGGGCAGGCCGACCAGCACCCGGCGGCCGCGCAACTCGACCCGACCGGTAGCGGGCACGATCTCGATCGGTCGGGGCGGCAGGGGAGCCCAGTCGGGCTGGTCCGCGAACGGATCGGGCAGCGGGCCGGTCATGCGTCGGTGAGCTTCACGCCGTGCCGTCCAGGGGTGCGCCGCGTTCCCGCATGAACGGGACCGGGTTGATCGCGCCCCGGCTGGACCGGTCGCCGTCCACGTGCACCTCGAAGTGCAGGTGCGGGCCGGAGGAGTTCCCGCTGGTGCCGACCAGCCCGATCACGTCGCCCGCCTGCACCAGCTGCCCGGGCACCACCCGGGGACGCTCGACCATGTGGCAGTAGCGGGTGATGTAGCCGCCGGCGTGCAGGATGTCGACGAACCAGCCGCAGCCGCCCTTGCCCGGCCAGCCGTCCCGGTCGCAGTCCCGGCGCCCCGAGTGGTCCGGGTCGCAGCGGGCGACCAGCACCCGTCCGCTCGATGCGGCGTGGATCTCGGTGATCCGCTTCGGCGCCGCGATGTCCACGCCGTCGTGACTGGGCCGGTCCGCGGTGCGGAACCCGGAGCCGACACCACCCGGGATCGGAGCCGTCCACCCCGAGGCGGCGATCCGGGCGCCGGAGGCGGCGTCGCAGACCGCCCGGCCCGCGATCTGCACGGTACGGGCGGCGCCACCGGCGAGCGCGTCGACGATCCGGCTAGCCAGCTCCTCGTGCTTGGCGTACGCGTCCGGGAAGGCACTGACCTGCACCCGCTGGGCCACCACGGTCAACGGCCGGCGCTCCCAGTTCGGCACCTTGACCAACTTCTCGTAGAACTTGTGGGCGGTGTAGGAGGGCGTCATCCGCTGCTGGACGCTGCCCCAGCCGGGTCGCTGCTGGAACAGGCCCAGCGAATCGTGGTCGGAGCCGACGCCCTCGTGCGGCAACGCCAGCGACGCCGGCACCGTGCTGTTGGCCAGGTTGCGCAGCGCCGACTCCTGCATGGCGGTGGCCAGGGCGACGACCCAGCCTCGGGCGGGCACCTGCATGTCCTGGCCGACCCTGATGATGACCGCGGCGTTGCGCAGCTGGCCCTCGCCGTACTCGGCGAACCGGGGCATGTCGCCGGTGATGCTGACCTGGTGGGCGGTGCCGCAGCCCAGACCTGCCGCGGTCGTGCCGTCCTGCTCCTCGCCGCCCAGTTCGGTGAGGAAGAACCCGGCGGCACCGCCGACGCAGCAGAGCAGGGTGAGGACCGCGGTCAGCGCGCTGGCCACGACACCGAGCCGTAGCTTCCGGCGGTGCGGCGGCGGCCCGGCCTCCCCGGGAGTGTCCGTCACTGCCTCTCCCAGTCCACCGCGTCCACCAACCACCGGCCGTCGGGGGCCACGAGTTCGAGCCGGAGCCGCCCGTTGTCCAGGGGAATCAGTGCCTCCACGAAGGACGCGGTCCGGGGCCGGAGGGTCACCTGGCCGGTCACCCGCTGGGCCGGGACGCTCTCCGGGTCCGCGCCGGTCAGCTTCTCCGTCAGCGCGGATGTCGACAGGGGTCGCAGCCGCGCCTGCCATGCGTCCTCGCTGCTGCCGGGGCCGGTCAGCCAGGCGGCCGTGAACCGGCCGGCGGCCTGCTCCGGGGTCAACTCGCCGGGACGCGTCTTCGGTGCGGCGGCTGCCGCGCTCGACAGGACGCCGTCGTCACCGGCCGCCGGATCGACGGTGCTGATCGGTTCCCGCGGCCGGCTGCTCAGGCCGGCGCTCGAATCGACCGGTTCGGAGATCAGCCGGGCCGCTCCGATCACCCCGAAGACCAGAACGGCGATCACGACCGCGATGCCGAGCCGGGACCGCAGCACCCGAGTGACCAGGAACTCCACCGCTCGTCGCATCGCCCTCACCGCGCCTCGGAGCGCACCCGCGGAGTCGGGTTTACCGGCGCGCGTTCGGCCGAGTCGGGGCGGTAGATGGCGTAGGAGGGGGCCTCCTCGGGCACGTCCGGTTCCGTCCAGGTGGCGGGCTGATGGCGCCGGGGACGGGGCGCGGTGGTCCGCCGCTCCGGCTGCTGCTCCAGAGCAGGTGCGTCGTCCGCCCGCTCCCGCCCGTCCGGCCGCTGCCGTTCGGTGCCGGCGCCGATGGCGGAGTGCGACGGGTCCTCGTGTCGTGCCTCCGGCCGCAGACTGCCCTGGTCGAGTGCCACGCCACGGCGCCGGGTGATCGCCGGTTCCACCGTGCCGCCGGGCTCGACCACGTCCAGCCGGGCCGCGATCCGCACGTCCCGGAAGAACCGGCGGTGCCAGGACCCCGCGGAGCTGACCGCCTCGCTGCTGTCCTTCCCGCCGAGCTGGGTGATCCGCCGGTACGGGCGGAGCAGCAGCCAGCCCACCACACCGCAGAGCCAGACCAGCACCACCTGCAGCCAGCCGGGTAGGGTCGGGGTGTTCATGATCAGGTCGACCGCGAAGAGGTAGATGGCCGCGCCGGTGCCGAAGATGGCGATGTTGAAGACGGCGGCGACCACCGCGTTCGCCAGGCGGCGCAGCCCGGCGCTGGCCGGCCGCATCAGACCCACCGTGCCGAGGATCGGTGCCGCGATCACCGCCCACCGGAAGATCAGGAAGCCGAGCAGGACCAGCAGTGAGGCGGTCAGGTCGAACATCGCGAAGAGCAGCGAGGCCAGCACCGCGATGAAGCCGGCGCCGATCCGGTCCATGTCCCGGACGCCCTGGAGGTACTCGTACGCCTCGGGGTCCTCGGACTTGATCTGCTCGGCGACCCGGGCCCACTGCTGCTGCTTCGCCTTGATGGTCGCCTCCCGGGTGGCTGGGTTCTGGCGGAGCTTCTCCGACTCCTCCCAGGAGAGCGACTTGGCGTCGTAGAGGGCCGGCCCGTACTTCTTCGCGGTCTCGCTGTCGGCGGAGCCCAGCACGCCGCGCAGCCAGTTCCGGTAGAGCATCGTCTCGGTCGCCGTGTCGCTGGCCCGCACCGCCGGCGGCCGGTGGTCCTTGCATGCATCCGGGTTGGGGTCGTCACACTGACCAGCCGGGGTGTCCCGAGTCGCCGGGCCGACGGCGTCATGAACTACGCCGAGCGTGGTGATCAGCGTGTTGTCGGCGATGTTCGCCGACTTCACCGGCCACGCGGCCAGGGCGGTCACCGCCACCATCACCAGCAGCGCCCAGCCGGCGGTGGTCATGGCGTTGCTCATGTCCGACTGGCGCGACCGCCAGAGCAGATAGAGCCCCACCACGCAGAGCGTGATGATGCCGAAGACGCTGAACACCTTCTGGTAGACGGCCTTGGTGGCGTGCTCCACCAGCGGGTCGGCCCAGCCCCACATCGAGCGGGGATCCCAGGCCCGCTCGCGCAGGGCGTTCGACGCACCGATTACCGCGTTGGCGAACATGAACTCGCCGTTGGCCACCATGGTGGTGAAGCGGTAGTCCGGATGGAGCACGGACGAGGCGCACCCGCCGTCGACGTCGTACGTCGTGTAGCTGTATCCGGCGTAGCCGTAGTCGCTGTAGAGGCCCTTCGGGCCGGGGAGCTTGGCCGAGTCCGGGCGGGAGGCGAACCAGCCGGCCAGCCCGGAGTCCGGCGCGCCGGGCACCGGCGCGTTGCGGCACTCGACCTGGTCCTGGCTGACCTCCTTGAGCTTCGCGACGCAGGCGCGGAAGTCGGCCTGCCACTCCTTGGTGCTGCACAGCTGGGCCTGAGCCTGGGCCGTCGGAGGCGCGGCGGACGCCGGGGTCGCCCCGATCACCGGCCAGGCGACGGTGGCCACGGCGAGTACGCCGAGCGCGAGGAGGAGCGCCGCGATCCGTGCCCGGACCCTCGCCATGTCACGCCTCCAGATCAGCCAGGACGGTCGGCAGCTGCCCGGCCGCCTGGGCGACGGCGGCGGGAGTGGTGTCCAGGTGCTCCAGCAGCCCGTCGACGTACGACACGTCGACCCGGACCTTCTGCACCCGGCCGTCCACGTCCCGCATCACGAACTCGCGGAACCCGAGCCGGGCGGCGGAGCTGGCGTCCGCCTGGGACAGCGAGGCGAGGGTCGCCTCGTAGCCGTCGTTGACCGGGACCCGGAGCAGCCGGAGCGCCTCGGAGGCGATCTCGGTGTCCTCGGCGATCCGGCCGACGAAGACGGTGGAGACGAGGTTCTGCACGTCGAGGCCGAGGATGTCCTTCGGGTTCTGCGAGGCGACCAGGGCGGCGAGGTTCCACTTGCGGGAGTCGCGGGCGAGCCGGACCAGGAACGACCGGCCGGAGCGCCAGCCCTCCATGAAGTGCGCCTCGTCCAGGCCGACCAGCTTCCGCGACGACATCGAGCCGCCGTAGCAGCGGCGAACCGCCAGCCGGTGCGCGGTGTGCAGCATCGGCAGGGCGAGCGCCTCCTCGGCCGACCAGTACTCGCGCTCGATCTTGAGGTCGGGCAGCCGCAAACCCGCCATGGTGATCACGGTGAGCGCCGCGTCGGCGCCGAGCAGCCCCTCCGGTGGCCGGCCGAAGAAGAGCCTGGCGAGCGGCATCTCGGCGGTGTCGAGCAGCAGGTTGGCCAGTTCCCGGCCGGCGTCGTCGTCCAGCCCCTGCAGGCAGGCGACCACGTCGTCCAGGGTGGACGTTTCCTCGGCCGGCACCTGTCGTACGGCGTGCCGGAACAGGGTCGCGGTGGACGCCTCCCGGGCCACCTGCGGCGGCACCAGCATCATGCAGATGTCCTGCACCAGCATCCGTCGTTCGGCCCGGGCGTTGGAGACGGCGATCTCGAACTCCCGGTCGCCCGCCGCGCCGGCGCTGAACTCGCTGCGCAGCGGTGTCGGGATCAGCGCGTACGGCGCCAGCGTCCCCTGCTCGGAGCCGGTCAGGTTGAGCACGCGGGAGTACGGCCGCAGCTCGGGCATCGCGCAGAGCCGGGCCAGCGGGCCGGACGGGTCGAGCAGGGTGACCTGGACGCCGCGCCGGGCGGCCAGGTACCCGAGCGCGCCGAGCAGGGTGGACTTGCCACCGCCCGGCTCGGCGACGAAGACGGCGAGCCCGGAGCGTTCCCGGACCTCCATCGGGAAGTGCAGGTCGAGGAAGACCGGGCGGCGGCAGGTGCCCGCGGTCCGGCCGATCAGGTCGCCCCGACGGTCGCCGACGGTGGATGCGGCCTGGGGCAGTGCCGCGGCGAGGAGGTTGACCGGCATCCGCCGGACGTAGCCGGTGTTGGCGATCGGCTCGCCGGGGATGAACTCGCGGGCCAGCCAGTCCTGGTTCTTCGGGTGTTGGAGCGAGATCCGCAGCTCGCGGGAGTAGAGCTGGATGAGCCGGCGGGCCCGCTCCAGACACTCCTCCCGGGTCCGACCGCCTACGGCGATCCGGTGCCAGCCGTGCGCGCGGGCCGAGTCCACCGGCAGGCCGGTGGTCATCTCGTCGCCGATCACCAGCGCCCGCTTGGCGAGCCGTTCCAGCTCCGGCGGCGCGTCGATGCCGTGCTCGGCGTAGTCGAGCTGCTGGGACCGGATCATCCGGAGCCGGTGCTCGAGGTTACGGAAGGAGTCGCCCGGGCCGAGGATGTCCACCCGGGTGGAGATCTCCATGGGCCAGGGCAGCCGCTCGTGGAAGTGCAGCCAGGGCTCGTGCCGCTCGGGGATCTCCAGCGGCTCCATCCGGCCGACGGCGAGCACGGCGACGTGCCGCTCCTCGCCGGTCATCCGGTTGACCAGCTTGACCGTCGAGCCGTACGGGGTGCGGTAGCGCTCCACCTGCTCGGTGAGGGCGAGCAGGTCGCCGCGTTCCCACCGGCCGTTGGTCACCGGGGAGAGGGTGCCGGGCGGCGACATGCAGAGCGCGACCGAGCGGTAGAGCAGCCATTCCAGTTCCTGTGCGGTGACCCGGCGGCCGCGCATGCCGAACGCGCCGAGCACCTCGTCGAACTGCTCGACCGTCCGGCCCAGCTTGCGCCGCTCGCCGTCGGCGGTGCCCCGGCCGAAGGTGCGCAGCAGCCGTTCGGTGAGTGAGTCGCCGAGGGATCGCCGGGCGAAGGTGACGCCGAGGTAGGTCTGCCCCTCGGCGTGGTTGACCGCCATCAGGTGCCGCTGGGCGGCGACCAGATGGTCGGCCCAGCCCGCCGTGCCGGGGACGTCGGGCAGTGGCGACGCGGTGTGCGCGTCGATGGTGCGGGCCCACTCGTCGGCCGGAAAGGGCCGGGTGGTGCGGCGCAGGTGCAGCCGGAAACCGGCCAGGCCGGCGTACTGCTCGGAGATGGCGGAGAGCAGCGCCTCCCGCTCGGCGTCCGGCCGGAAGGCCCAGCGCACCTCGGGGAGCCAGTACCAGGCGGTGACGGTGTTCGGCGTGAAGGTCAGGTGACCGGCGATCTCGGTGATCGCCAGCTCCACCGACGGGTCGCGGTCACCGAACTTGATCTTCGGCGGGCGAACTCGCACCGGCTTAACCGGCCGGCTGCTCCGCTCGGCGACGGACCGCTGCCGCGGCGTCGCCACCTCGCGGGTCGGCGGGGTGGCGACTTCACGGGATGGTGCTGCGGCCATCTCGCGGCCGTTCGGTGCCGGCTCGCTCGCCTCGCGTCGCGACGGCCGCTCGACCGGAGCCTCCGCGGCCGGGTCGGTCACCTCCGGCTCGGCGGTGGACCGGAGCGCGGGCAGCCGGTCCCCGGGCTGGTGCGGCACCCGGGCGCGGGTGACCGGCTCGGGCGCCGGGCCGAGGGCGGCCGGCTCGTCCGACCGCTCC
>NZ_QGGF01000116.1 GCF_003857015.1 Micromonospora globispora | reverse complement strand
GGGCCGGGACCGGGCCGGGCGGACCCGGTGGCAGCCACGGCGCGACGCCCCCGCCCAACCCCGGGGAACGGCCGGTACGGAAGCGTCGGCGCGGCATCCTGCTGGTGGCCGCGGCCATCGTCGGCCTCGCGCTACTCACCCTGGCCACCGTCGCGCTACTGACTCGCGACACCGCCGCCCCGGTCGCCGATCCCACCGTCCCACCGGCCCGCGTCGACACCGCGATACAGCCGAGCGTGGTCACGGTGACGGTGGCCCCGTCCACCCCGCCGCTCCGGACGACCACACCCCCGCCGAGCCGCACCTCCCGGGCGCCGAGCCCGCGCGCCACCACGGTCACCCCGACACCGACCCCGCCGGCCGACCCCATCGTCGCGATGCGGCTGTCCATCCAGGAGCAGGTGGACACCGGCCAGTTGAACCCGGACGCGGCCAAGGACCTGCACGCGAAGGTCGACGCGATCGCCAAGGAGATCACCGAGGGCGACACGGACCAGGCCCAGGAACAGATCAAGAAGCTGCGGGACAAGCTCAAGGAACTGCTCCAGGGCGGCAAGCTGACCGCCGCCGGCTACGCGGACCTGAACGCCGGCGTCGACCGGATCGCCGCGGAGCTGCCGTGACGCCGCCTCGCGCCGCCGACCGGTACCTCTGAGGGGGTCAGTGCCAGGTGGCGGCGGCCCGGCGCAGCCGGTCGTTGATCGCCCGCCCCACCCCGACCTCGGGGACCGACTCGGCGACGATCTCGGTGACCCCGGCGGCGTCGAGCCGGTGCAGGGCGTCGAAGAGCCGGGCGGCCGCCGCGGTCAGGTCGCCCTCGGCCGAGAGCACCTCGACCGCCGCCCACGCACCGGCCGCCGGGGGCTCGCGAAAGGCGAGGAACCCCCGTCGGCCGCCGTCGCCCGGCGCCGACTCCGCCGCCCCGAGCCGCAACGGGGTACGCGGGGCGTAGTGGGCGGCCAGCGTCCCCGGCGCCACCGGCTGACCCGAGCTCCCCGGCCGTACGGTGACCGGCCCGACCGCCTCGACCAGCGCCTCCACCGGCAGCGCGCCCAGCCGGAGCACCACCGGCCGCTCGCCCCGGGCGTCCACGATGGTCGACTCGATCCCGCACCGGGTGGGTCCGCCGTCAAGCACCACGTCGACCGCGTCCCTGAGCCCGGCCACCACGTGCTCGGCCCGGGTGGGGCTGAGCTGCCCGAACCGGTTGGCGCTCGGCGCGGCCACCGGCACCCCGGCGGCCGCGATCAGCGCGCGGGCGGACGGCTCGTCCGGTACCCGGACCGCCATGGTGTCCAGCCCGGAGGTGACGATCGGCGGGATCGCCTCCGGCCGGTCCACGATCAGCGTGAGCGGCCCGGGCCAGAAGCGCTCGACCAGCGCGGCGACCGCCGGTGGCACCGCGCCGACCAGCGCGGGCAGGTCGGCGGCGTCGGCCAGGTGGGTGATCAGCGGATCAAAACTCGGCCGGGCCTTGGCTTCGAAGATCCGGGCCGCCGCCCGGGCATCGAGCGCGTTCGCGCCGAGCCCGTAGACCGTCTCGGTGGGGAAGGCGACCAGCCCTCCGGCACGCAGGACGGCGGCGGCTTCGGCGATGCCGGTGTCGGCCGGCAGGACGCGCGGGGATCCGATGCTCACGTTCCGACGCTAGCCTGCCGCGCTCGACCCGGTACGACGGGTCCGCAGAGAGGAGACGTGCCGCTCTACCTGCTCGGCATGGACGGGCGGGCTCCCTGGGTGCCGCGGGTGGTGAGCGCCCTGCCTGGCATCTTCCATTCGGGCATCCGATGTGGTCAGCTACCGGAGACCCGACCATCCACGGGAGGAAACTTGCGTCGTTCAGCCGTACTCGCTTCGCTGACCGCCACCGCCGCAGCCGCGATGCTCAGCGTCGCCGCCCCCGCCTCGGCGATCAATTCATACAACGCACAGCCTGCGCCTGAGCGCACCGAGGTCGGCGCGCTCGTGGTGCAGTACGACCGCGACGGCAACCCCGCCACGCCCGACGTCGTCCGGTGGAGCTGCTCGGGCACGATGATCTCGGCCAACATCTTCCTCACGGCCGCCCACTGCACCGCCAATCGTCCGGCCGGCGCCAAGTTCTACGTCTCGCTGGCCCAGGACGTACAGGGCGCGATCGACGACTCGAACAAGACCGGCGGGTCGCCGGAGGAGATTGCGGCCCGAGTGGGCGTCCAGGGCACGGCACACTGGGACCCGGCATACCCGGGCAACTCGGCCGATGCGCACGACATCGCGGTGATCGAGTTCGACGACACCCAGGCCGCCGACCTCGCGAAGCGGTGGACCTTCACCCCGGCCACCCTGCCCGGCGCCAACCAGCTCTCCGACCTCGGTTCCCGCGCGCTCGACGCCGCCGACTGGCAGGTCATGGGATACGGCACCCAGGAGGCCGTCGACCAGCCCGGTGGGCAGGTTCACCCGGGCGGCGGCGTGCGAATGAAGGCAACGGTCGACTTCGACGCGCTCAACAACACCTGGGTGCGCCTGGCGATGAACGAGAGCCGCGACCTGGGCGGCGCCTGCTACGGCGACTCCGGCGGCCCGAACTTCGTCACCCTCGACGGCCGGCTGGTGCTGGCCGGCACCACGATCACCGGTGACACTCCCTGCTACGCCACCAACGTGGCGTACCGGACGGACAGCGACAGCGCCCGGGCCTTCCTCGGGCAGTACGTCACCCTCCCGTAAGCAGCAATGACAACGGCCGGTCGGGGTATCCCTGACCGGCCGTTGTTCTTCACCCATCTGCATCAGCCACTGTTGGCCGCGGTCCGCCGTATCGTCGTGCACCGATCGGGCACGGATGCTGGCTAGACTGCCGCGAATGTCACTCAGCTATCCGATGTTTCTCGTCGTCGTCGGCGGCATGCTCTTCGCCGGCGTGTTTGCGATACCTACCGGCGTTCTCGTCATCCGCTCCGGCCTCGCCCGCGGTATCAAGATCATCGGCACGATGCTCCTGCCGGTGGTGGCGCTTAGCGCAGGCGTCGGACTGCTTCGGTTGAACCCCATCGAAGGCGAATACAAGGTGGGGATCTGGTTCCTTCTCCTGGGTGTGCTCGGACCCTTCGCCGTCGTCTATGACCTGCGCCGGGTGCTCGAACACCGGCGGGAGGCGCGAGCGGAGGCCGAGCGTGCGGCGCGGCACCCGTCCCCGACGAGCTGACCAAGTCGGGGATTGGAAGAAGATCCCGGATGGCTGGTCGGACGGCTGCGCACCTGGTCGGCCTGTCCGCCGCTGTCGGGGAGCGTCAGCATCGGCAGGCGGGCGTGGCTGTACGGATGGCTGTACGGCGACTGAAGCTCCTGGTGCATCCGGGGACTTCACGCAGGTTCGCTCGGGCTCGTTGCGGTGTCGATCACCATGTGGCGGCCAGACAGCCTCCTATCCTGGCGACTGTGGTCGCCGAATGGACGGGCTCGGACGCGTGGGTGTTCTCTTCGATCGAGGGAACCGGTCCCGATGACGGCTACGCACTCGCGCAGATCATCGCGAAGGCTGATCGCATCAACCACGCTCTCCTGACCGAGGCCGAGTTCATCCAAGCCGTACCCCGCCTGATCGCTGCTGGCCTCATCGGCGCTCAAGCAGAGGCGGACCGCTATTGGCAGACCGAGGCGGGACGGGCGCTGTATCAGCAGGGGATGAAGGGACGCGGGCTCTTCGGCTGGATGGAGGCGATACCTCCGGCACTACACCGCCTCAGGAGGCCCCAAGATACCGCCTGGTCCCTGCCTGCTGGCGTCTTCGATCGCGCGACCCAGGACTGGCACGAACGGGCCAGGGCGCTCCTGAAACGCCACGGCGGCGGGCGCCGAGAACAAGGGTAGGCGCCCCGGTAGGGGCGGCTCTCGGCCAGTGGGCGGATCTCCTCGTCGGGCAGTTGTAGACCGTCCAGCCTCCCTGGACGGGGACGTCGTTCGTCCAGTAGGGCGCTCCACCTTGTCCCCGTCCAGGGAGGCTGGTAGCCCTTGTGGTGTCCGGCGAGGGGATCCGCGGAACGTCAACCGGCGCTTCGAGCAGCTCCGCGCGGTGGCCGGGCTGGACTGGTTGCACCTGCACGACCTGCGGCATGCCTTCGCGACGTTCCTGCTCGACCAAGGCGAGGAACTGTGGACGGTGATGGAGCTGCTCGGGCACTCGACGATCCGGATGACGGCCGACACCTACGGGCATGTCCTGCCGGCGCAGGCTCGTCAGGCTGCCCCGGCCATCGATCGGTTGCTGGGCGAGGAGGGGACAGCGTGACCGCTTGGCTGTACGAATGGCTGTACTCGGAAGCGAGATCAACCAGGGAAAGTGTTGGTGGAGCCCCAGGGGACTTGAACCCTAAGCCGCAAGCCGGCGCGCGGATCAGCCGCAAACGGACCGATCAGTGCTCCGACCTGCGGCCCCGCCCCTCAGCGCCTCTCGACAATTCACACCCCTTGCGGCGGTCGTTTGCACTAAAGCTGTACTTGTTGATCAAGGACGGGAGGGCGTCTGCCGGGCGGACGTTAACGGGCCCGATCACCTGATCCGTAGCCCGGCCGGCTGTCCGGATCGGTAGTCGTTGTCCGCGGCGTCCGGCAACTTTCACAGCCCAACAACTCGGTCCGACTAAGGTTAAGACGGACAGAAACGGCAGAAACGGGCGACCAATGACCACGGGTAGGGCGAGCAAGCTGCTGCGAAGACCCGAGCATGCGCGGGCGGCATTCCTGGAACTGTTCCTCGACCTCGTGTTCGTCCTCGCGTTCTTCCGGCTTTCGCAGGAACTGCTGGAGAACCTGAGCTGGACTGGCGCGTTCCAGACACTGGTGTTGCTGTCCGCCGTGTTGTTTGTCTGGATCGCTGCGACGAGGTTTACGGACACGTTCGACCCGCGACATCCGCTGATCCAGCTGGTGGTCATATCGATCATGTTCGGCACCCTCGTGCTGGCGGCTGCGGCACCCGGGGCGTTCGGCCGGCGGGGCCTGGTCTTCGCAGGTGTGTACGTCGTCGTCCGGCTTGGTATCTTCGCTGTCGCGATCTTTCTGTTGCGGGGCCACGAGGGGCAGCGCAACGCGGTGCGGCTACTGTTCTGGGTCGGCGTGTCCGCGGTGTTCTGGATCGCGGGGGCTTTCCAGCCCGGCTGGGTGCGGGGAGCGCTGTGGATGACGGCGGCGGCCGTGGAGTACGTGGGGATCGCACTCGGCTTTCCCACGCCGCGGCTGGGCCGCAGCGGCGAGCGTCGACTCGAGGTCGTGGTCTCCGAAGAACACGTGGCCGAGCGGTTCCGGCAGTTCTTCATCGTCGCGCTCGGCGAGCCGGTTGTGGTGACCGGACTGGCATTCGCAAACGCCGGGTTCGGGGCTGCCAGCAGCGCCGCCACCCTGGTGGCGTTCGTCACCACGGCACTGCTGTGGCGCATCTACATCCACCGCGCCGGAGCACTGATCGCGGAGGCCATCGCAGCGGCCCCCAACCGACTCCGCGTTGGTGTCCTGACGCTCTACTCCCACGTGATCATGATCGCCGGCATCGTCACCATCGCCGTCGGCGACGAACTCCTCATCACCCACCCGCTCGGACACACGAACCTGGCCTGGCTCCCCGTCATCCTCGGCGGACCCGCCCTGTTCCTCGCCGGACGAGCCATCTTCGAATACGCGGTGTTCGGCCGCGTGTCCCTCCCCCGCGTGATCGGCACCCTCGCCCTCCTCGTCATCACCCCAGCGATGGCGCTGGTGCCGCCGCTGGCGGTAGCCACCACCGCTGCCTTCATCCTGGCCGTTGTCGCCACCCTCATTCTGTTCGGTGTCGCCGCATCCGACGTGGCCCGCGCTCGAAGGCGCCCATCCGAGCCGCCGTCACCACCCGGTTAGACGATCACGGGCGGGCAGACGATCGGCTTCCCGCTGTTCTGATCACCTTGGTCGCTGTGATCGTGATGACGGATCGCGTTTCCGCCACACATCCGAAGCCTGCTAGCGAATCTCCTCGTCGGGCTGTCCGGATCGGTAGTCGTTGTGCGCGGCTTCTATGTCGGCAACGTTCGAGGCCACCGCATGGTACGAATACGGTTAAGGCGGACAGAAACGGCAGAGATGGGCGGTTGATGACGACGGGTAGATTGGCCGCACTGCTGAGAAGACCCGAGCAGCCGCGGGCGTCATTCCTGGAACTCTTCTCCGACCTGGTGTTCGTCCTCGCCTTCCTCCAGCTCTCGCAGCACCTGCTGGGGCATCTGAGCTGGACTGGCGCGTTCCAGACACTGGTGTTGCTGTTCGCCATGATGCATGTCTGGACCTCTACGGCGAGGTTTACGGACCTGTTCGACCCGCAGCATCCGCTGGTACAGCTGCTGACCATGCCGATCATTTTCGGCACCCTCGTGATGGCGGCGGCGACGCCTGAGGCGTTCGGTCGGCGGGGCCTGGTCTTCATAGGGGCGTACCTCACCGTCCGGTTTGGTGGCCTCGCTATCGCCATCTACTTTTTGCGTGGCCACGAGGTGCGGCCCAGCGCGGTGCGAATACTGTTCTGGGTCGGCATGGCTACGCCGGCATGGATCGCGGGTGCGTTCTTACCCGGCTGGGTGCGTGCAGCGCTGTGGATGACGGCGGCGCTCGTGGAGTACGTGGGGCTCGCAATCGGCTTCCCCGCGCCGAAGATGGGCCGCGGCGCCACGCGTCGATTCGAGATCGTGGCCTCCGCAGAGCACGTGGCCGAGCGGTTCCAGCAGTTTTTCATCGTCGCGCTCGGCGAGCCGATCCTGGTGACCGGACTGACGTTCGCAAACGGCCCGTTCGGGGCTGACCGCAGCGCCGCGACCCTGGTCGCGTTCGCC
This sequence comes from Micromonospora globispora, assembly GCF_003857015.1. Lineage (GTDB taxonomy): Bacteria > Actinomycetota > Actinomycetes > Mycobacteriales > Micromonosporaceae > Micromonospora > Micromonospora globispora. Next base: position 1,514 of record NZ_QGGF01000116.1, on the reverse strand, counting down.
ACCACGGCACTGCTGTGGCGCATCTACATCCACCGCGCCGGAGCGCTGCTGGCCGACGCCATCACAGCAACCACCAACCTACGCCGCACTGCTGTCGCGACGATCTATGCCCACGTGGTCATGGCCGCCGGCATCGTCACCATCGCCGTCGGCGACGAACTCGTCATCACCCACCCGCTCGGACACACCGACCCGGCCTGGATCGCCGCCATCCTCGGCGGACCCGCCCTGTTCCTCGCCGGACGGGCCATCTTCGAGTACGCGGTGTTCGGCCGCGTGTCCGCCCCCCGCGTGATCGGCGCACTCGCCCTCGTCGCCCTCACCCCCGCGATGCGGCCGGTGCCCCTGCTGGCGGTAGCCACCACCGCCGCCCTCATCCTGGCCGGCGTCGCCGTAGCCGACGCGGTCCGCGCTCGAAGACTGCCAGCCGAGCCTCCGTCACCACCCGGTTAGTTGAGAAGGCCGCGCTCAACCGGCCGTAATGCCCGGAACGCCTGCCCCCGACGACCGAGCTGCCTGCCCGCCGTGCCCCCCGATGCCCGTTGCGAGCCACTGTTACTGGCCCGTGGATGCCCGGCATGCCCGGCGGTCGCCGCTCTGCCCCGTCCCCCGATTGGTGCCAGATCCACGGCTCTCGGTCGGGGTCAAGGGTGGCCGTAGGCCATCGGCGTAGCCGACGCGAAGCGCCCTTGACGCCGGCCGAGAGGCGTGGAGAGTCGAGCACCGGGGGACGGAACCCAGCCACGACCGCCGGGCGCGCACGTCGTCGACCAGGATCGGGCAGAGCTGCACATCGTCCAGCAACTCCGATACACGCCGCAGGAGCACGGCGGTTTCTACCTGAGCGAGCCCAAAGCGGGCTCATCCGGCACCGTCGACCTGGACCCGGTCGTCGGCCAGGTCCTCGCCGAGCACGTCCGGGACGTTTCCGCCTGTTCGGTGGAGCTGGTCGACATGACCTCGGGCGATCCCGTCCAGCGGTCAGTGCCGCTGCTGTTCACGACTCGGCGCGGTAACCCGTTCACCGACCGGACCTGGTCGCGGGAGTGGGCGGACTGGCGGGACGCAGCCGGCTGACCGAAAGGGCCTGGGACCTTCCACGCTCTGCGGCACTTCTTCGCCACGATGCTGATCACGAATCACGCCGAGGCGCAGCGCATGCTCCGGCACAAGACGCTGCGGATCACGCTAGAGACGTACGTGCACTGGTGGCCGAAGCGGGACCGGCCTCGCGGCATCGTCGGAAGCGTCCTACGGTCGGCGCTCTCAAGCCAAGATCAAGCCTGATCTGTACTGATGTTGTACTAGTCGATCAAGCGGAATGAGAAACCGCAGGTGAGGAGCGAAAATGGTGGAGCCCAGGGGACTTGAACCCCTAACCCCTGCCTTGCAAAGATCAAGACCGCTGTCGGTCGGCGTCGGCTATTGCGGCTGGCCTGCTCGTCTCGTCGCCTCGCGTCCGTCCCTATCGGTTGGAGTCGCCCGGCTTGGCTGTACCGATGGCTGTACAGCCA
>NZ_QGGF01000145.1 GCF_003857015.1 Micromonospora globispora | reverse complement strand
GTCGAACATGACCGCTGTCTCCGGCCGCCGGATGGCCGAGACGGTGGCCCGGCGCGGCGCGATCGCGGTGATCCCGCAGGACATCCCGATCGAGGTGGTGGCCAACGTCGTCGCCTGGGTCAAGCAGCGGCACCTGGTGCACGACACGCCGATCACCCTCGGCCCGACCGACACCGTCGGCGACGCGATCCACCTGCTGCCGAAGCGTTCGCACGGCGCGGTGATCGTGGTCGACGAGAACGGCCGCCCGGTCGGTGTGGTGACCGAGGCGGACACCGTGGGCGTGGACCGCTTCGCCCAGCTCCGGCACGTGATGTCGACCGAGCTGCACACGGTGCCTGCGGACGCCGATCCGCGTACCGGTTTCGACCGGCTCTCGGCCGGGCGGCGGCGGCTCGCCCCGGTGGTGGACGCCGAAGGTCGGCTCGTCGGGGTGCTCACCCGGCAGGGCGCGCTGCGCGCCACGCTCTACAAGCCGGCCGTGGACGACAAGGGCCGGCTGCGGATCGCCGCGGCGGTGGGCATCAACGGCGACGTGACCGGCAAGGCTGCCGCGCTGCTGGAGGCCGGGGTCGACACCCTGGTCGTGGACACCGCGCACGGGCACCAGGAGCGGATGCTCGCCGCGCTGCGGGCGGTCCGCGCGCTGGACCCGGCGGTTCCGGTCGCGGCCGGCAACGTGGTCACCGCCGAGGGCGTACGCGATCTGATCGAGGCCGGTGCGGACATCATCAAGGTCGGCGTGGGACCGGGCGCGATGTGCACCACCCGGATGATGACGGGGGTGGGGCGGCCGCAGTTCTCGGCGGTGCTGGACTGCGCGGCGGCGGCCCGGGCGCTCGGCCGGCACGTCTGGGCCGACGGCGGGGTGCGTCACCCGCGGGACGTGGCGCTGGCGCTGGCCGCGGGGGCGTCCAACGTGATGATCGGTTCCTGGTTCGCCGGCACGTACGAGTCCCCCGGCGACCTCTACACCGACCAGGACGGCCGGCGGTACAAGGAGAGCTTCGGCATGGCGTCGGCCCGGGCGGTCAGCGCGCGTACCGCCGAGGACAGCGCGTTCGACCGGGCTCGGAAGGCGATTTTCGAGGAGGGCATCTCCTCGGCCCGGATGTACCTGGACCCGAACCGGCCGGGCGTCGAGGACCTGATCGACGAGATCATTTCCGGGGTACGCAGCGCCTTCACCTACGCCGGTGCGCGCAATCTGGACGAGTTCCACGAGCGGGCGCTGGTCGGTGTGCAGAGCACCGCCGGCTACACCGAGGGCATGCCGCTGCCGACGAGCTGGTAGCTCGCCGGCAGGTCACTCGAAGAGGCGGCGGATCACCGATCGGGCCGCCGCCTCCGGGTCCTCCCCGACGCCGGCCGGCAGGGCGCCGGCCAGCCAGAGCGTGGCGAACCCGTGCACGATCGACCAGGCGGCCAGGGCGTCCCGGTCCGGCTCGGCGCTCGACGCAGCCGCGAGGGCGGAGACGCCACCGCGCAGCGCGGCCCCGGCCCGTGATCGGGCGGCCACTACCTCGGGCACGTCGGCGCGGTAGAGCTCCGGGCGGAACATCACCTCGAAGTGGGCCCGGTGGTCGACCGCGAACCGGACGTAGGCCACCCCGAGCTCGAGGAGGTCGTCACCGGCGCGGCCCAGCGCGTCGGTGAGGAGGTCGAAGCCCTCGACGGCGAGTGCGGTGAGCAGTCCGGCCTTGTCGCCGAAGTGGTGCGCCGGGGCGGCGTGCGACACACCGGCCCGGCGGGCCAGGTCGCGAAGGCTCAGCGCCACCGGCCCGGACTCGCCGATCACGTCGACAGCCGCCGCCAGCAGGGTCCGCCGCAGGTCGCCGTGGTGGTAGCCGCGGGTCGTGGTCATGCGAGCGAGCATATCTTGCCATTGACAAGATGTCGCGTTCCCGAAATTAGTTTGGGGCCTGACGATCCGGGGGCTAACGTGTCTGGCGTGAAGATGGAACCACTGGTCCGCTTCCCCGACATGCTGAGCCACGCGCCGCTCGGCCGACTGGTCTCGGTCGCCGGGCACCTCGTGGACCAGCACTGGGGGCGGTACCTGGCCGAGCACCACGGGCTCACCCCGGCCGGGATGCGGGTGCTGTTCATCCTGTCCCGAATGGGCGACACGGCCCACCGTGAGGTCGCCGAACGCTGCTTCGTCCGGCCCGCCACGCTCACCGGCATCGTCGACACCCTGGAACGGGACGGCTTCGTCGAGCGCCGCCGGGACGCCAACGACCGCCGGACGGTGCAGCTCACCCTCACCGACAAGGGCCGCGAGCACACCAAGGCCCTCTTCGACCTGATCCACAGCAACCGGCCACTCACCTCCGTCGACGCCGACCCGGCGAAGCAGGCGGTGATCCGGGAGTTCCTGACCGAACTGATCACGAGCATGTCCGACGGGGACGTCGGGCGGTTGAACCCAGACCAGGATTCCGCAGACCAGACGACACCGGGGGGCCGTCCTTGCTGATCCGCCTGCTTCGCAACCATCTGCGCCCGTACCGCCGGCTCCTGGCGGCCGTGGTGGCGCTCCAGTTCGTCGGCACGATGGCCTCGCTCTACCTGCCGAGCCTCAACGCCGACATCATCGACCAGGGCGTCGCCCGCGGCGACACCGGCCACATCATGCGTACCGGCGGCTGGATGCTGCTGGTCAGCCTGCTCCAGATCACCTGCTCCGTCGCCGCCGTGTACCTCGGCGCGAAGACCGCGATGGGCTTCGGCCGGGACGTCCGCGGCTTCATCTTCGGCCACGTCAACCGCTTCTCCGCCCGGGAGGTCAACCGCTTCGGCGCGCCCTCGCTGATCACCCGGAACACCAACGACGTCCAGCAGGTCCAGATGCTGGTCCTGCTCAGCTGCACCATGCTGGTGGCCGCGCCGATCATGAGCGTCGGCGGCGTGGTGATGGCGCTCCGCGAGGACGTCGGGCTCTCCTGGCTGATGCTGGTCAGCGTGCCGGTGCTGGCGATCGCGCTGGGCCTGATCATCCGGCGGATGGTGCCCGGCTTCCGGCTCATGCAGACCCGGATCGACACCGTCAACCGGGTGCTGCGCGAGCAGATCACCGGCATTCGGGTGGTCCGTGCCTTCGTCCGCGAGCCGTACGAGACGGAACGCTTCGGCGTCGCGAACGCCGACCTGACCGCGACCGCCCTGCGGATCGGCCGGCTCCAGGCGCTGATCTTCCCCACGGTGATGCTGGTGCTCAACGTCTCCAGCGTCGCGGTGCTCTGGTTCGGCGCGCAGCGGGTGGACGCCGGTCAGATCCAGGTCGGCGCGCTCACCGCGTTCCTGCAGTACCTGATGCAGATCCTGATGGCGGTCATGATGGCGACCTTCATGCTGATGATGGTGCCGCGCGCGGCGGTCTGCGCCGAACGCATCGTCGAGGTGCTGGACACCGACTCGTCGGTGGTGCCCGCCGCCCGCCCGGTGACCGAGGTGGCCGGCCGGGGCGAGTTGGAGCTGCGCGGCGTCGGCTTCCAGTACCCGGGGGCGAGCGCCCCGGTACTGCACGACATCTCGTTCCGGGCCGAGCCGGGCCGGACGACGGCGATCATCGGCTCCACCGGCGCCGGCAAGACAACCCTGCTCACGCTGATCCCCCGGCTGGTCGACCCGACCGCCGGCGCGGTCCTGGTGGACGGGGTGGACGTCCGCGACCTGGCCCCCGACGAGCTGTGGCGCCGGACCGGGCTGGTGCCGCAGCGGCCGTACCTGTTCAGCGGCACGGTCGCCAGCAACCTCCGGTACGGCAACCCGGACGCCACCGACGCGGACCTCTGGGCTGCGCTGGAGATCGCCCAGGCCCGGGACTTCGTGGCCGAGATGCCCGGCGGGCTGGACGCGGCGATCGCCCAGGGTGGCACGAACGTCTCCGGCGGCCAGCGGCAGCGGCTGGCGATCGCCCGCGCGCTGGTCCGCAAGCCGGAGATCTACCTCTTCGACGACTCGTTCTCGGCGCTGGACCTCGGCACCGACGCCCGGCTGCGGGCCGCGCTGAGGCCGATCACCGCGGACGCGGCGGTGGTGATCGTGGCCCAACGAGTCTCCACGATCGTCGACGCCGACCAGATCATCGTGCTCGAGGACGGAGGCGTCGTCGGGATGGGACGACACGAGGAACTCCTGGACACCTGCCCGACGTACGCCGAGATCGTGGCGTCCCAGCAGACCGCGGAGGTGCCGGCATGACCGCCGTACGGGAAAAGGAAGCGCCGAAGCGGCTGCCCGCCGCCGGGCGGCGCACCGGCGGTCCGCCGCACATGAACATGGGCATGCCCGCCGAGAAGTCGCTGAACTTCGGGCCGTCGGCCCGGCGGCTGCTGGGGCGACTGCGGCCGTACCGGCTGCACCTGGCCGCCGTGGTCACCCTCGCGGTGGCGAGCGTCGGACTCAGCGTCACCGGGCCGAAGGTGCTCGGCCACGCCACCGACCTGATCTTCAGCGGCATCATCGGCCGGCAGCTTCCCACGGGTACCACCAGGGAGCAGGCGGTGGCCGGGGCACGGGCGGCCGGCAACGACAACTTCGCCGACATGCTCGCCCGGATGCACGTGGTGCCCGGGGTGGGCATCGACTTCACCGCGCTCGGTCGGGTACTCGCCCTGGCCCTGGCGCTCTACCTGGCCGCCAGCCTGCTCATGTGGTGGCAGGGCTGGCTGCTCAACGGCGTGGTGCAGCGGACCGTGCTGCGGCTGCGCGCCGACGTGGAGGACAAGCTCAATCGGCTGCCGCTGCCCTACTTCGACCGGCAGCCCCGCGGCGAGCTGCTCAGCCGGGTCACCAACGACATCGACAACATCTCGCAGACCCTCCAGCAGACGCTGAGCCAGCTGCTCACCGCCCTGCTCACCGTGGTCGGCGTGCTGGCCATGATGTTCTGGATCTCCCCGCTGCTGGCGCTGGTCGCCCTGGTCGCGGTGCCGCTGTCGGTGCTGGTGACCGGTCAGATCGCCAAGCGGTCGCAGCGCAAGTTCATCGCCCAGTGGACCCACACCGGCGAGCTGAACGGGCAGATCGAGGAGGCGTTCACCGGCCACGAGCTGGTCAAGGTCTTCGGCCGGCAGCGCGAGGTGGAGGCCGCCTTCCGGGTCAAGAACGAGGAGCTGTTCGAGGCCAGCTTCGGGGCCCAGTTCATCTCCGGGATCATCATGCCGGCGATGTTCTTCATCGGGAACCTCAGCTACGTGGCGATCGCGGTGGTCGGCGGGCTGCGGGTCGCCTCCGGGTCGATGAGCCTCGGCGACGTGCAGGCGTTCATCCAGTACTCGCGGCAGTTCACCCAGCCGCTCACCCAGGTCGCCTCGATGGCCAACCTGCTCCAGTCCGGGGTGGCGTCGGCCGAGCGGGTCTTCGCCGTCCTCGACGCCGAGGAGCAGAGCCCGGACCCGGTGCAGCCGGCCCGGATCGCCGACCCGCACGGCCGGGTCGAGTTCGAACACGTCTCCTTCCGGTACGCCCCGGACAAGCCGCTGATCGAGGACCTGTCGCTGGTCGCCGAGCCCGGCCACACCGTGGCGATCGTCGGCCCGACCGGCGCGGGCAAGACCACCCTGGTCAACCTGATCATGCGCTTCTACGAGCTGGACGCCGGACGGATCACCCTCGACGGGGTGGACATCACCACGATGCGCCGGGACGAGCTGCGCGGCCGGATCGGCATGGTGCTCCAGGACACCTGGCTCTTCGGCGGCACCATCCGGGACAACATCGCGTACGGGCGCCCGGACGCCACCGAGGAGGAGATCCTGGCCGCCGCCCGGGCCACCTTCGTGGACCGGTTCGTCCGCAGCCTCCCCGACGGTTACGACACCGTGATCGACGAGGAGGGGAGCAACGTCAGCGCCGGCGAGAAGCAGCTCATCACGATCGCCCGGGCGTTCCTGGCCGAGCCGTCGCTGCTGATCCTCGACGAGGCGACCAGCTCGGTGGACACCCGGACGGAGGTGCTGCTCCAGCGGGCGATGGCGGCCCTGCGCTCGGACCGGACCAGCTTCGTCATCGCGCACCGGCTCTCCACCATCCGGGACGCCGACCTGATCCTGATGATGGAGAACGGCCGGATCGTCGAGCAGGGCAGCCACGAGGAGCTGCTCGCCGCCCGGGGCGCGTACCACCGCCTCTACCAGTCCCAGTTCAGCGGCGCGGTGGTTGACGACGTCGACTCGCTGCCCCAGCCCGCCGTCGCGGGCAGCTGACGGTGCGCCCGACACCCGGCCCGACGCCGGCTCCCGCCCTGCCCGGGCGGGAGCCGGCGAGCCGTGGCCACCAGTCACCCGGCCGGAAGCAGGTCGGGCGAGCGGGCGGCCACCACCGCCCCGATCAGCCCCAGGGCGTCAGCCACCGGCATCGGGTCGAGCCCCCGACCGTTGCGCAGGCGCAGGGAGACCAGGCCGGCGGCGGCCTCCCGGGAACCCACCACCCCGACGTACGGGATCCTGCGGCGGGCGGCGTCGCGGATCCGTGCGCCCAGGGAGCCGGCGAGGTCGACGTCGACGCGCAGACCGGCCGCCTCCGCCTGGCGGGCCAGGTCGACCGCCACCTCCGCCTGCCCGTCGTCGACCGGGAGCAGCACCAGCTGCACCGGGGCGTACCAGGCCGGGAAGGCGCCGGCGTGCACCTCGATCAGGTACGCGAAGAGCCGTTCCATGCTGCCCACCAGGCTCCGGTGCACCATCACCGGCCGCTGTCGGCTCCCGTCCGCGGCGGTGTACGACAGGTCGAACCGCTCCGGCTTGTCGAAGTCGAGCTGGATGGTGGAGATGGTCGACTCCCGGCCGGCCGCATCGACGATCTGAATGTCGATCTTCGGTCCGTAGAAGGCCGCCTCGCCGGGCGCCTCCTGGTAGTCCACCCCGTCGAGCGCGGCGCGGAGCAGTTCCTCGGCCCGCGCCCACTGGGCGTCGTCGCCGACGTACTTCTCCCCCGGCCCGCGCAGCGACAGCCGGAACCCGGCCGGCCGTACGCCGAGCGCGGCGTGCGCCTCGCGGATCAGCCGGAGGATCTCGCGTACCTCGTCGCCGACCTGCTCGAGGGCGCAGAAGTTGTGCGCGTCGTTCAGCGAGATTGCGCGTACCCGGGACAGCCCGCCCAGCACGCCGGAGCGCTCGGCCCGGTACATCCCACCCAGTTCGGCGATGCGCAGCGGCAGCTCCCGGTAGGAGCGGCCGCGGGCGCGGAAGACCAGCGCGTGGTGCGGGCAGAGCGCGGGCCGCAGCACGAACTCGTCGTCGGCGCTCAGCCGCATCGGCGGGAACATGTCGTCGGCGAAGTAGCCGAGGTGTCCCGACAGCTCGAACAGCTCCCGCTTGCCCAGCGGCGGCGAGTAGACGTGCCGGTAGCCGGCCCGGCGCTCCAGGTCCCGCACGTACTCCTCGACGGCGTGCCGGGCGGCGGCGCCGGCCGGCAGCCAGATCGGCAGGCCGGCGCCCGCGAGCGGGTCGGAGACGAACAGCTCCAGCTCCCGGCCGAGCCTGCGGTGGTCGATCATGTCGCTCTCCTTGATGGGGTACGACCCGGAGGCGACGCGGCCCGGAACGCCACGAGGCCCCGGGGCGGTTCGCCCCAGGGCCTCGTCGACGGTTACGTCAGTGCGGCGCGCCGGGGATTCCCGGCGTCGTGGTCACCATCGCACTGCGCATACCCCGACGGTACGCGGCCGCCGTCGCGGCGTGCACCCGCATTTCGGGGAGAGGGGGCGGGCCGCCGGCACGGGACCTGCCGGCGGCCCGCGGCGGCCCGGTCGTCGAGAACGGGGGACCCGACGTCCGTGGGGCCGCGCGCCGACAACGGTACGCCGACCACCGGGGATCCGCCGACCGTGACGGTGTCGCAGGCCACGGCGGCATGCCGTCACATTCCGCGCCGTCGCGTCGTTTTCATCGGGTGGCCCTGCCGTGTGCACGGTCACCACGGGCGAGGCCTCGCCCCGGTGACGCCGGACACGTCATCAGGCTCGAGGCAGGCAATCGGGGGGCGAGGTGGCGGTCGTGGCCGAACTCATCACTGACGTCGCGTCACCGACGTGGGCGTACGTCGCACTGCTCGGGCTGCTGGTCGCCGACGCCTTCGTGCCGGTCATCCCGACCCAGGCCGTCATGATCACCGGCGGTGCGCTGACCGTCTACGGCGGGCTCAGCCTGCCGCTCACCATCGCGGTGGGCGCGGCTGGCGTCTTCGCCGGCGACCTGGCCTGCTACCTGATCGGGCGGGGTGCCCCGGACCGCCGGGAGGCGCGGCACGCCGTGCCGGGGCGGGCCCGCCGGGTCGCCGGCCGGGTGACGCGGGGACTGCGCGAGCCGGGACCACTGGTGATCCTGCTCTGCCGCTTCGTGCCCGGAGGCCGGATGGCGGCCTGCTTCTCCGCCGGGCGCAGCCGCTACCCGTACCGGTTGTTCCTGACCTACGAGGCGGCGGCCGCGGCCGGCTGGGCGACGTACGGGGCGCTGGTCGGGCACCTGGGCGGGACCGCGCTGACCCAGTCGG
>NZ_QGGF01000146.1 GCF_003857015.1 Micromonospora globispora | reverse complement strand
CGCCACGTCATCCCGGAACGGTCCGACCAGGTCGCCCGCCGGGCGGCCAAGGGCAGCGCCGGCGGCAGACCACCAGCCTTCGACACCGTGATCTACAAGAAGCGCAACGTCGTGGAACGCTGCTTCAACCGACTCAAGCAGTGGCGTGACCTGGCCACCCGCTACGCCAAACGCGCATCCCTCTACCGATCCAGCCTCGTCCTCATCGCCGCAATCATCTGGCTTCCATGATCGACAGGACAGGCCCTAGTTAGGCCGATCGGCTGGCTGTCAAGGTGTGTCGATGCTGAAGCGAGCAGCGGAGCTCCGGTAGAGAGGTTGTCACTCCAAGACATCCCGAAACCAGGAGCTCCGCTTGTCGTGTTTCAGGACCTGCATGACAGATCGGTATCAGGACCTGGGTGACACTCCGCCGCCTGTAGCACCGGCCGGAGGCCTGGGCCAAGGTCGACGACCTGATCCGCGCGGGCGGCGACGGATGGAAGGAACTCACCGACCTCTATCGCCGCCCGGCGGGTAGACGGAGCCGCTCGAGCCCGAGCCACCGCAGCACATCCGCATCTGACGGCGCTGCCGTGTGGTACGACTGCCGGAAAGCTAGACAGAAACGGCAGAAGCGGGCGAGCAGATGACGAGTGGGGCAGCCGGGCTCCTGCGACGACCCGAGGAACCACGAGCGACGTACCTGGAACTGTTCTTCGACCTGGTGTTCGTCTTCGCGCTCGCACGGCTCTCGCAGGGGCTGCTGGACCAGCTGACCTGGAGCGACGCCTTCCAGACGCTGGTGTTGCTGCTGGCCCTGTGGACGGTGTGGACCCACACGGCGGGCCTCACGGAGAGGTTGAACCCGCACCAGCCGCTGATAGAGCTGCTGGTGATCGCGACCATGTTCGGCACCCTGCTGATGGCCGCCGCAGCGCCGGAGGCGTTCGGCGAGCATGGTCTGGTCTTCGCAGGCTTATACGTCGCCACCCAGATCGGCCGCAGCGCCGCCGCGGTGCTTCTGCTGCGGGGCCACGAGGCGCGGGGCGCCTTCGCGCGGCCACTCTTCTGGAACTGCGTGTCCGCAGTGCCGTGGATCGCCGGCGCTGTCGCGCACGACACGGCCCGTGCGGTCCTGTGGGCGCTGGCGGTGACCGTGGAGTACGGGGCACTCATATTCGGCTTTCCCACACCGCGGCTGGGTCGCGCCCGTGCAGCCGAGTTCGCAATCTCCGCCCCACATCTGGCCGAGCGCTACCGGCAGCTGTTCATCATCGCGCTCGGCGAGCTCATCCTGGTCACCGGTTTCACCTTCAGCCGCGGCAGGTTCGAGCCCGACCGGATAGCCGCGGTCGTGGTCGCGTTCACCACCACGGCGCTGCTGTGGCGGATCTACATCCACCGCGCCGGGCGGCTGCTGGCGGAGGCCATCGCAGCCGCCCCCGACCCATTCCGCGCGGTCATCCCGGCGAATTACGCCAACCTGCTCATGGTCGCCGGCATCGTCGCCATCGCCGTCGGCGACGAACTCGTCATCGACCACCCGCTCGGACACACACCACCGGCCTGGATCACCGTCATCCTCGGCGGACCCGCGCTGTTCCTCGCCGGACGGGGCATGTTCGAGTACACGGTGTTCGGCCGGATCTCCCGCTCCCGGCCGATCGGGGTCCTCGTACTCGCTGCCATATCACCGGCGGCGTTCTACCTGCCGCCGCTGCTGGTCGCCATCGCACCTGCCCTCGTCCTGGCCGGAATCGCCATATCCGACGCAGCCCGTGCCCGAGGACGCCCACCCGAGCCGCCCTCACCACCTGGTCCGAATTGAGTACGTTGCCGGCAGCGAGGGGAGTGTCCGATTTCCGGCTCTGGCACAAAGACGGTGGTGATGGCTGGTCGCTCAGGGGAGCAAGATCCTTTGTCGGAGGAGCAGGAATCCGGCGCGGCCGTACACCTGCCGCTTGAGGAACTTGACCTTGGTACTGCCTTCGATCGGACCGTTGCTGAAGGGCAGGGTGAGCCCGGCGACGATGGCCGGCATGTCCTTGCGTAGGCCGTGGACGAAGGCGCGCAAAGGGGGCAGGTCGCCTGCCTCGACCGCGGCCATCCAGGCGTCGAGGTCATGGCCTCGACGGGTGGTGAGCAGGCCGGCGAACTCGCGGATCCGCTGGGCCAGAGCAGCACAGCTGCGGGCATCTGGCGAGTAGGTCGCCCAGGTGGCTGCGCTGGTGAGCGAAGCCGAGGTCTACCGGCAACTCGGCCTCCGGCTCACCAGCCGATGGAACCGACCGCGCCGGCGTCGGTCCGCAGGCCGCTGTCTCCGGTACGCCACTGCAGGAAGGTCCGCACCTTGAAGGTGAGGGACACGCCGGCGAGGTAGAACCCGAGCGCGAGCAGCGCAACCCGCTTACGGTTCATCGGTGCAGCAGCCGTCTTCGCGCCACGCCTGCCGGACTTCCTTCACGGCAACGCGGCGATGACCAGCGCTGCGAGGGGTGTGCCTGCCATCCGCCCTGCTCAGGGCGAACTCGTCGGAACCTGGGCGACCGATCACGGCTGGTTCGGCTTGTCACCTGACCGATCGGTGTCGGTGACTACGGGATGATGCCGCCTCGTGCTGCTGCGACTGGCCTACCTCGGTGTGGCCAACGTGTTCGCGCTGCTGCGGCTGGGGGCCCTACAGCGATCACGACAAGGACATCGAGATCCTCATCCTGCGCCACCAGATCGCCGTGCTGCAGCGCCAGCTCGGCGACCAACGCGTCCGATTCCAGCCCGCCGACAGGGCCCTGCTGGCCGCCTTGCTGCGCCCACTCCCCCGGGCCGCGCTGCGGCAGCTTCGGCTGCTCGTGCACCCGGACACCATCCTGCGCTGGCACCGCGACCTGCTCGCCCGCCGCCACGCCATCGTCTCCCGACCCCGCCGACCCCGGCGGCCCCGCACACTGGGCTCGATTCGCACCCTGGCCCTACGGCTGTCCTGAGAGAACAACAACTGGGGCTACCGGCGCATCCACGGCGAACTGCTCACCCTCGGATCAAGATCGCCGCCTCCACCGTGTGGGAAATCCTGCGCGAGGCCGGCATCGATCCCGCACCGGACAGGTCAGCGACGACCTGGGCCGCATTCCTCCGCTCGCAAGCCAGGCGCTGCTGGCCGCCGACTTCATCGAAACGATCACCGCGACCGGGGCCCGCCGACCTCGCGGTCATCGAACGTCGCTGGGCTGGTCGACCAGGACCACCCAGCGCCGGATCCACGCGCTGATGGCAGACCTGGGTGCCACTACCCGCTTCCAGATGGGCATGAGCGCCACAGCGCGTGGCTGGCTGTGACTCTCTGGACCCAACCGGCGCCGGGCGGAACACGCTCTCGATCACCCTTCGATGATCGATTCCCGGCCTCCGAGACCGCGGTCGGGCGTTGCAGGTTGCCGGCCAAGACAGCCGTCGGAGATCGTGTCACACGGGAGATCTCCGACGGCTTCCGCCGACCTGCCGGATCAGTCCGGCACCGGCCTGGCCTCGCTCCGGACGGTGGCCCGTGCGTGCTCGGCATCCTCGGCGGCCAGCGCGAGCTTGGCCAGTCGGGCGCAGTCGGCAAGGGTGTGCGCGGCCAGCGCCGCCCGCACGGGCGCCAGGGCCCGCGGCGACATCGACAGGCTGGTCACGCCGAGGCCGGCGAGCACCACCGCGAGCAGCGGATCGGCGGCCGCCTCACCACAGACGCCGACCGGCTTCCCGGCTGCGCCGCCGGCGGTCGCGCAGGCCGCGATCAGCTGCAGCAGCGCCGGCTGCCACGGATCGAGCAGCTCGGCCAGGTCGCCACACTGCCGGTCGGCGGCGAAGACGTACTGGCTCAGGTCATTGGTGCCGATGCTGAGGAAGTCGACCTGGTCGAGCAGTTGCGGGGCGCGCAGCGCCGCCGCCGGCACCTCCACCATGACGCCGACGTTGGTGAGGCCGGCGGCGCGCGCGATCGTGGCGAACTCGCGGGCCTCGGCGGCGGTGGCCACCATCGGCGCCATCACCCGGACGTCGGCGCCGGTCCGCCGGGCGGCCAGGTCGATCGCTTCGAGCTGGACCCGGAGCACCTCGGGTCGGCGTCGGGCGACCCGCAGACCGCGGACGCCGAGGGCCGGGTTGGGCTCGCCGGCCTGGTCGAGGAAGGGCAGTGGCTTGTCGGCGCCGGCGTCCAGCGTCCGGATCACCACGGGGCGGCCCGCCATCGCCGCGAAGACCTCGGCGTACGCCCGAACCTGCTCGTCCAGGCCGGGCGCCGTGCTGCGGTCGAGGAAGAGCAGCTCGGTACGGAAAAGCCCGACGCCCTCGGCCCCGGCGGCCTCGTCGCCGTGCAGCTGGGCCGCCGAGCCGATGTTCACCAGTAGCTTCACCGCGTGCCCGTCGCCGGTGCGGCCGGGTCCCCGGCTCGGGGTGGCTCGATCGCGCCGGGCGGCCGCCGCGGCGCGAGTGGCCGTCACCAGCGCCTCATCGACATCGGTGACCACCTCGCCGGAACCGCCGTCCACCCGGACCACCGTTCCCTCGGGCACGCTCAGCGCGCCGGCGCAGGAGACCACCGCGGGCAGGCCGAGTGACCGGGCCAGGATGGCGGTGTGGCTGGTCGGGCCGCCCGCCTCGGTGACCAGTGCGAGCACCTGCTCCGAGTCGAGGTCCGCGGTGTCGGCCGGCGCGAGGTCGCGCGCGGCCAGCACGTACGGGTGACCCGGGGCCGGGACGCCGGGCATAGGCCGCCCGAGGCTCGCGGCGACCGCGCGGTCCCGGACGTCGTCCAGGTCCGTGACCCGCTCGGCGAGGTAGCCGCCGGCCGCCTGGAACGCCCGGCGGTGTTCGGCGAAGGCGTCGGCGATCGCGTGCGCGGCGTCCCGACCGCCCCGGATCACGTCGGCGATCGTCTCGCGCAGGACCGGGTCCTCGGCCATCATCGCCTGGGCCCGGAGGATCTCGGCCGCCTCCGGCCGCCGCGCCGCATCGGCGCGGCGGCGCAGCTCGGCGGCGACCGCGGCGAGGGCCGAGTCGGCCCGCGCCAGCTCCGCCTCGACGTCGGCGACGACGGTCGGCTCCGGCAGCCGGGGCGCCGGGGCCACCCGCAGCAGCGGACCGGCGGTCACGCCGGGGCTGACCCCGATGCCGGTCAGCCGCTCAGGCATCGACCGGCTCCTCGTCGAGGTTGCGGCGCAGCAGGTCGGCGAGCGCGTCCAGGGCGGCCTCCGCCCCGTCGCCCTCGGCGGCAAGAATCAGCTCGGTGCCGTGGGTCGCACCGAGTGACAGCACCGAGAGCATGCTGCGGGCAGGAACCGGCCGGCCGCCCGGCCGCCGGACGCTGACCGCGACGGGCTGGGCGGCGGCGGCCGCGACGAAGATGGCGGCGGGGCGGGCGTGCAGCCCGCTGGTCGACCCGACGGGGACGGTGCGTTCGGGCATGACGACTCCTAGGGGTGATGGATCCGGGTGGATCCGAGCCGGTCAGGGCTCTATGGTGACTTTGATGCCGGCGCCGCGGGAGACGATGTCGAATGCCTCGAGGGCGTTCTCCAGCGGCAGCCGGTCCGTGATCAGATCCGCGACCGGCACCGCACCGCTGGCGATCAGCTGCAGCGCCGCCTTGTTGTGCGCCGGGCTGGACCCGTTGGCGCCGACGATGGTGAGCTCGCGGTAGTGCACCAGGTTGGCGTCGAGGGCGATGACCGGCTTGTCCTTGGGCAGGCCGCCGAAGAAGCTGATCCGGCCCTGGCGGCCGACCATCTGCAGTGCCTGCTCCTGCGCCGCCCCCGAGGCCGCCGCGATGATGACGACATCCGCGCCGGCGCCGTCGGTCAGCTTGAGGACCGCGTCGACCGGGTCGGTCTCCGCAGCGCAGACCGTGGCGTCGGGCGCGACGAGCGCCGCCGCCATGTCCAGCCGGTCCCGGTTGAGGTCGACCAGGGTGATCCGGGTGGCGCCGCGGGCCCGGGCGAGCCGTACGTGCAGGCAGCCGATCGGGCCGGAGCCGATGACGACGACGTCGTCACCCTCGCCGACCCGGGCCAGTTCCTGACCGTTGAGGACGCAGGCCAACGGCTCGGTCACCGACGCCTCGGCGAAGCTGACCCCGTCCGGGATCCGGTTCAGGCCGTCGACGGCGAGCACCTTGGCCGGGACGACCATGTGCTGGGCGAAGCCGCCGTCGTAGTGGTAGCCGATCGACTCCTGGTTGGGGCAGACGGTCATCCGGCCGCGGCGGCACTGGTCGCACCGCCCGCACGGAATCGCGGCGATCACCTGGACCCGGTCACCGGGTTGCCAGCCGGTCACCTCGGCACCGACCTCGGTGACCTCGCCCGCGACCTCGTGGCCCATCACCCGCGGCGGGTCGATGTGGTGATGGCCGAATCGCCAGATCTTCACGTCCGTGCCGCAGGTGGAGCAGTTGCGTACCCGGATCTTGACCTCTCCCGGTCCCGGGGTCGGTTCGGGTGCGTCCTCGATCCGCACATCACCCGGAGCATGGAAGCGAACAACCTTCATCAGTCTGTCTCCTCGTCGACCGGCTTGAGCAGCCGGAGAATCTCGTCGGCCTCGGTGGCCTCGCGCAACGCCAGGGCCCGCTCCGGATCCAGCAGGACCTCGGCCAGCTGGGCCAGGAGCGCGACGTGACCGTCGCCGCGGGCGGCGATCGCCACGCAGAGCACGACCTGCTCGCCGCCCCAGTCCACGCCGGCGGGGAAGCGGAGCACCGCGAGCGCGTCACGGCGTACGGCGTCCTTGCCGGCGAGCGTGCCGTGCGGGATCGCCACCCCCTCCCCCATGTACGTCGAGACCGACCGCTCCCGCGCCAGCATCGCCTCGACGTAGGACGGGTCGACGGCCCCGATCTCGACCAGCACCGCACCGCTGCGCCGGATCGCGTCCTCCCGGTTGGCGGCGGTCTCGTCGAGCCGGATCGCCCGGCGGTCGAGCAGCGCGGCGAGGTCCCCGCTTGCCACCTCAGCCATCGACCGCGCCGCCGTTCTTGACCGCGGCGACCACCTTCGCCACCGCCGGATCGCCGATGAACACCTGGAACGGCACGATGACCTTCTCGGGCGCGTTCGCCCGGGCCCGTGCGGCTAGCCCGGTGTGCACGACGACCAGATCGGCGTCGGCGGGGATGTGATCGACCTGGGTGTGCTCCACGGCCACCGAGTGCTTGCTGAGCTGTTTGCGCAGCTGGCTGGCGAGCATCACGCTGCTGCCCATCCCGGCGTCGCAGGCCACCACGATCTTGTGGATGTCGCTTCCCTGAATCGTGCTCATCTGGTTCACGCCTCCGAAACTGCGGTGGAGTTAGCGGTTGCGGCCGCCCCGGCGGTCTGGCGCGGCGCGGCCGCCCCCTCGCCGCCCGGCGGGACCGTGGCCTCGGCGTCCCCGGTGCCCGGCTGTTCCGTCTGGGCGTCGCCGTTGAGTCGACCGAAGCCGAGCAACGCCGCCGCCACGAAGAAGGTGACCGCCGCCGCGATGAGGATGCCGAGGACGACTCCGAACCAGCTGCCACGAGGCGTGACGGCGGCGTAGGCGAAGACGCTTCCCGGTGACGGGGTGGCGACCAGGCCGGCACCGGTGATCATGAAGGTGGTGACTCCAGCGGCTCCACCGGCGATCATCGCGAGGATGAGCCGCGGCTTCATCAGCACGTACGGGAAGTAGATCTCGTGGATGCCGCCGAGGAAGTGGATGATGATCGCGGCCGGCACGCTGGGGCGCAGCGCGCGGGGCCCGAAGAACAGGAAGGCCAGGAGCAGCCCCAGGCCCGGGCCGGGGTTGGACTCGATCATGAAGAGGATGGACTTGCCCGTCTCGGTCGCCTGCGCGACACCCAGCGGGCCGAGAACGCCGTGGTTGATGGCGTTGTTGAGGAAGAGCACCTTCGCCGGCTCGACCAGGACCGAGGCGACCGGCAGCAGGTTGTGCCCGACGAGCCAGTCGACACCGTGACCGGCGAGGTTGGTGATGGAACGGACGACCGGGCCGATCACCCAGACCCCGACCAGCGCCATGCCACCGCCGATGATTCCGGCCGAGAAGTTGTTGACCAGCATCTCGAAGCCGGCCTTGATGCGGTGCTCGAAGGCGTTGTCGAAGAGCTTGACCAGGTACGCGGCGAGCGGGCCGACCATCATGGCGCCGAGGAACATCGGCACCTCGCTGCCGACCACGATGCCCATCGTGGCGACGGCACCGACGACGGCGCCGCGCTGGCCGTGCACCAGCCGGCCACCGGTGTAGCCGATCAGCACCGGAAGCAGGACGGTGATCATCGGGCCGACGAGCTGGGCGAGGTGGGCGTTGGGTATCCAGCCGGTGGGGATGAAGAGCGCGGTGATCAGACCCCAGGCGATGAACGCGCCAATGTTGGGCATGACCATGCCGGCGAGATAGCCGCCGACCCGCTGAATCCCTGCCTTGATGCCGGTACCCGTGACGGCGGGGGTGTAATCCGTGGCCATGGGAGGCCTCCTGTTCGACTGCCGGCTGAATTGCCGGTGGTGGGGGTTGGGGGTGGGTTCAGTCAGTCCCGGGTGAGCAGTTGCCGGACCAGGTCCGGCCGGTGGTGGATG
>NZ_QGGF01000384.1 GCF_003857015.1 Micromonospora globispora | reverse complement strand
CTCGCGGTCACCACGGTCGGCGCCCGCCCCACCCCCTGAGCGGGGGGCGGCGGGCGCTCACGGCCCGGTCAGGGCTCGGCGTCGATGACCTTGTGCGGGCGCTCCTCGGCCGTGAGGCTCATCGGCGGGGTCTCGTCCCGGTGCCTCGACTGGAACTTGCCGGCCAGCCGGTGCTGCTCCTTCGGCGGGCGGTCGTTGGCCAGCAGCACCGCCAGCCACGGGATGAGCACCATTCCGAGGCCGCACAGCGGCAGCCAGAGCCAGAGCAGAGGAGCCTTGACGCCGACCAGGACCGCCCCGACGATCAGGCACGCCACTCGGATGCCCATCATCAGCACGTAGCGCTTCTGCCGACTGGTGAGCTGATCGTCCTGGCTGCGCGAGGCGTCGGTGATCAGGATCGGCTGGTACGCCTGATGCTTCACCACGGACCTCCTCAAGGGGATTACGCCCCATCCTGTCACCCCCACCCGGTGATCGGCGAAAATCGACTCATGCCGGGGGCGTGTTACGTTCGTGGTACGCTCCGCTCGTGGGCAGCCGGTTCAGCTTCACCGACGAGGCGTTGGCCAACCTACGGGTCTACGACGTCACACCCGGGGAAGTCTGGGAGGCCCTGCACAGCACGCGACGGGTCATCCGGCACCTCGGTGACGACGTGATGGTCGTCTACGCGACCAGCCACCGGGGGCGGCGACTGGCCGTGCTGCTGGCCGAGGCCGACGGCACCGACAACGACTGGGACATCCTCTCCGCGCGCGAGCTGAGCGACGTCGAGGCCAAGCGCTACGACGAGGCCGTGCGGAGATCGCGCCGATGAGGAGGCGGTCACGATGAACCGAAACGAGGCGACCAAGCGGTTCCACGGCGGCGACGAGGCGCTCGCCGAGCTGATCGACGAGAGCCAGCCGGTGGAACTGCCCACCCCCGACACCGACGTGCCCATGGTCAGCCGCTCGGTACGCCTGCCGCTGGAGACGTACGAGCGGGTCCGCGCGGCCGCCGACGCGCGCGGCATCGGGGTGACCACCCTGATGCGGCAGTGGATCGAGGCCGGCCTGGCCGACCTGGACGACTCGGCGACCGTCTCCCTCGCCGACGTACGCCGGGCGCTGGCCGCGCTCTCCCGGCCCACCGCCGCCTGACCGGCCCCGGTCCACCGGGCGACCGGCCGAGCGGACTCAGCGTGCCCGGCGAGGGGCCACCCGCAGCGCCTCGGCGAGCAGGTGCCCGGCGCGGTGGAAGTAGATCCGCCAGAGCAGCGCCGTGGTCACGAACGCGACGGTGAAGGCGGCGGCGCCCCGGCCCGAGAACCCCTCCCCGCTGTAGGTCAAGCCGATGACCAGGATCGACTCGCCGAGCGCGATGAGGAAGATCTGCTGGTACCGATCGGCCAGGTGCTCCCCGGCGATCCGCCAGCCGCTCGGGGGCGCCGGCCCGAGCCGGGGCAGCGGCCAGCCGGTCAGCAGACCGGCGTAGTCCACGGCCAGTGCGACCGCCCAGAGCGGCAGGCGCAGGTCGTCCGGGCCGATCGCGCCGACCAGCCAGGGCACCGCGCTCACCGCCGACCAGGCGAGCAGCCGCAGCGGGACCAGCCGACGGGGATGGCCGTGCAGCGCGATCGCGACGAACAGCGGTCGGCCGAGCATCACCGCCACGTACGCGGCCGCGAAGGGCAGTGCGTGCGCTCACATCGGGGTGGCGGGGTGTTCCGGCGGACGGCCCCGGGCGCGCAGCGCGTCGACCACCGCCATGCCGGTGAGGACGGCCGTGGCGCTGACCGCGATGCCGAGCAGCGGCAGTCGGACCAGCACCGGCAGTGCGAGGACCAGGACCAGCAGGCCGACCGGCCGGGACCAGGACACCCGGCCGAAGACCTCGTACTCCAGACGGGCGCGGCCCACCACGAAGAGCGCCGGACCGCCGAAGATCGCCGCGAAACGGACCGGGTCGATGTGCCCGGTCGGTTCGGCGATCACCAGCTCGAACCCCACCGCCGTGGTCACGATCCCCGCGATCATGGCGAGGTGGGTGTAGGTGGCCGACTTGCCCAGCCGGGCCGGCTCCGCGGCCTCCGCGACCGCCTCGGCCAGCACCGACCCGGCGCGGTGGAAGTAGATCCGCCAGAGCAGCACGGTGGTGGCGAAGGCGTCCGCGAAGGCCAGCCAACGCAGGAGCGTGAACTCGCTGGTGCTGAAGCCCACACCACTGATGAAGATCATCTCGCCCAGCGCGATGATGATGAACTGCTGGTACCGCTCGGCGAGGTGCTCCGCGGTCACCGTCCACGCCGAGGCCTTCGCCCGCCCCAGGCTCGGCACCGGCCAGCCGACCACCGCCCCCACGTAGTCAATGACCAGGGCGACCGCCCAGAGCGGCAGCCGCGCATCGGTGTCGACCAGACCACCGACGATCCAGGGCACCGCCGAGACCGCCGACCAGACCAGGATCCGGTCCGAGAGATGCCGCTGGGCGTGCCGGCGCAGCGCCAGGCTCAGATAGGCCGAGCGCCCCACCTGGATGGCGACGTACCCGGCGGCGAAGGAGAGCCCGTGCGCGTCGAACGCCTCGGGCACCGACACCGCCATCACCAGGCTGCCGAACATCGACCAGACCATCACCGCCCGAATGGGCGGCTGGTCCGGGTCGTAGTGGCTGGTGGCCCACGCGGTGAGCGACCACACCATCCAGAGCGCCAGCAGCAGGACCAGCGTCTGCGCCAGGTCCAGCGGCAGCCGCCGGCCGCCCACGGTGATGTCGTGGATGAGGCGTTGCGAGACCCGGGTGAAGGCGAAGACGAAGACGACGTCGAGGAAGAGCTCCAGGAAGGTCGCGCGGCGGGGCCCACCACCGCGGCGCAGGAGTTCCGCCCCCCGCTCGTCCGTCATCACCCGCCCGTCGTCGGCACCGTCGGTGATCTCAACGACGCCGACGCCGGGCGGTTGCGTCAGACCTTCGCGGCCTTGGCCGCCGCCTTCATCTGCTGCTTGTACTCCCGGACCCGGCGCAGCGACTCCGGATCGGTGACGTCGGCCACCGACCGGTGGGCGTCCGGTTCGCCGTACCCGCCCGCGGCCTCCCGCCAGCCCTCCGGGCACACCCCGAACCGCTTGCCGAGCAGGGCCACGAAGATCTGCGCCTTCTGCTTCCCGAAGCCGGGCAGCTCGCCCACCCGGCGCAGCAGCTCCCGGCCGTCGCCGGCATCGGACCAGAGCCGGGCCGGGTCGCCGTCGTACCGGTCGACGAGGACCTGGCACACCTCCTGCACCCGGGCCGCCATAGCCTTGGGGAACCGGTGCAGGGCGGGCGGCTGGGCGAAGAGCGCGACCAGGCCCTCAGGCGAATAGCCGGCCAGCTCGCGGGCGTCCGGCTCGTGGCCGAGCCGCTGCGTCAGCACGTACGGCGAGGAGAAGGCCTTCTCCATGGGCACCTGC
Source organism: Micromonospora globispora (assembly GCF_003857015.1). Lineage (GTDB taxonomy): Bacteria > Actinomycetota > Actinomycetes > Mycobacteriales > Micromonosporaceae > Micromonospora > Micromonospora globispora. Next base: position 5,158 of record NZ_QGGF01000384.1, on the reverse strand, counting down.
TGGTCGAGGACCATGCCGAGGAGCAGTGCCAACGGGCTGCGCTCCAGCAGCCGGTTGGCCTCCGGGTCGATGGGCAGCGAGAGCGTCATGCCCCCATCCTGCCGGTCGGCGACCGTCCGCGGTGGCACCCGGGGGGTGAAATGCCGGGCGGTGGCCGCGGCGAAACGGTGGCGGGGCAGGATGGCGATGTGGACGAACACGACATGCTGCTCTCCCCCGCCGGCGTCGAGGCGCTGCGGACCGCGCTGACCCGGGCGCAGTTCACCTCGAACGGCATCGCCGGTCGGCTCGGCCCGCAGGCCACCGGCGGGGTGGCCCGCAACGACTTCCGGGCCGCGCTGCGCGCCACCGAGGACCGCGACCCGCTCGCCACCCTGATCCGGGTGTTCATCTGCGACCAGACCGAGCCGGAGTCGGTGGTGGCCGCCGCCCTCGCCCCGTTGAGCACCGAGGAGGCCGTTGCGGGCGGCATCGTCGAGCGGTACGGCGACGGCCTGCGCGCCGGCGTCGACCTGGAACCGTACGGGGACGAGTGGTGGGTGCTGGCCGACGTGCCGGCCAGCGCCCGACCGGGGCGCCCACTGCACGCCGAGCACGTCCTCGGCATCGGCGGCGCCACCCAGACGCTGATCGGCGCGGCCGTCCGCCGGCCGGTGGAGACCGCGCTGGACCTGGGCACCGGCTCCGGCGTACAGGCCCTGCACCTGGCCACCCACGCCCGGAAGGTGACCGCGACCGATGTCTCCGAGCGGGCGCTGCGCTTCGCGGCCACCACCGCGGCCCTGAACGGCCAGGACTGGGAGCTGCTCCGCGGCGACATGGTGGCCCCGGTCGCCGGGCGCCGCTTCGACCTGGTGGTCAGCAACCCGCCGTTCGTGGTCGGGCCGGGCACCACCACGCACGTGTACCGGGACTCCGGCCGGGTCGGTGACGCGATCGGCGCCGAGCTGGCCGCCGCCGCGCCGGGCCTGCTCACCGAGGGCGGCACCATGCAGTACCTGGCGAACTGGGTGCACGTCACCGGTGAGGAGTGGAACGAGCGGGTCGCCGGCTGGTTCGCCGGCACCGGCCTGGACGCCTGGGTGATCCAGCGCGAGGTGGCCGACCCGATGGCGTACGTCAACCTGTGGCTGACCGACGTCGGCGAGGCGGCCGACCCGCAGCGGATGGCCGAGTGGCTGGACTGGTTCGACGCGCACAAGGTGGAGGCGATCGGCTTCGGCATCGTCTCGCTGCGCCGCTCCGGCCACGACGAACCGATCGTCCGGGTGGAGGACCTGCGCCAGCGGGTGGAGCCGCCGATGGGCGACCGGATCGCCGCCTGGTTCGACCGCCAGGACTGGCTCCAGGTAGGCGACACTGCCGCGCTGCTCGCCGAGCGCTACCGGGCCGCCGAGGGCCTCCAGCTACGGCAGGAGGCGACCATGGGCGACGAGGGCTGGGCGGTGGACCGGCAGGTCCTCGCCATGCCGCACGGGCTGCGCTGGACCGAGGAGATCGACCCGCTGGTGCTGGCCCTGGTCGGCGGCGCGGACGGCCGGCTGCCGCTGCGGGATCAGCTCGCCCTGCTCGCCGCCGCGCACGACGTCGCCCCCGAGGAGCTGGCCGAGGCGGCCGGCCCGATCGTGGCGCACCTGGTCGAGCGCGGCATCATCGAGCCGGTGGTGAGCTGATGCGGGCGGTGGTGCAGACCGTGGGGCGGGCGAGCGTCACGGTGGACGGTGCGGTGGTCGGGGCGATCGAGGACGGCCTGCTGGTGCTGCTCGGGGTGACCCACACCGACACCCCGCCGGTGGCGGCGACGATGGCTCGCAAGATCCACGAGCTGCGCATCCTGGACGACGAGCGCAGCGCCGCCGACGCCGGTGCCCCGATCCTGGTGGTCAGCCAGTTCACCCTCTACGGCGACGCCCGCAAGGGCCGCCGTCCGAGCTGGACGGCGGCCGCCCCCGCCGAGATCGCCGAACCCCTGGTGACCGCGGTCGTCGAGGAGCTCCGCGCCCGCGGCGCCAAGGTCGAGACCGGCCGCTTCCGCGCCCACATGCTGGTCGAAAGCGTCAACATCGGCCCCCGCACCATCCTCCTGGACCTCTGACCGCACCCCGACCTCTCCTCGGTTGACGGTGCGGCGGGGGTTAGAAGAAGAGGCCGCGGCGTTGGATGGACTGGCGGAGCCAGGCGTCGAGCTGGGCGGCCCAGTCGGTGCGGTCCACGGTGGCGTGGTCCACGGTGAAGCGGCCGAAGGCGTCCCGGCCCTCGGTGAAGACCCCACCCCGCTTGTCGATCTCCAACACCACCTGCACCTGGTTCGGGTCGGTGACGAAGGTGACCTCCAGCTGGTTGATCGCCCGGGCGTACTGCGGGGCCGGGTGGAACTCGATCTCCTGGTAGAACGGCAGGCTCTGCCGTACGCCGTAGATGTGCCCCCGCTCCACGTCGGCCCGCGCGAACCGGAAGCCCAGCCGCAGCAGCGCCTCCAGCAACCGCTCCTGCGCGGGCAGCGGGTGCACGGCCACCGGGTCCAGGTCACCCTTGTCCACCGCCCGGGCCACCTCCAGCTCGGTCCGCAGGCCCATGGTCATCCCGTGCAGGTGCTGGCCGTACAGGTCGGTCAGCGGCGTCTCAAACGGCACGTCGAAGCGGAACGGGATGTCGTACCGCTGCCCCGGCTCCAGCCGGAACGCGCCGGTCGCCTGCCGGCGGCCGAACTCCTGCATGGTGTCGTACTCGTTCTCGCCGCTCTCCACCTCGACCCGGGTCACCAGGCCGAGCGCTACGTAGGACACGTCCACCGGGTGGTCCCCGCCGGCCACCTGGATCCAGCCCTCCAGCTGGCCACCGGGGCGGCAGTTCGGGTTGGCCAGCACCGTTTCCACCGACGGACCGCCCACACCCATCGCCTGCATGAGCCGCTTGAAGACCACCACGTTCTCCGATCGTCTGTCCCGCGCCGGGCCCCGGCGGGCCGGCCACTGGCGGCACGGTAACCGGGACGGGCAAGCCCGACGGGACGTTCCGCCGGGATTGCTGTCGGTTCCCCGATCGCCTCACTCCCGTTTTACGCCCCGACCGCCAAGCTGTTTCTCACCGGCACCACCGCGTCGGTATGCGGCACGGAACCCGCCGGCATGGACACGGGGAGAGACAGAGATGGCCCTGCAGATGATCGAGCACCAGACCCGCCCGGCTGCCAGCATCGACGCCGAGCCCGGCACCGACATCCTGACCGACCTGGACGCCACCGACGAGCGCGGCGTCTCCACGGACCTGGTCCGGGCGTACCTGAACGGCATCGGCCGCACCAAGCTGCTCACCGCCGCGCAGGAGGTGGAGTTGAGCAAGCGGATCGAGGCGGGCCTCTTCGCGGAGGAGAAGCTCTCCACCTGCACCCCGGTCTCCGCGGAGCTGCGGGCCGACCTGGCGCTGATCGTGGCCGAGGGGCGCGCCGCGAAGGACCACCTGCTGGAGGCGAACCTGCGGCTGGTGGTGAGCATCGCCAAGCGGTACACGGGTCGCGGGATGGCCTTCCTCGACCTGATCCAGGAGGGCAACCTCGGCCTGATCCGCGCGGTCGAGAAGTTCGACTACACCAAGGGCTACAAGTTCTCCACCTACGCCACCTGGTGGATCCGGCAGGCCATCACCCGCGCCATGGCCGACCAGGCCCGCACCATCCGCATCCCGGTGCACATGGTCGAGCAGGTCAACCGGATGGTCCGGGCCCGCCGGGAACTGGCGGTCACCCTGGGCCGGGAGCCCACCGTCGCCGAGGTGGCGGTCGCGCTGGACGTTCCCGAGTTCCAGGTGATCGAGCTGATCTCGTACGACCGGGAGCCGGTCAGCCTGGACCAGGCGGTCGGCGAGGACGGCGAGAGCGCGCTCGGTGACTTCGTTGCCGCGGTGGACCCCCGGGAGGAGCCCGGTGACGCCGCCGCCAACGGCGAGCTGCGCAACGAGGTGCGGATCGTGCTGGCCACCCTCTCCCAGCGGGAGCAGGCGGTGATCCGGCTCCGGTTCGGGCTCGACGACGGGCGGCAGCGCACCCTGGACGAGGTCGGCCGGGAGTTCGGCCTGTCCCGGGAGCGGATCCGGCAGATCGAGAAGGTGACGCTGCTCAAGCTGCGCGCCCCGGAGCGGGCGAACCGCCTGGAGGCGTACGCCTGCTGAGCGGCGCAGCGCAGCGGAGGGCCCGGCGATACCGCCGGGCCCTCCGCCCGTTCTAGAGCCGACGGGGGCCGGTGTCGGGGCGGGGCGCCTCGGCGCCGGTGCGGACGGTGGCGTGCAGCACCGAGATGCCGTCCGGGCGAGCCAGCACCGGGTTCAGGGTGAGCGAGCGGACCCGGGGCTGCTCGTCGGCGAGCCGGCCGACCCGCAGCAACAGGTCGACCAGGGCGTCCCGGTCCACCGGGGCGGCGCCGCGGTGCCCGCGCAGCAGCGGCGGGACCAGTGCCCGGCGCTCGGCCGGCGGACGAGCGCCGGGGTCGACGGCGGCGGCCGCCTCGGCGAACCAGGGGCGCAGCGGGCGGACCCGCAACGGCGGCGGAGCCAGGTGCCGGGCGGTGACCTGGGACCACACCTCGGCGGCGGCCACCCCACCGTCGGCCACCGGCACCGAGGCGCAGCCCCCGAGCCAGCGCGAACCGCGCAGGTGCAGGTAGCGAGTGATGCCGGCCCACATCAGATTGATCACCGCACCGGAGCGGTGGTCGGGGTGCACACAGGAGCGGCCCGCCTCGACCAGGTCGTCGCGGAGCGGATCGAGCGCGGTCAGGTCGAACTCGTCGTCGGCGTACCGCCGCTCGGTGCGTCCCGGCGGCAGCAGCCGGTAGGTGCCGACCACCTCGCCGGTGCGCTCCTCGCGGACGATCAGGTGGTCGCAGTGAGCGTCGAAGCCGTCGGTGTCGAGCCCGGCGGCGCCCGGGTGCAGGGTCGCTCCGAGTTCGGTGGCGAAGACCTCGTGGCGCAGGCGTTGGGCGGCCGCGACCAGGGTCGGGTCGTCGGCGATCAGCAGGGTGTATCCGCTGGTCGTGAGGGGTGCGCCAGCGGCGTGCAGAACGGCCATGGGTCCTGTGTAGGTGCCCCGGGTTGCCGGCTGCGGGGGCGACGGGTGTCGATCGGGTGAACGCCGGCCGGCAACCCGGGGCACCTACACAGGACC
>NZ_QGGF01000519.1 GCF_003857015.1 Micromonospora globispora | reverse complement strand
ACCTCGGCCGCCTCGGCCAGCTCGACGTCGAGCCCCGGCACGGCCGCCGCGACCGTACGCATCGCGCTCGGCGGTTCGAGCGCGTCCAGGCGTACGGCCACCCGGGCGGCCCCCTCGGCGGCGAGCGCCTGCCGAAGCGCGTCCAGCATCGGCCCGCCGGCCGGGGTCACCTGCCCGAGCCAGGGCCGGCTGCGGCAGCACTCGGCCAGGTCGCCGTGCTCGTGGGTGTCGTCCGGGTGGTCCCGGATGAAGTCGGCGAGCGCCACCAGGTGCGCCACGTCGTTGTCGCGCTGGAAGCGCAGCCGGTGCGCGGTGTGCACCGCGCAGTCGAAGCTGGGGTCCCGGGCCAGTGCCCGGTCGATCCAGTCCAGCGCCTCGTCCAGCCGCCCGTTGTCGGCGAGCGTGCCGGCGATGTCGGCGTAGACGGCGAGGTCGTCGGGATCGTGGGCGACGGCGCGGCCCAGCGCGGCCAGGGCCTCCCGGGTGCGGCCGGCGCTGCGGTACGCGTACCCGAGCCAGACCTCGCCGAGCTTGGACGGCTCCGCGCGTACCCCCCGACTGGCCCAGGTGACGGCGAGGGCGACCTCGCCGATCCGCCGGGCCAGCGCGGACGCCGCGCCGAGCAGCAGGGCGTGCCCGGGGTGCACGGTGATCGCGTTGCGGGCGAGCGCGAGATACGGCCGCAGCGGGTCGCGGGCCCGCCGCGGCACCGGGTCCGGCACGACCGCGCAGACCTGCATGAGGATCCGGGCGGCCCGCTCGGGGTCGAGCCGTTCGGCCAGTTCGGGGGCGATCACCCAGGGGACGCCGGCCCAGTCGACGCCGGGCGCGTAGCCGGTGGCGGCGGCCAGCAGGTCGAGTCCCTCGGCCGGCCGCCCCGCGGCCGCGAGCAGGTGTGCGCGGGCCACCACCGCGCCGACGAAGGCGTGGTGGCCGAGCGGGAAGAGTTCCAGGTCGCCGCCGCTGGCCACGGCGACCCGGGCGAGGGTCTCGTGCACCTCGGGCAGGGTCGGGGACTGGACGAGGGCGGCCGCGACGTGGTCGGCGGCGTGCTGGAGGTCCCCGTCGGCCAGCGCCAGCCGGGCCAGGGCGAGTTCCTCCTCCGCGGACAGCGCGGGGTCGTCCGTTCCCTCGGGCACGTCGTCCTCTCTGCGTCGGTTCGCCAGCCGGGCAAGCCTAGGGGATCTTCGACCGATCTGGTGATCCACTGCGCATTGCTGCTCGTTCCATTGATCGGTGCGGCTGAAAGATGCAAGACTGAGCACCGATCGCGCGGAAAACGCGCAGAGGGGAGCCTTTCGTGACGCGTCCAGGGGCTGGCATGGCCGCCGACATCGACGAGCAGCCGGCCGGCTACGACCGCCTGCTCTCCGGCGAGCACGCCGAGGCGATCGCCCGGGTGGCGGCGGTGATCGCCGAACGTCGGCCCCGGCACGTGGTGTTCACCGCGCGCGGCACCTCCGACCATGCGGCCCTCTACGCGGCGTACCTGGCCGAGATCCGGCTCGGCCTGCCGGCCGGCCTGGCCTCCCCGAGCGCGATCACGGTCTACGGCGCCCGACCCGACCTGTCCGACGCCCTGGTCGTCGGGGTCAGCCAGAGCGGCGGCTCGCCCGACCTGACCGAGGTGCTCCGGGTGGCCCGGGCCTCCGGCGCGCTGACCCTCGCCGTCACCAACGCGCCCGGCTCGCCGCTGGCGCAGACCGCCGAGCTGTCGGTCGACATCGCCGCCGGGCACGAGCGAGCGGTCGCCGCCACCAAGACGTACACCGCGGAGCTGCTCGCGCTGCTGATGCTGGTCGAGGGCGTCCGGGCCGGTGACGGGGTGCTACCGGCCGAGGAGCGGGCCGCGCTCGCCGCGCTGCCCGAGCTGGCCGAGCGCACCCTCGCCGACCCCACCCCGGCCCAGCTCGCGCCCCGCTACCGGTTCGCCGCCCAACTGGTCACCACCGGCCGGGGGTACGCGTACCCGACCGCCCGGGAGGCGGCGCTGAAGCTGATGGAGACGTCGTACCTGCCGGCGCTCGCCTTCTCCGGCGCCGACCTGCTGCACGGCCCGCTCGCGATGACGGACCCGGACGTGCCGGTGCTCGCCGTGGTGGGTTCCGGCCCCGGCGGCCGGTCCATGCGGGAGGTGCTGCCCCGGCTCGGCGAGCGCCGCGCCGACGTGGTGGTGGTCGGTTCCGCCGACGTCGAGGTGAGCGCCCGGATGACCGTCCCGGAGGTCGACGAGCGGTACGCCCCGCTGCTGGACATCCTCCCGTTGCAGCGGCTCGCGCTGGCGCTGGCGCTGGCCCGCGGTGAGGATCCGGACGCTCCCCGGGGGCTGAAGAAGGTCACCGCGACGATGTGACGTCCGGCGTGGCACTCTGGTCACCGTGTCCACGCTGCGCGACCTCGCCGAGGAGCACACCCAGCTCCGCCCGGCCGACATCGACCACCTGCACCGGATCGCGGGGGACTGGCAGCTGCTGTCCGACCTCTCCTTCGCCGATCTGCTGCTCTGGGTGCCGGTGGACGGCGAGGGGACCTTCCTCTGCGTGGCCCAGGTCCGCCCGACGACCGCCCCCACCGCGTACCTGGACGACCAGGTCGGCCGGATCGTCGGCGGACCGGAGGTGGCGCACCTGGAGGTGGCCCACCGGCAGGGCCGGATCTGGCGGGAGGGTGACCCGGTCTGGTACGGCGACGTGCCGGCCCGGCACGAGGCGATCCCGGTGCGGCTGCGTACCGCCGAGGGGGAGGCCGGCGAGGTCATCGCCGTGGTCGGCCGGGACACCAACCTCTCCACCGCCCGTACGCCCAGCCAGCTCGAACTGAACTACCTGACCACCGCCGACGACCTGGCACAGATGATCGCCGACGGCACCTTCCCGCCGCCCCGGCACCCCGGGGAGACGACCTCCGCGCCCCGGGTCGGGGACGGGCTGGTCCGGCTGGACGCCAACGGCAAGGTGACGTACGCCAGCCCGAACGCGCAGTCCGCGTACCGGCGGCTGGGATACGCCTCCCACCTGGTGGGGGAGGATCTGGCCAAGCTGCACCGCCGGCTGGCCGCCGACCCGCTGGAGGGCACCGACGCGGCGAACGCCGTCCTGGCCGCGCTGCGCGGAGACGCTCCGCCCCGGCGGGAGATCGACGCCCGGGGCGCGACCATGCTCACCCGGGCGCTGCCGCTGATGCCGGCCGGCGTGCCGATCGGCGCGCTGGTGCTGGTCCGGGACATCACCGAGGTACGCCGCCGGGACCGGGCCCTGATCACCAAGGACGCCACCATCCGGGAGATCCACCACCGGGTGAAGAACAACCTGCAGACCGTCGCCGCGCTGCTCCGCCTCCAGGCCCGCCGGGTCTCCATGCCCGAGGCCCGGGTCGCCCTCGAGGAGTCGGTACGCCGGGTCGCCTCGATCGCCCTGGTCCACGAGACGCTCTCGATGTCCAGCGACGAGGCGGTCGAGTTCGACGGCATCGTCGACCGGGTGGCCAGCGCGGCCACCGAGGTGGCGGTGACCGAGGTGAGTGTCGGGATGCGTCGCCAGGGCAGCTTCGGGGTACTGCCCGCCGAGATCGCCACCTCGCTGGTGATGGTCCTCAACGAACTGCTGCTCAACGCCGTCGAGCACGGCTTCCCGTCGGCCGGGGAGGAGGGCGTGACCGCCGCCCGGGACGGTGCGAAGCCCGAGGTGGTGGTCAGCGCGCACCGGCTCCGCAAGCAGCTGCACGTCACGGTCGCCGACAACGGCCGCGGGCTGCCCGAGCAGTTCGACGCCGAACGGGGCGCCAACCTCGGCCTTCAGATCGTCCGGGCCCTGGTCACCGGCGAGCTGCGCGGCAGCATCGAGCTGCACAACGCCCCCACCGGCGGCACCGAGGCGGTGCTGGTGGTCCCCCTGGCCCGCGGCACCGCCGACCGCCTCACCGCCTGACCCGCCCCCGCCGCCCGCGGATCTTGGGGCCCGAGGCTCAGCGGGTCATCTTGGGCCCGAGGCTCAGCGGGTGAGGAGGGCGACGGTGAGGCCGGGGCGGGGCCAGACCTGCTGGACGGTGAAGCCGTCCCGGAGTGCGGCACCCTTCGCGCCCCGCACGGTGGCCAGCGGGTCGTTGCGGCGTCCGGCCACCACCAGCCAGACCCGTCGCACGCCGGCCAGGCACTCCGCCGGGCGGTCGCACTCGCCGGCCCAGAGGTCCGCGCGCTGCCGCTGGTCGCGGACCACCAGCACGTCACGCGGCTCGCGCGACCCCAGGCGGTACGCGATCCCCAGGTCGAGGAAGAGCCAACTGTCCCGGGGGGAGAAGACGATCGCGTCGCCGGACTGCTGGTGGTCGGCGATCACCCGAGCCGCGCCCCGGTAGTCGACGGTGGCGGTACGGGGCCACTCGTGGGTGTGCCGTAGCGCCGCCTGGTCCGGCGCGCCGAGCAGCCCGGCCAGCACCACCACGGCCAGCGCCGGTGCCAGCCGTACGCCGGCCAGCGCCGCGCCGGCCAGCAGGCAGCCGAACGGCACGGTGAAGACCAGGTAGCGCGGCACCCACAGCGGTACGACCAGCCCGGCGGCGAAGACCAGCGCGACGGGGAGCAGGACGCACGCCCCGGGCAGCAGCGCGCGCCGACCGAGCCGTGCCGCGCCCAACGCGGCGAGGCCGAGGAGCAGCCCGCCCACCGCGCCGCTCTGCGTCACCCCGCCGGGCAGCGCGGGCAGGTCGGTCAGCCGGGCCAGGTCCACCCAGTCGAGTTGCCGGGACCGCTGTGCCCGGGCCGCCAGCACCAGCGGGGTGACCAGCACCAGGGCCGGCAGCAGCGCCACCAGCCACCGCCACAGCCTGGCAGGGCCGGACCAGTCCCTCCCCGCAGGCAGGCCGATACTCGTCGGGCCACGCCACTGGACGAGCAGCACCGCCACGGCGTGCGCGGCGAGCAGGGTGAGCGCGATCAGGTGGATCAGGCCGAGCGCGGCGACGGCCGCGGCGTACCCGCCCCAGCGGGGCCACGACGGTCGGCGGAGCGCCTCGACGAGGAGCAGGGTGGCGAGCACGGCGAGGAGCGTGGCCAGCGCGTACGGCCGGGCCTCCTGGGCGTACCGGGAGGTGCCGGGGAGTACGGCGAAGAGCAGGCCGGCGAGCAGGCCGGTCCGGGCGTCGACCAGCCGTTCGCCGAGCCGCGCGGTCACCGCGGCCGCCCCGGCCATGGCCAGTACGGAGGGCAGCCGCAGCGCGATGGTCGAGTCCCCGAACAGGGCCACCCAGCCGTGCATCAGCAGGTAGTACGGCCCCGTGGCGGCGTCGATGGTGCCGGCCAGCCGGGCCAGGTCGCCCACCGGTCGGGTCGCCGCGCTCCAGGTCGCCAGCTCGTCCCGCCACAGTTGCGCCCGGCTCATCCCGGTGAGGGCGATGACCAGCGTGAGCAGCGCCGGCCACACCCAGGGTCGCCGGATCAGGGCCTGCTCCCGCGCTACGTGCGGGGGTGGGCCGACCCGCTCCACCGGGACGACCGGACGCCCGACCAGAGGCCGCTTTACCGGCATTTCGCCCACGGTCAGAGCCTCGCACACCTGGCCGGCCTGCGTGGCCGGTTGATCAACAGGAGTCCGGCTTCCTCTGGTCCGTGATGTGGGATCACACACTCGGTCGTTGGCCGGCCGACCCGGGGTGTGGAAGCATGGTGGCCATGCTCGCCGCTGTCGTCCGCCGCTTCGTGGCCCGCCGCCACGTCGATTACGGCCGCGTCCGCAGCGCCATCTGTCCGGCCCACTGACGACGCCCGACCCATCCGTCTCGGGCGCAATGCGCGCCGGCCGTTCATGACATCGCCGTCCACGGCCCTCACCAGGGGCCGGCCGTCGCGTCCGCGCACCCAGGCAACCGCAGACAACGGAGGACGCCGCGATGGCGGTCAGCAGCACCCAGTCCCGGCCCGAGACCCCGGCGGCCCCGGCCGCCCGGGCGCCCCGCCGTCCGCGCGGCGAAGGGCAGTGGGCCCTCGGCCACCGTGAGCCGCTCAACCCCAACGAGCGGATGAAGAAGGACGACGACCCGCTCAACGTACGGGCCCGGATCGAGAACATCTACGCGCACCGCGGCTTCGCCTCGATCGACCCCCAGGACCTGCGCGGCCGGTTCCGCTGGTGGGGGCTCTACACCCAGCGCAAGGCCGGCATCGACGGTGGACGTACCGCCGTGCTGGAGCCGCACGAGCTGGAAGACGAGCACTTCATGCTCCGGGTCCGGGTCGACGGGGGCGAGCTCACCCTGGCCCAGCTGCGAGTGATCGCGGACATCTCCCGCGAGTTCGCCCGGGACACCGCCGACATCACCGACCGGCAGAACATCCAGTTCCACTGGATCCGGGTCGAGGACGTGCCGGAGGTCTGGCGCCGGCTGGAGTCGGTCGGCCTGCAGACCACCGAGGCGTGCGGGGACTGCCCCCGGGTCGTGCTGGGCAGCCCGGTCGCCGGGGTGGCCGAGGCCGAGCTGGTCGACCCGACCCCGGCGATCGACGAGATCGTCCGCCGGTACGTCGGCAGCCAGGAGTACTCCAACCTGCCCCGCAAGTTCAAGACGTCGATCTCCTGGCTGGTCGACACCCCGTACGAGGCGAACGACATCGCGTTGCTCGGCGTGGACCACCCGGAGCACGGTCCCGGCTTCGACCTCTGGGTCGGCGGCGGCCTCTCCACCAACCCGATGCTCGCCAAGCGGCTCGGCGTCTGGGTGCCGCTGGCCGACGTGCCGGACGTCTGGGCCGGCGTGGTCGGCATCTTCCGCGACTACGGCTACCGCCGGCTGCGCAACCGGGCCCGGCTGAAGTTCCTGGTGGCGGACTGGGGCGTGGAGAAGTTCCGCGAGGTCCTGGAGAAGGAGTACCTGGGCCGCGCCCTGCTCGACGGTCCCGCCCCGGAGTTGCCGCAGAAGCCGATCGACCACATCGGCGTGCACCGCCAGCGCGACGGCCGGAACTTCGTCGGCGCCGCCCCGGTGGTGGGTCGGGTCTCCGGCCCGCAGCTCGCCAAGCTCGCCGACGTGGTCGAGGCGCACGGCAGCGACCGGGTGCGGCTCACCCCGTACCAGAAGCTGCTGGTGCTCGATGTGGCGCCGGAGCGGACCGAGTCGCTGGTCGACGAGCTGCGCGGGATCGGGCTGGAGGCCCGGCCGTCGGCCTGGCGGCGCGGCACCATGGCCTGCACCGGCATCGAGTACTGCAAGCTCGCCATCGTCGAGACCAAGGCGCGCGGCGAGGAGCTGGTGGCCCGGCTGGAGGAGCGGCTGCGCGACTTCGACGCGGACATCTCCATCCACATCAACGGCTGCCCGAACGCCTGCGCCCGCACCCAGGTCGCCGACATCGGACTGAAGGGCCAGCTGGTGGTCGGCCCGGACGGCCGGCAGGTGGAGGGCTTCCAGGTGCACCTCGGCGGCGGCCTCGGCATGGCGCAGGGGCAGACCGCCGGCTTCGGCCGCAAGCTGCGCGGCCTGAAGACCACCGCCGAGGAGCTTCCCGAGTACGTGGAACGGCTGGCCCGCCGCTACCTGGCCGGCCGGACTGAGGGCGAGACGTTCGCCAACTGGGTGATCAGGGTCGACGAGGAGGAACTCCGATGAGTGATGCCCGTTCGGTGCCGCTGTACTGCCCGTACTGCGGTGAGGAGGACCTGCGGCCGAGCGAGGCCGGGCACGGCGCCTGGGAGTGCCACGCCTGCGCCCGGGTCTTCACCGTGAAGTTCACCGGTCTGCTCGGCAGGGCGGTGGCCCGATGAATCTGGTGTCCGCGGCCAATCTGGGCCTGGTCGGTATCGGTGGTCCCGCGCCGGCGGACCCGGCGCGGCGTGACCCGGAGGAGCTGCGCGCACTGGCCGAGCGGGCCGGGCGGGAGCTCGAGGGCGCGCCGGCGCTGGAGATCGCCCGCTGGGCGGCCGAGACCTTCGGCGACCGGTTCTGCGTGACGAGCTCGATGGCGGACGGGGTGCTGGCCCACCTGGTCTCCCGGGTCGCGCCGGGTGTCGACGTGATCTTCCTGGACACCGGCCTGCACTTCCCCGAGACGCTGCGGGTCCGGGACGAGGTGGCCCGGCGGCTGCCGGTGAACGTCCGCTCGATCCGCCCCCGGATGACGGTGGGACAGCAGGACGGCCAGTACGGCCCCCGGCTGTTCAACAAGTCCCCGGACGACTGCTGCCAGCTCCGCAAGGTCGAGCCGCTGGAACGGGCCCTGACCGGGTACGACGCCTGGGCGGCCGGCCTGCGGCGGGACGAGTCCCCGACCCGGGCCAACACGCCGGTGGTGGCCTTCGACGCCCGACGCGGCAAGGTCAAGGTCAACCCGATCGCGGCCTGGACGCAGAAGGACGTGGACGCCTACATCTCCCGGTACGACATTCCGGTCAACGAGCTGTTCAGCCGGGGCTACGGCTCGATCGGCTGCTGGCCGTGCACTCGTCGGACCAGGGCGGGGGAGGACCCCCGCGCCGGACGGTGGGCGATGTTCGAGAAGACCGAGTGCGGCCTGCACGTCTGAGCGCCCCGGCGGCGGAGCCGGTGGTCCTGGTGGCGCACGGCAGCCGGGACCCGCGGGCGGCCGAGGCGACCCGGGCACTGGCCCGGGCCGTGGCGGC
>NZ_QGGF01000457.1 GCF_003857015.1 Micromonospora globispora | reverse complement strand
CGCGAAGGACGTGCTGGGCGCGGGGGAGCAGGCGGTGGCCGGGCTCGCCGCAATCCGCCACGGGGTCAGCGGCACGGTGCGAGTCGGCGCGTTCGCGTCCGCGGCCGGCGCGCTGGTGGCCCCCGCCGCCGCCCGCGCGCGGGCGAAGCACCCGGAGCTGGACGTGCGGGTGATCGAGGCCGAAGACCAGCAGAGCCGCCTCGACCTGCGCTCCGGCACCCTCGACGTGGTGGTGCTGCAGGAGTATGACCACGTGCCCGCGCCGCTGGTCGACGACCTGGACCGGCACCCGGTCACCACCGACCCGATGCACCTGATCACCCCGGTCGGGTGGCGCCGTCGCACCGGCCGGCTGAGCGAGCTGCGCGACGTGCCATGGATCGCCAGCGCCGAGCACACGCCGTGCCTGCGGTCCACATTGCACGCTTGTCGGCTCGCCGGCTTCGAGCCGGACATCCGGCACCGTTCCATCGACTTCGCGCTTACGCTGGACCTCGTCGCGGCCGGCCTGGGCGCCGCGCTGGTGCCGGAGCTGGCGCTGCGCCACGTGCCACCCGGGGTGCACGTGGAGCCACTGGTCGAGCCGGTCACCGAGCGACGTATCTTCGCGGTCACCCGCGCCCTCGGCGGCACGCCGCAACGGCCCGCGGTGGACGCCCTGCTGACCGAGCTGAGCGGCGCGGGCGCGTTGTCGGAGGACGAACGCGTGGAGCTGGTGATCATGCCCGCGGCCAGCTCCGACCGGGTGGCGAACCCGATCTCGTCAGGCACGCCGGCGGACTGGCACCGCTGACGGTCGTCAGTCCACGACGCCGGCCGATACACGCATTCGGTCGATCAGGGTGCGCCCGTCCCGACCGGCATAGCCCAGGAACACCCCGGCCTGCGCGTTCTCAATCCGCCCGGCCGTGCCCATGTACTGCCGCTGCACCCCAACCGAATGCACGCCCTTCTTAAGATCACCGGTCTCATCGACCACCAGGATCGCGTCCGGGTCACCGAACCGGTCGACCCCCACCTGCCGCAGGTCGTCACGTACGGCGTCGGCACCCCACACCGCCCGGTACAACAGCCGGTGCATCGCATTCGGCCGGGCGTGTCCGGCCTGCTCGGCCAACTGCCGGCACGTCTTAACCTCAAGATCAGGCAGCAGGCCGGCCACAAACTCCGCCGCCGTGCCGCGGCTGCACCCGCCCGAACCGGCCCGCGAACGCGCGAGCACCCCGGCCATGACCCGCTCCCAGGCCGCGGGGGCTACGCTGCGGCCTGTGGCCACCGCCAGATCTGGAGTCATGTCCACAACGTACAGACGGTCACGCGGTGGCCGCCTCGCGTCCAGCCCACCTGACGAGCGACATCTCAAACGGCGACTGCCGTATCAGTGAGGCTCCGCCTCGGACCGTCAAGCATGGCAGCTGAGCCGGGCAAATAGGTGAGATGTGACCTTCGGGCAAGCTCACGCAAGGACCTGCGGCCGATCTTGGCCGGCCGCGGCCACCCGCTGCGCCGATGTCCGGCCGCCGAGACGACCGGCCGTGCCACTTCAAAGTGGCTGGTCAGAACCCATGTCTGCAGATGTGGAGCGGGCCAGACCGGGCTACACCGCCACGAAAACTTGCCTCAAATGTGAAGAAGTCGGCAACCGAGGAGCCCTAAGAGGCCTGCTGGTGGCTCGCCTCGCTGGCCGCGGTGCGCAGTGCGTCGCTGGTCCGCTGGATGTGCTGGGCCAACGCGCGGGTGGCACCCTCCTCGTCGCGGGCGTTCGTGGCGTCCAGGATCTGGCGGTGCTCCAGGGCGTGGTCGCGGTTCTCGTCGTGGCCGACCGTTCGTGACCACCAGCGGTACAACGACGCCGCGTCCCGGAGAGAGCTGGCGATGCTGAGTAGCCGCTCGTTGCCGCATCCCCGCAACGTGGCGGAGTGGAACTCGTCGTGCGCCTCGGCCCACTCCGGGTTGACGTCGCCGGAGGGGAAGGTCAGGGGCGTGTTGGCCAGGGTGTGATGAGCCGCGAGGACCGAGGACTCCCAGGCCAGGCCGCCGCGCTGGATGGAGCGACGCAGCACCAGCGTCTCGATCTCGATTCGCGCCTCGGTCAGCTCATCGAGGTCGGCGAGGGTGAGCGGACGGACCCGGAAGCCTTGCTGGGGCATGGCGACCGCCAGGCCTTGCTCGGCCAGACGTGTGAGCGCCTCGCGGACCACGGACTGGCTGACCGAGAAGCGCTCGGCGAGTTCGACGAAGCGCAGCCGGGAGCCGGGCGGCAGCATACCGCGCAGCACGTCCTCACGTAGCTGTGCATGCACGAACGCGGATCGCGTCGTCGGGTCCCCGGACGTCACCGGCGCCATGATAGCGGAACCGGATTCGCGAGATTCTCTTGTCATCTCGCTATTTCTGGTGTGAGGATGCCTGTGGTCCGCGCCACTGTGACGCGGACCACAGTGAGGAGGCCGGGATGCGGTTCGCGAACATCGGCGGCCGGTTGGCGATCTCGACCGGCGGTGGGTACGCCGACGTGGCAGCCGCGAGCGGGGGTCAGTTCGGTCCGGCTGCGATGGAGGGGCTGGAGAACTGGTCCGGCCTGAGGGCGTGGGCCGATCGGCAGGATGCCGCAGCGCTGGAGCCGTACCTGCTCGAAGGGTCCGGCGAGAAGGGCACAGTGGACCTGCGGATCCCGGTTCCCGAGCCGAGGCAGGTCTTCGCCATCGGCCTGAACTACCGCGACCACGTGGCCGAATCGGGCCTGACCGAGCCGTCCACACCGCCCGTGTTCACCAAGTTCCCGACCTGCCTAACCGGCCCCCGAGACAGCGTGGTGCTGCCCCCAGGGTCGGTGGACTGGGAGGTCGAACTCGTCGTGGTCATCGGCCGTCGCGGTGAGCACGTCTCGGAGGGGGCCGCCTGGTCGCACGTCGCCGGCGTGATGGTTGGCCAGGACCTGTCCGAGCGGCAGCTGCAGTTGGCGGGGCCGGCACCGCAGTTCTCCCTCGGCAAGTCGTTCCCCGGCTTCGGACCGATCGGCCCGGTGCTCGTGACCGTCGACGAGCTGGCCGATCCCGACGACCTGGCCCTGGGTTGCCGGCTGGAGGACGGCGACGTTCTGCAGAGCGGCCGCACCCGCGACTTGATCTTTCCGGTCCCGGAGCTGATCGCGCGCCTGTCGGCGGTGTGTCCGCTGCTACCCGGGGACCTCATCTTCACCGGTACGCCCGCCGGCGTCGGTGGGGGGCGGAAGCCTCCGCGGTTCCTGCGACCGGGCGACGTCCTGGTCAGCTGGGTCGAGGGGGTCGGCACCCTGCGCAACCGGATGGTCGCCGCACCGGCGGCCGCAGCGGACCAGCACTCCGTGCAGGTACTGGAACTGACTCACACCACCCACTGAACGAACGAGTCCAGAGAGGACACGCCGTGCCATTGCACCGCCTCACCCGGATCGTGCTGGGTCTGCCCAACGTCGAGGACACCGCCGCGTACTACGCGGAGTTCGGGCTGACCCCCGCGGCGACCGAAGCCAGCTCGATCTACGGCGCCGAGGCTCCGGCGCCCACGCCGAATGGTGAGCACCGGTTCAGCACCGTCGACGGCGGAGAGCAACTGCGCATCGTGCCGTCTGGGCGGCGGCGACTGTTGGAGCTGGGCGTCGGCGCGGACGACCCCGACGACCTGGAGCGCGTGGCCGCCTCACTGGCCGCCCTGGGGATTCCCGTCCAGCGCAGCGAGACGCACGTGCAGGCCGTCGACCCGGGAACGGAGGTCACCGTCCGTGTGGAGATCGCGGACCGATACGACCAGACCCCGACCCCGGCCCCGGCGTACAACACCCCCGGGGTGGACGCCCGCACCGAACAGCGCGCCCCCGGCATCCTGCGCGAGCACCCGGTCCGACCCCGAAAGCTCGGCCACGTCGTGCTGGGCTCGACCGACCAGGAGACGTCACAGACGTTCTTCCAGCAGGGGATCGGCTTCAAGGTCAGCGACACCGTGCCGGGCGTGGCGGCGTTCATGCGCTGCTCCACGGACCACCACAACGTGCTGGTCCAGCAGGCCCCCGTGTCGTTCCTGCACCACACGTCCTGGCAGGTCGACGACGTCGACGACGTGGGCCGAGGGGCCACCGCGATGCTGGAAAAGGACCCGGCCCGGCACGTGTGGGGCCTGGGCCGCCACCACATCGGCTCCAACTTCTTCTGGTACCTGAAGGACCCGGCCGGCAACTTCTCGGAGTACTACTCCGATCTCGACTGCATCGTCGACGACGCGCTGTGGTCGCCGCAGGTCTGGGAGGGCCTCCGCAGCCTCTACAACTGGGGACCGCCCCCGCCCCCGTCCTTCCTGGCCCCCGAGGACCTCGCCGCTCTCATGACGGGGGCGCACCAGGGACAGTGACCGCCGGCACCCAGGTGCGGCCTGCCTCATTCCCTCATTGCCTCTCTGCGGACGAAGGAGTCCGACCATGTCCTATGCAGTCTCAACCCGTCGCCGCTCACTGGTTCTCGTGCTCGGCTTCCTCCTCTTCCTCATCGACGGATACGACCTGTTCGTCCTCGGCACCGTCGGCCCGAGCCTGCTGGCGTACCAACCATGGGGCGCGACACCGGCAACCCTCGGACTGCTCGGGAGCGTCACGGCACTGGGTATGCCGTTCGGTGCCATCGCGGCCGGGTGGGCCAGCGATGTCTGGGGCCGGCGGGTACCACTGACGGTCTGCCTTTCCTGGGTCTCACTCTTCATGCTGTTGAGTGCATTCGCACCCAGCCTCGGGATGTTCGTCGCGACCCGGGCCGCGACCGGGATCGGCCTGGGCGCGCTGGTACCCGTCGGAGTGGCGCTGGTCGCCGACGCTGCGCCCCCACGACGACACAGCCTCTTCGTCGGGGTCGCGCTCACCGGTATCGCTGTCGGTGGTTTCGTGACCGCCCTGGTGGGCCGAGCCCTGCTCCCGCACATGCATTTCCAGCGGCTGTTCCTGGTCGGCGCGTTGGCACTGCTGTTGATCCCGCTGGTGAGGGCCCTGGTCGGCCGCGAGCTTCCCCAGGCCGATCGCCAGGCCGCGGCCGCACCGCTGGCCGGCCGGAACAAGGCGGCCCAACTGTTCCAGTCCGGATTCGGCCCGGCGAGCATGCTCTTCTGGGTCGCGACCTTCATCGCGCTGCTGCTGTCCTATGGTGCGGGCACCTGGCTGCCCACTCTCATGGTCAAGGCGGGATACGACCTCAGCTCAGCTCTCTCGTTCTCCATGACGTTCACCCTGGGTGCCATTGTCGGAACTGTGGTCGTCACCCTGATCGCCGATCGCGGATTCCTGAAGGCCACGACGCTCGGATGCTTTCTGCTCGCCGCGGTGGCGATGCTCGTCCTGAGCACGCCGCAGCCCAGATGGTTGCTGTTGGCGATGTCCGCCCTCGCCGGCGTTGGCACGCTCGGCACTCAGAACCTCATCAACGCCTACGTCGCGCAGTTCTACCCGGCGCAGCTGCGCAGCACTGCCCTGGGTTTCAGCCTGGGTGTCGGACGGATCGGGGCGATCGCGGGCCCCAGCTACATCGCGGCCATCACCATCCTGATCACCGTCCCCAAAGCCGGCTTCTACGCCTTCATCGTCCCGGCGGTCATCGGGGCGCTCGTGATCGCAGTGGTGCCCGCCCGATCGAGGTCGTCGGCGACGACGCGTCCTGTGGAGGTCCCGGCATGAACACCCCCCGCCCGTACGAAGAGACCGACGTCATCATCGTCGGCGGAGGGCCGGTCGGCCTGACACTGGCCCACGTGCTGGGCGCCCGTGGCATCCGCTGCGTGCTGCTCGAGCCCCGTCAGACACCGGACATCAACTCGCCGCGGTGCAAACAGCTCAATCCTCGCTCGATGGAGACCTTCCGCACGCTGGGCATCGCGGAGGACATCCGACGTCATTCACGCTTGCCCTTCGGATGGTCCGACCGCGCGGTCTTCGCCACCAGCCTGACGGGGCACCTGATCGAGCGGTTGGACCAGGTCTTCGCGCTCTCCGACGTGCCGAATTCCGACTTGGTCGAGCCGGCGCAGTGGTGCGGGCAGGATCGGGTGGAGGAGGCGCTCCGCGCCTCGCTGCGGCGTCGGGACTCGGTGACTGCCCTCTGGGGATGGACGCTGAGGGACATCGAGCAGGACGCCCATGGCGTCACCGTGACTGCCACCGCTTCGGACGGCAGCGAGAGGCGGATCAGGGGCCGCTACCTGGCCGGAGCGGACGGCTCGCGCAGCACTGTTCGGCGCCGGCTCGGCATCGAGATGACCGGCCGCGGTCACGAGGCGCAGTTCGTCCAGGCGATCTTCCGGGCGCCCGGGTTGAGCGCTGCCCACTCTCTGGGGCGAGCGGTGCAGTACTGGATCGTCAACGAGCGAGTCAGCGGCATGATGGGAACTCTCGACACCGAGGACACCTGGTGGGCGGGCTTTCCGGGCGCGCCGGGGGACGGCTCTGAAGAGCGGTTCCGAGACGCTGTCGCCGGCCTGATCGGCACCGATTTTCCAGTGACGATTCTGGCGACCGACACATGGTCGCCCCGCATGCTGGTCGCCGACCACTACCGCGCCGGGCGCTGCTTCCTGCTCGGCGACGCCGCCCACCTCAACCCCCCCTGGGGCGGCTTCGGCGCCAACCTCGGGATCGGTGACGCGGCCGACCTCGGCTGGAAGCTCGCCGCTGCGGTCAGCGGCTGGGCCGGTCCGGACCTGCTGGACTGCTACGAGGCCGAGCGCCGTCCGATGGCCCATCGCGCCATCGCCGAGGCTGTGCGGAACATGCAAGTGCTCAGCGGCGATCTCGTCCAACCAGGACTGGAGGACGACGGACCGGCAGGCGATCGAACTCGCGCGACCGCGGCCGCCAAGATTCGACGCTCCAAGACCGCCGAGATGTACACGCTGGGCTTCGTCCTCGGCGCGCGCTACTGCGACTCACCCCTCGTCAGGTACGACGACGGGCCCGCACCCGGGTCCACCACCTCCCACTACCAGCCGTCCACGGCGCCGGGCGGACGGCTGCCTCACCTCTGGCTGGGACCCGGGCGCTCCCTCTTCGACGAACTGGGACGGGGATTCACCCTTGTGGAGCTGGGAAGTACCGCGGGGCCAGAATGGGAGACCGCAGCCCAGGAACGCGGCCTGCCGCTGGCCCGGCTACACCTGCACCGCCCCGACCTGGCCGAGATCATGGGCGCCGACTTCCTCCTGGTGCGACCGGACCACCACGTCGCCTGGCGGGGCAGCGGCCACGACCTCGACGTCGCAGAACTCCTCGACCAGGTCCGGGGCTGTGCCCGCTCCTCCACCTCCGCGGGCATGCCGGTCACCTCCGTTTCCCCGCAAGCGGCACCGGCCTGAGCGGGGTGACCGATCACGATGGCTGGCCCGGCCATGACCGGGGCTGTCGGCGGCGCCGATGGTCAGGCTAGGCGGAGGCGGCCCGACCCATCTCGGCGAGGATCCCGGTGGCCTGACCAAGCTCGATCAGGTAGCCGTCCGGGTCCCGCAGGTAGCACCGGATCTCGACGCCGTGGTCCTTCGGCTCGGTCAGGAACTCCCCACCCCGTGACCGCCACTGCTCATAGACCGCGCGGACGTCGGTGACCCGGACATTCATCGCGCTGCTGAGCGTGTTCGGATCCGGCGGCGCGTGGGCTTGGACGGCTGGCTTGTCGTCGGTCGGACCGCCTTCGGTGTTGATCACGATGTAGCTGTTGTGGAACTGCAGGATCGCCGGCTGGCGGTCCCGCACCACCGTCGCGCCGAGCACCCGCCGGTAGAACTCCCGGGAACGGTCCACGTCCCGCACGATCAGCAGGTGCGTGAGCACCAGCCCACCCTCGGGCTGGAAGTAGTCGGGCGCCTCGGTCGCCATACCACGCCTCCCCGCGAACACTCGGCAGCGGCGTACCCGCGTGCGACGCGGGCACACCTGCTCCTGCCTCAACCGTGGGGGCTATACGGGCCGGGCTGCCGCCCGCCACCGGCACCCACCGGCTCGATCACCTGCCAGAACTCCTTCGGAAGCTGGGCCACCGTGTCGTCGAACTGGTCACGGGTAACAGCCTCACGTAGCGTGGTGAGCACCGCGCCGACCCCGGCACCGGCGAGCGCACGGTCGACGTCCGGGCGGTCCGCCACCCGCTGCACGAACTCTTCGAGCCCGAACGACGACGTGGCATGTTCCCGTCTAAGCGGTTGGCGCAGGCAGTCGTCAAGCCCTGTCGGTAGCTGATAGGCAAGGTTTTCAGCCTGGCCGGCGCTGATCCGACCTGCCAATGTCTCCAACGTCACGCGGGTGAGTGTCGCCGCCTGATCGGTCGACACCTTTGCCCGCAGGGCCACTGCGTTGATGAAATCCTCGTATTCCATCTAGTTCTCCTCTCCGGCCGGAACGCGCGGTCCAACCGTTACAAGGCGTCCCACAGCTCCGGGGCCGAGGCCGAGTGGGCGAACTCCTGCCCCGCTCGACAGCCTTCCCCGGAAAGGGGTGACGGCGCCTCATCCCGATCGGGCGAACCGGCCACGTGCCCGCCAGGGGCGACGAGTTTCCGGTGATCGCACGGTGAACCGGTCGACCGTGAGGCGGTCGTGAATTGCGCCGCCGGCGTCGCGGCGGCGCAATTCACGACCGCCTCACGGT
>NZ_QGGF01000361.1 GCF_003857015.1 Micromonospora globispora | reverse complement strand
GGGGCGGGTTTGTCGGCCGGGCCCGGGGCGGGTGCGGTGGTGAGGATGAGCTTGGACAGGCCCATGAACGCGATCGCGGGCACGGCGGACAGGAGCCAGCCGGTCAGGCCGGGCTTGGCGACGGCGAGTTGCGCGGCGAGGGAGAGGGCGACGGCGGCGACGAGCAGGAACATCGGGTAGCCGATTGGCCCGCCCGTGCGCTTGCGGCGGCGGATGGTCAGCAGCGCGGCGACGGGCACGAGTTCGGAGATGACGGCGTTGGCCCAGCCGAACCACGCCCCGGTGCCGGCCGGGCTGTTGTCGAGAGTCCAGTCCTTGACGTGGGTGAACGACGCCGCTCCGGCGAAGCCGGCGACCAGCAGGAGGATAACGACGAGGACCAGGCCCTCAGCCCGCTCCCCGCGGGTGGTGGTCGGGTGGGGCTTCATGCGGCATCGTCCAGGACTTCACCGTCGATCACGCGCAGCCGGCCGTAGGTCTGGGCCATGTCGCGGATCTCGTCATCGGTCAGGTAGGAGAAGCGGACCCGCATCGGGGTCGGGTCACCGTCGATGACCACGAACCCGACACCCGGAAGGGACTGCGGGATGCGGTCGCACAGCGCGCCCCGGTCTCGCATCCCGTCACCCAGCACGAGATCGACCTGTGCGGCTTCTGCGAGGCGGAGGCCGATGCGGGTGGGGAACAGGTCCCGGAACGGCAGCACCTCCTTGCGCGGGTCCTGAATCGCCGCCACCACATGCACGCCGACCGCCCGCCCTTGGCTGAGCAGGATGGACAGTGCCGCCTTGATCCGGTCCTTCAACTGGCGATCGGTCAGGTAGGCGGTCAGGTTCGCCAGCTCATCGATGACCAGGACGATCAGCGGCTCCTCCGGGGTCGGGGCGTGCTGGCGGGTCCGGCCGTGCAGGTTGCGGGCGCGGTTGCGGGCCAGGGCGGCGGCGTCCTCGATCAGCTCGCACATGGCGGCGTAGTCGCGGCAGGCGAACCGGGCGAACATCGGCGCGCCGATCCCGAGTTCCATGCCGCCCTTCGGATCCAGTCCCCAGAGTTGGACGAGCCCGGAGGCGGCCCCGGCGGCGAGCGAGCGGACCACAGACCAGGTGACCGAGCCCTTCCCCGACCCGGTGGCGCCCACCACCAGGACCTGCGTCCCGAACAGGCGCAGCCCGTAGCCGTCGCCGTCCTCCTGCCGGCCAATTGGGAGGGCGGTGAACTCCGGCACGGCCGGCACGGGCAGGGGCCGGACGAGGCGCGCGAGGGGGTCACCGCGGAACAGGGTGAGAAGCACCTGGTCGGTACGCGGGCCGGGGGACGCCTTGACCTGGCGGACGCCGAAGGTGTGGGCGAGGCGTTCGGAGACGCGGGCGAAGTCGTCGGGGATCTGGCCGGTGACCATCCGTACCGTCACCACGTCGACGCCGGCACCGCAGCGGACGCCCTTGAGGATCGGCAGCACCATGTGCCGGTCGAAGGACACCGCCAGGCGGGCGGTGAACATCGCCGCCTGCCACTCTCGCCGATAGACCATCCGCCGGTAGCGGGACAGCACTGGCCACCACCCGAACCGCAGGAACGACGGCCGGTGGCCGAAGCCCCAGCCAGCGGCGACGACCGCGACCAGGACGACCAGGCCGACCGGACCCATCCAGCCGAACCGCAGGTACAGCCAGCCGAAGACGGCCGCCGGGGCGGTGACGTACCAGAACCGGACCAGCACCACGGCCACGCGGGCGATGCCCTTGAGGGTCCACCAGCTCAGGGCCAGCCAGAGCGGGATGCGGATGAACGGGGTACGCACGTTGATCGGGGCAGGGTCGACCCGATCACCCCGGATCACGTTGACCAGCGGCACGGCTCAGCCCTCCCCGACGGCGGCGGTGAACAGCAAGCCCTGCCCCGGCGCGCCGGGTCGACGACGGACCAACCGGCGGCGTATCGGGCGGGCCGGGACGAGGGCGGCCAGGTCGACCGGCCCCGTCTGCGGGGCGGGGACGTGGCGGGTCATGGTCGGCAGCCACCGGCCCCGGCCGAGGACCGCGCGGAGGTCGACGCGGTCCGAGACGTGCGGGGCGATCAGGTCCGGGTCGAGGTGGCGCAGCTTCACCACCGTCCGCGCCAGGGCAGCGGCGGCGGCGGAGATCTCCACGAGGGCGGCGACGCGGACGGCGTCGGCGGGGATCGTGGTGTAGACGTCGCGGGCTGCCCGGATGCCGGGACCGGCGAGGCGCATCACGGTGCGGCGGTGGGTGCGGCGGACCGGGCCGGGACGCGGGTTCCCGGCGATCCGGGCAGCGTCAGCTAGCGTGGGCATCAGCCCAACTCCTTCCAGGGAGATGAGGGTGAGGCGCGGGGCGGGGGTTGTCTTGGCGGGCGAGTCCCGCCCCGCGCGTCCGAATCTGGTCAGGCCGCCTGCTTCACGGCGGCGGCTTCCGACATGGCACCGGCGCGGATCGACCACGCCTGCCGCGCCCGGCACTTCCCCGTGGCCTTGCACCGCTGGCTGTCGACGTACGGCGTGAGGGTCACGTCGGTGAACTCCACCGCCGGCGGATAGCCCGGGATCTTCGACGTCGGCGGCACCGGCTGCACCGGCGCGGCGATCTTCACCTTCATCTCCTTGGAACCGCCGAACTTGCCGGCTTCCGGGTCCAGGTCCAGGACCTTGACCACCCACAGGCGCTCGCCGGTGTCCTTGTCGCGGGCCTGGTCGTCGCCCTGGCCGCGCTTGTCGAAGTCCGTCACCGGCTCCACCCCCAGGAACAGCGCCCCGTGCGGCCAGACGTACTCGAACGGAACCGGAACCTTGATCGTGTTCGGGACCATGCCCTCTTACCTCCTACGTCGCCGGACGTCTGCCGGACCGGACATCGAGTTTGCTAGTTCGCTAGCAAACATGCAATCGACGTTAGGGCATGTATCGACGGAGAGCAAGAGGTTTGCTGGCAAACCTGCGAGGATGGAGGCATGGAGCCGCGTCCAACAGTCGTCCCGCCGCCGATCCAGCTGCGGATCGCTGACGACATCCGCATGCAGATCGAGCGCGGCGAGCTGACGCCGGGAGACTCACTGCCCACGCTGGCCGAGCTGGCCGAGCGGTGGTCCTGCTCTGTCGGGTCTGCCCGCGCGGCGATCGCCCTGCTCAAGGCCCAGGGCCTAATCAGCAGCGGACGCGGCAAGGCACCTGTGGTCCGCGTTCCGCCCCGGAAGGTGATCCGCTCGTCGGAACGCCACCAGGTCGAAAAGGATCTCGCCGCCCGCCCCGAGGCCGAGCGCGCCGTCGTCGGCGAGGCCGAGACCAACCTCAACATGCAGATCAGCGAGCAGGAGTTCCGCTCCCGATACGACCAGGTTGAAGCACGAGCGGCCCTGGCCGACCTGTTCCGGATCGAGCCCACAGACCTGGTGCTGCGGCGGCGCTACGACTCGACCGACAGGGCTACCGGCTTGCTCCTTTCGTCGAGCGTCTCCTACATGCCGGTTGCGCTTGTCAGCCCTAACCCCGCACTCCTTGACGAGGCCAACGAGCCGTGGCCGGGAGGAACCCAACACCAGCTCTCGACGGTGGGCGTCGAGATCATGACCATCATTGACGAAGTAACGGCCCGGATGCCAACCACCGCCGAGGCCCAACTCTGGGGCCTGCCCGACGGCGTTCCCCTCATCCTCTGCCGACGCATCTCCCTCGACGCCAACGAGAAAGTCGTCGAAGTCTCCGACGCCGAATACCCGGCCGACCGAACCGAACTCCGATTCGTCACCCCACTCAAGCCCTGGCCCAAGCGCAGATCCAACGGCGGCAAGACCTCAGGGCGGCAAGGAGGAAGACCATGACCTCACAACTGGACGCCCAAGATGAGCGGTTCCTCGCGAGGGCCATCGAAATTTCACGGCACGCGCTGGAGGACGAGGGAAAGACCCCGTTCGGTGCCATCGTCGTCATCTCAGGAGAGGTCGTCGGTGAAGGCACCAGCAGCGTTGTCGAGCTGCGGGACCCGACCGCACACGCCGAGGTCATGGCCCTGCGCCACGCTGGCAGAAACCTAGGGCGGCACCTGTTCGAAGACGGAATCATGTACGCCAGTAGCGAGCCATGCCCCATGTGCCTCATGGCCTGCTACTGGGCACGCATCCCCCGCCTGATCTTCGGAGCCAGCAGCCACGACGTAGCCACCTACGGCTTCGAAGACCTCCAGTTCTACCGCGAGGTCGCCCAACCGGCCGACCGCCGGTCGCTGCGCGAAGAGGTTGCCGACGGAGCCCTCCGGGACCAGGCCGTCGACGTACTACGCAAGTGGGCCGACATGCTGCCCTCACCGGTCGAGCCCAAGTTCTGACCAGGCGCGCGCTGCCGAGGCGCGCTGCAGACCTCCGCTACCGCCACTGAGCGGGACCGCCGACGGCATCCGGATCTGCCGATGAGCGGATGCGATCAGTCAGGGGTCACTAGGCCGTCAACGAACAATTCGTCCGCCATGACGCCCAAGCGGAGCGCACCGCCGTGGCTAGTCCGAAGCACAATCCCGGTCGTCTTGCCGGCATCGTTCGTGATTGCCTCGACGTCGCTCAGCGGTTCGTCGATGAGCTTTGCCCACTGACCAAGCATCGACACATCGAACGCGGTCCACTTCCCGGACTCCAGGACGAACTTCCGGTTTTCCGCGCTCAATGGCTCGGAGAATGGATCGCTCCACGCGGTCTCGGTGACGCGGAGTGACTCTCCGTCCGCTTCGTTGTCGAACAGGAACGGCCGCTCCCCGATGGTCAGCTCGATTGGCCCGAAGTTCGTGTCAGCTTGTCCGTCGTAGACGTAGTGGATGCGTCGCACGCGTCGGATTGGCGCGCCCACGGCCTCGATCAGCGATGGCGGAACCACGACGAGCATATTAGCCGGGGGGCAACACCCGGACATGCCGCAATGCGCGCGTTCGACCAGGCTGTCGCAACGTCCGACCCCGGCGGATCAGTTGAGGCTCAGCGATCTTGCGGCCGGACAAGACGGAAGGCGAGGTGGGTGGCGATCGGGCCGTTGACAACTCCGGTTCGCTCAAGGTCGAGCCGTGTGAGGTCAGGATGATCGAAGAGGCGGGAGCCCGCGCCGATGAGGATTGGCGCCAACTGGATCCGCAACTGGTCAACGAGCCCTGCTCGTAGGCACTGCTGTGCGATGTTAGCCCCGCCCATGACGCAGACGTTCTTGCCGTCTGCCACTGTTCTCGCTTGCCTGACTGCTTGATCCACGCCGTCTGTGACGAAGGTAAACGTGGTGGGGCCCTTGGTGAGCCTTCCCCTGGCGCGATGAGTGACGACGAAACACGGCACGCCGAAGGCGCCGTCGTCGCCCCATAGATCGATGCCCACGTCGAACGTTCGTCTGCCCATTACAAACGCGCCCGTCGTTGCGAACATCTCCTGCACGGCTTGCCCATCCGCGTTAGGGCTATCACTGCCCTCGGTGTGTGTGATCCAGTCGTGGAGGCGCTCGGCGCCCTCACCGAGTGGACTCGTCACACCGACGTTACGGCCGGCCGTAAAGCCGTCCAGGGACACGGTCATGTTGACGACTACCTGCGTCATACGTCTGGTTCCTCCAAATCCTGCTCGGCTGGCGCCGCTCTCGAAAGTGAAGACTGGCGGCCTGCGACGAATTCATCGGTCGGGCAGCCACGCCACTCGCGACGGCTGGCGAGCCGTGGACCATCAAGCAGGCTGCGCTACCATAACTGTCCTCAGTGAACGCACTCGCTCTCCATCTCCCGGACCACCTCCATGGGCACGCTCATGCCGCAGATCGGCCGGTCGTAGCCGCCTCGGAGATCCAGCCGTCCTATCCTTCGTCGGGCACGTCGAATGAGGCGGAGTCACAAGCGAACGTGCTCGGTGACAGGCGCGACGTCCCACCCGTCCCGTAGGCCCGGCGGTAGCCAAGCCGGGTGCGGTTGCCAGGACGCCCACGCCTCGTCCCACCACCGCTGTCCGGCGTCAAGCAGGGTGGCGATCCGGCGGCCCTCGGCGCGGATGGCCTCCGCCATGCCGGGGTAACGCCCCTCCATGAGGCGCTGCTCGAACTCCTCGACGTCCTTCCATGCGTAGCTGTCCGAGCCCGCCGCCCACCAAAGATCGAGCTCATGGTCCAACGTGTCGATGCCCCAGGCCGTACGTCTAAACGGATCCTGGAGGTTGAAGTACCAGCCGGCGAAGGACCGTTCCGGGCCGGACCAGAAGACGTCGATGGAGTGCGCCTCACCAGGTCGATGCAACATCAACTTTCCGTGCCCGCGCCAGAACTCGTGGCGCCCCAGCCACGGGTGACGTCCGGCGGGAAAGACACCGGCCTTCGGGAAACCGAACCGAGTGCCACTGGCGATGTAAAGCGCGAGCAGGTCGTCGGAGTCCTCGACACAGATCGTCGGGAACGCGAACCACACCTCACCGAGCAGGATCTCCCGCCGGACGACCACATCGCCGGGAGCAAACCGGTGCGCTGTCGCCTCCGCGTCCCCGTCCATGATCGGTACCCTACCAACGAGACGGCGAGGACATCCCTACCCAAACGTCCCAGCCCTCGTCGACGTGGAACTCGCGGACGGCACCATCGATGACCACGCCATGGGCCTGCAGGGCCCGAAAGCGACGTCGATTGTTCTGGCGCACCGCAGCGCCAAACATCCGGTCATGCCGCGATCCGCGCGCTACCGGAAGGCGGCGTGCCGTCAGTGCACGGACATGCCGACGTCAGAACGTCGCCGCGAGGCTGAGCGCGGGTGTGGTCAAGACTCACCGATGAGCGACGGGTCGGCGGTTCTGCGCATCAGCCGGGACTGGCCGACCTGATCGGTGAAGCCCCACCGCCGGTAGAACGCGATCAGGTCGGGCTGGCATACCAGCTCGATGCTTTTGACGTCAGCAACCCGGGGATGCCCCAGAGCAGCTTCTATGATCATCGCGCCGACGCCCGCACCTCGAACATCGGGTGCGACGATGACATCCAGGATGATGGCCAGGTACGTCGCGTCCGTCAGCACGCGGGCAAAGCCGACCAGCCGCCCGGATGCTCGGTCGATCGCCGTCACGACGACATCAGATCCGGCGAGTATTCCGCAGGTCTCGCTCTCCGTGCGCCGGGTCGCCCACCACGTCGAGGCGAACAGCTCCATCAACTGCGGCACCTGAACGGCCTCGACGTCGTGCGAGATCTCGATCGAGGAGAGGATCACTGCGTCAGCGTTCCAGATTCTCCCCGTAGGCGCACCGATCTAGCCGCGATCAGCGCGCTGAGGGTGTCGCATATCAGTTGCCGGACGACTGTCGCGTATCAGTCGACGGAGGGCACTGCTGAGGGGACAGGCTCCCGAGGCCCGCGCGCTGCCGAATTGTTCTCTTATGGATCAAGGCGGCCCGCAAGCGGGCCGCGCCGGCCGCGCTCGGCCTGCTGGCGGCGCAAGCGCCGGCATCGGCCGGCGCGCCGGCCGGTTGCAGACTGCGCCAAGGACACGAACCGATGCCTCCGGCGGGGATCTTCGACAGAGATGGGGGCCGCCCACCTCCACCGTGAGTCCGGGCAGAGCCGAACAGACCTGTTCCCCGGTGTCAACACGGTGGTTCGTTGTGTTGACACCGGGGAACAGGCCCGTTCCACGATGTGCGGACTCACGGCGGAGATGGGCTTCAGGCAGAGGAGCGGTACGTGGCAGGGCGGCGTGGTCCCGTGATGAGTGCGAAGATCGCCAATATGAAGCCAGCCAAGAACCCGTGGTGGCAGACAGTAAAGACGCCGAAGCAGGGTTTCATCATGGGAGGCGTCTGGCTCTTCATGGCCGCCGGGTGGGTGGTCGTGGCCGTCGGAGACCCCACGCCGTGGCATTGGGTATCTGCCGCAGTGTGGGCGGTCGGCGGTGTGGGCTACCTAGTGCCAGCCGTGTTGCTGCGGCGACGGCAGCGCGCGACTCAGGATGGGGCAGGGCCAGAAGCCGCGGTCCGGGCCGATTGAGCGCGATCCGCCAGCAACAGCCACGAGGATCGGCCCGGCATGAACGTGCAAAGGGGCAGCGGTCCGCATCTAGTCCGCAAGAGGTCGACGGACGGTGGGGAGCGGTGAGAGATGTCGAGAGCCGTTTCCGCTGCTAGTCCGGGAGGCCTGACCACCGATCCATAGATAGAGAACAGCCGCTCAGACTGCTCGGACTTCGGCGAGCCGCTTGACGGCTTACTCGTCGTCCCAGCAGACAGCGGCCTCCCACGCGGCCGCAAACACGCCCTACGGGGCATGGCCAGCGGCGGTCCATGCGTCTTCGATGTCGTTACGCATGCGCGCCATCCGTAGCTCGCCGGTCCCCGTGCGGGAGGCGCCGACTCCGGCCGCCGTGATCGCCCGGCCGTCG
The DNA here is from genome assembly GCF_003857015.1 of Micromonospora globispora. Taxonomy (GTDB): domain Bacteria; phylum Actinomycetota; class Actinomycetes; order Mycobacteriales; family Micromonosporaceae; genus Micromonospora; species Micromonospora globispora. The sequence continues at coordinate 24,214 of NZ_QGGF01000361.1, read as the reverse complement.
ACGGTGCGGAACACCAGCACGTCGCGGTTGACTTCGCGTTCCCATCGAACTTCGGCCAGCTCGGGCCAGTCGATGCGCTGACGACCGGTGAGCGTCCGCACGACGATGCCGTCGGTGGACACGTCCGTATAGCTGAGGGCGACCGAAACCAAAAACGCCCACGCCATGGCGCACAGTGCCCAGCCGGCGGCTCTCACCGAGCCCGGTTCGTCGATCAACCACGCAGCGACCGCCAATCCCGTGGACATGAGGACGGCCACGGTCGCGATCGCCCACACCGGGAAGGGCATTCGGTAGCGGCGTGAGACAAACGGCAGCGGCTCGGCGTCCAGCGGCCCGGTCACGACCCGGTCGGCCGGATCGAAGGAACGGCTGTAGCGTCGCCGCCTGAGAATGCCGAAATAGATGGCCACGCCCGTGACGAGACCGCCGAACACCCCGAACAGCGCTTCGTAGATGACCGAGTCGCCGTATATGAGACTCCGGGCCATACCCAGGGCCCAGCCGAAGAGGACGCTGACGATCAGCGAGCCCGCCAGAAGCCTTGCCCGATCGGGCTCACCAGGCATGGGTGAACGCTCCATGACGGCCATGGTGGCACAAGACGGCTCTCACCGTGGAGCACGCCTAGCGCTATTTGAAACGCGCCCTAGCAGCCCAACCGTCCAGCTCGCCGGGTCGCTCGTCTTGATCTCATAACCCCTCGGTCACCGTGCCCGCTGCGTGCCCGATGGGGCGGGTGCCGAGGGTCAACGGCGGTCAGCTCCTGGACGTGCGAGCCAGCATGGCGACGCAGGTCAAGCCAGGTCACTGCCGAGCGGCTTTCGCTCGTGTCCACACTTCCTAAACCGTGTGTCGCAGTCCCAGCAGGGTCCGGCGCTGAACGGCCTAGTCGCCGACGAATCGGAGACGCAGGTCTGAATCGACGAGACATCGCCCGGCAAGCCCACGAATGGCGTCGAGCACCCGGTGCTCGCCAACGTTCTGGACGTTCTCAACGAGAACATCCAATTCGCCGATGAACTGAGTCATCTCGGCGGGCGTGAGTTCCAGCACCCCGTATGGATCGATGCGGTCCAACATCGGAGTCCTACCGTTGTGCTGCGAGCGCTCAAGCACGGCAGCGAACCGGAATAGCACGTCACCTACTACCGCTACTTCAAAATCCCGGCGGTGGCGAGGGCTCGTGCCCAGCTGTTCGACCCTGATCAGCTCAACGTCTACGCCCACGCCCAGAAGGCTAGCAACGGCACCTAACGGCAGAGGGCCAACCATCAGCAGTCCCCAAGGCGTGCCGGACCGCTCGCCCTGGTGCAGTCTCTACAAGGAGCTGGCTGGCATCCGAGCTGGCTGCCGTCCGAGCAGGGTGACAACAACGAGTGACAGCAACGGCGCTGGACGGACCGACGCTGCAGCGGACGACTAGAGCGCTGATGCCAGTGGTTGCCGACCCTTCTGGACCGAGCCGGACGGCCCAGCCGAGGCTACGGATTAGGTGGTCAGCGCCGGCCGGTCGCACAGCCTGCAAGGGCAGCATGCCCAGGGCGGTTTGGGAGATCATGAAGCTTCGTCCAGCGACGCTCGCGAGAGGCACAGCATGACGACGGCGCGCACAAGAATGGTCACGGGCATCCTGTTGCTCATCCTGCTCCTGCTCGTCGTCCTCGGCGTCTTCGGCTGGGTTCTGTGGGAGTTTTCGCAGTCGATGGACTTCGACTAGACCAGGCCGTGATGGGCCGTCCACGGGCCAGTAACTGTGGCGCACAGCGGTCATGAGCGGGCACGAGCGGCACTAAGCCCTGCCGCCGGTCGCAGGCGTTTCGGGCATCTCGGCCGGTCGAGCGCGCTCTTCCAAACTGACGGTTTGTGCCTACCGTTGATCAGCCATCCCACCGAGCCACGGTGGGGCGGTACGCCTCTTGGCCTCTGCGTCGTTCTTAAAGATCGCTTGGTGCGTGATGCGCCCATCGCGGTCCCAGTACGTCCAGAGTCCTTCTTGGGAGCCATCGACGTACTGGCCCTCCATGCAGAGGATCGGGCCGCTCTCCCAGTAGACGGCATAGGGCCCGTGAAACACCCCGTTCGGGTGCTGGCTCCAGACTTGCCGAAACCCGTTGAACTGCCGATCGACGGTGATGTCCTCCGAGCCCACGCGGGCCATCATGGCACTCGTCACTGTGGGCCTTGTACAGCCATCCGTACAGCCAAGCCGGCCGACGTGCACAGGTGGCGAGCGACCGTAGCCGACGAGTCGAGCAGGTCAGCGGCGATGGTCCACGCTGGCCGACAGCAGTCGCGATCTTTGCAAGGCAGGGGTCGCCACGCGAAGCTGCCAGTTACGGTCTGTCGACCGGCGATGACCGGTGACGACGGAGGTAGCGATCACGCAGTCCGTAAAATATTCGGTGACCGAGCGGAACGCCAACCAGGAGACCAACAACAAGCGGCAGGTTCGACTTCACGAAAGGAACCGCGAGCACGACGCTGGCTAACCAGGTGGCCGCGCCACCGACCGCGCAGACGACGAACAGGTGAGCGCCAACAGCCCACCACCCCTCGTCCTCTTCGAACCCCCGCGCCATGCTCGGGAGTATGCCATTAGGTTGCCTGGCCTCGTCTACCTCGGTAGTGACCCCAGCGCGGCGCAAGCAAGCGCCATCAGGAGAACATCGGCGCGGGCCTGACGGTGAGGTGGACGCGAGAGGAGCCGACGTTGCAGGCCTCTACGGATCACAGGACCCGCCGGGCCATCCACGGGCCACAACGTGGTGTCACCGGGGGCCAAACCAGGCCACTTGAGAGCGCGTTGAACAGGCGTACCGCCACGCTCCGAGCCGATCTTGTGAGATTCCCAAGCTGACAGTCAGTACCAGTGCGCAGGGGTTGGTCACCGTCCTTGACTACCGAGCTGGGAGCGCAGCCTGGCCAGTTCGTGTTCGGTGCCGATGTTGTGTCGTTGTGCGGGCTGTTCCACGTAATGGCGGATAGTGTTCGCGAGGAATGCGGGATCCGCGTGCAACCAGCCCACGGGCAGTTGTTCGGGTCTCGGGTAACGGCCCGGTGTGGGGCCGGTCGTGCGGTAGAGCGTCAGGTAGCGGGCTTTCCGGGCCGTGGGGGGCGGCGGCCCGCCGGGGGCCAACTCATTCCAGCCGATTCTCCGGCGGGAGGTCATCCGCTGCACCGTGATCCCGTCCGGATCCAGCGCTAGTCGCGGTCGATTCACGAGCAGCAGCACCACGGCGGGCACGAAGAGTAGGGCCACCACGGCGGCCGACACCAACGTAGCGTAGTCGAACTGAGCGAAGCGCAAGCCGTCTCCATTGGGCACTCGTTCGGTCACCATTGAACCCGGCGCGACCCACAGCACGACGATGACTAGGGGGCCGAGTTCGTGCGGGGAGGCAGGAGCGACGAAGCCGCCGTGTCGGTCGTCGAGCTGGAACGACGCGGGACGACGCGGTACGGGCCTTGTGAGCAAGAGATACAAGCCGACGGGAGCCAACGCGCTGGCCGCGAGAGCGGTGAGCCAGACCAGCAGACCCGCATCGGCCGACCGCGTGTGCCAGGTCAGAGGCATCACCCAAAACATTGCCGCCAACCGCAGCGCGAACGCCAGCAACCCGAAGGGCAGGGCGAGGACCCGGGCAAGATTCACCGACACGCGGGGAGCGTAGACACGACAACCTCGCGGGCGATACAGCCATCCGTACAGCGAAGGACGCCAGCAAACGCCATCATGCCCGACACTGGCCGACGGCCTGAGTGGCGGCTTCGGCTGCGACCGGCCACGCGAGATCTTCGTTCTAGCCCCAAGTCCACCTCCTGGTCCTGGCAGTCCGCATTCAGTCCGCAAGAGGGCGACGGATGGCAGGGCAGCGGTGTGAGATGTCGAGAGCACTTTCCGCTGCTAGACCGCAGTCCGTGCAGGTGGTTCGGGGTAGCCAACTTGATCTCATAATCCTTCGGTCGCCACACCGGCCCTTGACGACCGCCATTGAGACTCGTCCGGTAGGGCGCTCCACCTTGTCCCCGTCCCGGGAGGCTGGACGGTCTACGACTGCCCGACGAGGAGATCCTCCCAGGACCGCTGGCACGACTTACCTGTCCTACCCTCGCCCGGTGCCCCAGCGAGTCTTTGCCCGCACCGCCGTAGTCAGCTCGGTGGTGGTCGGTGTTCTGGTGCTGTCTGGTCTAGCGATTCTGCAACTCGCCGAGCCGATTAAGAGCCCGGGCGCTCGTGAGACCGAGTGCACGGATGCCGATCACCGGTTGGCCGAGCAGTTGGCGCGAGACCGAGTGCTGACCTCTCCTCCCCCGGGCACCACCCTCGACCGTATCGATCAGGCCCCGTGCGGGGGCGAAAGCGACGATTGGGGGCGCATTTCGGCGGCCATCAGCTTGCCGCCCGGCACCTCAATGGATGCCGCCATCGACCACTATCGCACCTTGCTAATGGCGGGTCGTTGGAGGATCGTGCCGGGTCCAGATCCGGCAGATCGGTTGTGCGCCGACCGGGAGACGAGCGGGCAGCAGGTGCGTCTGCTGCTGGTGTACGGGCGATTCCCGCCGGGTCCGCACACCTACGGCAAGATTGAGATTGAGATCAGCTTTCTGCCTGGCGGGGAGGATCTTGGCTGCCACAGCTGATAACGGGAAGGCGGTGCCCGGATCCGATCTTGTTCGATTCCCAAGCTGCGAGTTCCTGACGCCAGTCCTGGCCGTAGCGAGGCCGGGGCACACTGAGCGGATGTCGCACCAGGATCTCGCCGGTGACATGGATGCTTGGTCGAGTGCCCGTGTCCGCCAATGGATGAGCACCTTGACCGAGGACAACGCACCCCGATCGGTCAACTGGTGGCTCAGGACGCGATCGATTGCGGAGCGCCACGCCTACGACCGGACCTTGACCGCAGAGGCGCGCCGGGAATGGGCCGAGGTGGCGTTGTCGCTGACCGACCGCGCCGAGCAGTTCGCCGGTTACGACCGCTGGAGCGCAGCTGCCGACGGATTCAATCTGCGTAGCCTGCTGATCCAGGAACTCGGGTCGGTGCCGGGTGACGAGAAGTGGGAGCGGGCCGCGCTGGTCCGACGCGTCCTGGCGGCCGTGACGCTGACGCCCGCCGAGGCGGGCGAGTTGGCTGACCGCTGGCGGACGCTGCCGGTCGAGCAGATCCTGCGTCTTCGCCGCCACAAGAACCTCCTTGCCCCGCTCGCGCCGCTTGTTGATCAGTTGCCCGCCGGGCCGGATGCTGAGCGTGTCCGCACATGGCTGTTGGTACTGCCGAACTTGCCGTGACGCGCCGGCAGGTGACCCCCGCTTGACCCCAGTGCGACGCCACCGAGCGCCATCACGAGAACATCGGCCCGCACCTGCGGACGAGGCGAGCGGGGAAGGAGCCAACCTCGGACGCTCCTACGGATCAGAAGGTTAGGGGTTCGAATCCCTTCGGGCGCACAAAGTGAGGGAATGCCCCCGACCAGCCAAAACGGCGAGGTCGGGGGCATTTTCGTGTCCGCCGGCATCAGCGTGCGGGGGGTCCTGGGAGCCACGCTGGGAGCCACCGGTCCCTCAGTTCCCGAACAGCGCACGGGACATCGCCTCCGCAGCCAATCGACGATCACCCTCCATCAGGTGTCCGTATACATCCTTGGTGATCGCGATTGAGGTGTGCCCCAGCACCTCGGAAACCATATGCAGCGGCGTGCCCTGGGCGAGCATCAGGGACGCCCCGGAATGGCGCAGTTCATGCGGGTGCCAGTGACCTAGGCCGGCCCGCTTGCACAGGGCAGAGAGCCGGTGCGAGAAGTTGTCAGGATCGAGCGGTGTGCCGACCTCGCTGGGAAAGACCAATCCGTGATCCTGCCACGTCTCACCGGCCGCCAGTCGTTCCTCAGCCTGCCGAGCCCGGTGCCGCCGTAGCAGCTCCACCAGCTGCGGCGTGAGGTAGAGCGTTCGTCGGGAGCGCCGGGTCTTGAGTTCGCTGACCACCAGGCACGTCCGCCGGCCAGTCCTGGCCGGGTCGCGCTCCTTGATCCGCTTGACGCTGTGCGACACCAGAAGCGTGCCGGCCGTCCGGTCGAGTCGATCCCACCGCAGCCCGAGCGCTTCACCCCGCCGCAGACCGTAGGCAAGCATGATCGTCACCAGGGCTTCCTTGCGTTCACCCCGAACTTCGGCCAACAGGGTCCGCGCCTGCTCGGGGGTCAGCGTGCGCCCCTCCTTGGCGACCACGCGAGGAGCCGCCGACGGCCCAGCGATGTTCCGCGGAACCAGGCCCTCCCGCTCGGCTTGCCCCAACGCCTTCCGCAGCACCGTCCGCATGATCCGCACGCTGTTGGTGCTGTAGCCCGCGTCGCGCTTTGCTTTCCACAGCAGGTCGCAGTCCGAGACCGTCAGAACAGGACCAGAGCGCCGACCAGGAGCAGGCCGGAGGCGATGGCGTCGCTCATCGGGTCACCTCCCTGACCAGCGGGACGCCGTTGCGGCGGGTGAACGCGGCCGGCGAGACCGGAGCCAGCGGGGTCGGGCGGGTCGGCTCAGCCGGGACCAGGGCGACCGGCTCAGGGACAGCAGGCGAGGCGACCGGCGACGGGGCTTGACGGACGCGAGGGGCGGTCGCCTCCACTGGCCGGGCCGGCTGGGTGGCTTCCTCGCCCGGCGCAGCCGGGGCCGGGCCGGTGGTGAGGACCGCCCACGACCAGGACCTGAGTGCCGAACAGGCGCAGCGGGTAGCCGTCGCCGTCTTCCTGCGGCCCGACCGGTAGGGCGGTGAACTCCGGCACCGCCGGCACCGGCAGAGGCCGGACCAGCTTGGCGCTGGGGCCGGGGTACCCGAACTCACTGGCTTGTCCCGACCCACTAACTTGAGCTCGTGCCAACACTCAACGGTCGTCGACCGCTTGTGGCGGGCCGGGATGCGACCGGGTGTGCCGGGGTGGCGCCGCTGCACGCTGGGGTGGTGGTCATCGGGGCGGTCGTGTTTGCGGTGCTGATGGCGCTGTCCGCGCGGTATGGGTTTCACCGCGACGAGTTGTACTTTCTCGACTGCGCCCGCCATCTGCAGGCCGGCTACGTCGACCAGCCCGTGCTGGTACCGCTGCTGGCGCGGATTTCGCTGGGGCTGTTTGGTCCGTCGGTGATCGGTTTGCGTGTGTGGGCGGCGTTGGCCGGGTGGGTGACGGTCATGCTCGGTGGGCTGATCGCGCGGGAGCTCGGCGGCGGGCGCCGGGCGCAGTTGATGGCCGCGTGGGCGACCGCGTCCATGCCGGTGCTGGCCGCCGCGGCACATCTGATGGGGCCGACCGCGTTCGACATCCCGGCCTGGGCGGCGCTCGCGCTCGTCGCTATCCGGGTCGGGCGGACCGACGATACCCGGTGGTGGCTGGCCGCCGGCGTGGTTCTCGGTGTCGGCCTGGCCAATAAGCACAGCATCGGTTTCTTCGCCGTGGCGCTCGTGGCCGGGACGCTGTTGGCCGGTGGTCGGCGTCTGATCATGAACCTTTGGTTCGCCGCTGGGTTCGCGATCGCGGTGGCCTTCGCGCTGCCCGACCTGTGGTGGCAGGCCCGCCACGGCTGGGCGACGATCCCGATGAGTCAGGCGCTCAACCAGGAGAACGGCGGTGCAGGCCAGATCGCGAACTTCGTCGTCGGGCAGTTGCTGATGGTGTCGTTGGCGATGGTGTGGGTGTGGGTGGTCGGGCTGCGGCACCTGTGGCGGTCGCGGCAGTCGGTGCTGCGCGGGCTGGTGTGGGCGTACGCGATCCTGTTCGTGTTGTTCGCGCTCATTTCCGGGGCGAAGATCTACTACGTCGCTGGGGCCTACATCTACCTGCTCGCCGCCGGGGCCGTCGCGCTGGACGGCTGGCTGGGCGCACGGAAGCGACGGGCGTGGATCCTCGGGATCGGGACCGCGCTTACTACGCTGGCGGCGCTGCCGCTGGTGGTGCCGGTGCTGCCGCCGACTCAGATCAACTGGACGTACCGGGTCAATCAGACGCTGAGTGAGACCGTCGGCTGGCCGCAGTTGGCCGCCACCGTCCGTGGCGTCTGGTCGTCGCTACCTGCCGACCAGCGGTCCCGAACCGTGATCTACACCGAAAACTACGGTGAGGCCGGGGCAATCGACACGTTCGACCGCGGTAGCGGCATGCCTGCGGCGGTAAGCGGGCACAACTCGTACTCGTGGTGGGGGCCTGGCGATCCGGACGCGACTACGGTGATCGCGGTGACACCCGGCCCGATCGACGGGACCGACTACGCGATCCGGCTCGGGCAGCTGTTCACCAGCGTGCGTGCGGTGGCGACGGTAAGCAATCCCTACGGTGTCGATAACCAGGAGTGGGGCGGGCACGTCTACCTCTGCACCGGGCCACGCCAGCCGTGGGGCCAAACCTGGACGCAGCTGCGCCACTACGGCTGAACAAGGTCCGCTGTCTAGTCCGCTGTCGAGTCCCACCACATGCTTGACAAATCCGTCCCTGCACATGCATTCAGCCGGCCTTGGTTGGTCGATCATCCTGGTCACAGTCGGTCACAACCGAGGGACAGTGACGGCGCACTGACATGAAACTGGGCTCGAGTGGTCGGCTGGGCCGGCCGGTTGTCCGGGTGTCAGTGTGAGTGCGCCGAGTTTGCGAGCCGCGATGAACAGTGCCACGGCGAAACAGATTGGTCCCACTGTTTGTGCGATCTGGTGGTGGGCGGCGCCGATTGCGGCGTCGATGAGTTGCACGGCGCCATTGAGCCCGAGCAGCAGTCCCAATGCGCGCCAGGCCCGAACCACCAGTAGCCACATCAACGCGCCCAACAGCACGATACTGCGGGCTGCGAGGTAGGCAGCGTACGTCCTGGCGGCTGCGGCCTCGCCACCGGATACGAGTGCGCCGGGGCGCACCAGTCCGGACACGGTGAAGTAGCCGGAGGAGAGCACGGTGAGCACCGCGACGAGTCCGGAGAACGTTCGGACTTTTCGTGAGGATGCCATATGGTTCGGCTGCCGAATCATTTGGTCAAGCTAGCATGGGGTACGTGGCGACGGAAGAGTCGGTAACCCAGACGCTCGCGTTCCTGCTGGGCAAGCTCGGACAGGTGGCCAGCGGACGGTTCGCCGCTCGGCTGGCCCCGCTCGGCCTGCGTCCCCGACACTGCGCGCTACTCGAGCTGCTTGCCCACGCGCCAAAGGCACAACTCGAACTGGCCCACGCTATCGGCGTGACGCCAAGCGTCGTGGTGGACATGCTCGACGAGTTGGAGCAGGCCGAGGCGGTACGGCGGGTTCGCGACTCGACCGACCGCCGCCGGCAGCTGATCGAGCTGACCACGAAGGGCCGGCGGCTGCGGCGACGTGCCGTGGCGCTGGCACGGGAGACCGACGAGGAAATGCTTGCGGGCTTCGACACTGCCCAGGCCGCGGCGCTGCGCACAGGGCTGCTACGCATTGCCGACTCGGCCGGCCTTTTCGGTTCCGTCACTCGCCCGTCGTGATCGAAAAACGTTTTCTCATCGGCGCAATCGACTGCCGCGATGAGCGCGGCCCTGTCGCGGACTGTGAGCCCTCCGCGATGCGTCTTGAAGATCATGTCAAGCGTCTGGTGGGCCGCGAGTGCCAAGCACGTCACGTGACGGGACACGGCCCAGACCGCCCAGACCGCATTGCATTGCCGAATTCCGCTCTATCAGATCAAGGCGGCCCGCAAGCGGGCCGCGCCGGCCCGGCCCCGGCCTGCTGGCGACCTTCGGCCGGCATCGGCCGGGCCGGCCGGCCACGCTGACGGACGACACGATCTGAAGACCTCGGGGCTCCGCCCCGAACCCCGGCCCTCCTCAGAGATCAGCCGCGGATCACCTCGCCGGGCACCACAAGGGCTACCAGCCTCCCCGGACGGGGCAAGGTCGTTCGGCAGGTATGGCGCTCCACCTTGTCCCCGTCCGGGGAGGCTGGACGGTCTGGCGACTGCCCGACGAGGAGATCCTTTCCGGGGCGGAGCGTTTCCTGGCTACGCCAGCAGCGTCGAAACTTCCTACCCACATGCTTAGGCTTGGGCGTCGCAACTTACTGTCCCAGGATGGGTTACGAGATCGGCTTTCTCGTGCCAGGTCAGGACGATGATCGCCTGGGCGACGAGCTGCCACCACTTCAACTCACGGACAAGCAGGAAGCTGCCTGGCGACGGATCGTCTCGCGGGCTCGGCAGGAGATCGGCGCTGCTGAGGAAGATCGGTATCCGACGCACCTTGAGCTGTGGCTGAAAGACCCGGCGATGCAACTGTGGTACGAGGGCAATTCCGCTTCCATCGAACTCCCCTACTGGTACACAGCGACTGCAGCCAGCGCGCATGGCGCCATCGCGACGGCGTACGCCCTTGCCCGGATCGTGGAGGCCGAGACCGGGATGCCCGCCGTGGATTATGAGGTGGACCAGGCGGTGCAGGACGACGGTCTGTCACGGGCGGTGGCCCGGTATCGGGGCGTTGGACAACACGTTCGTGCTCTGGTCGAGGGGGGAGTTCCGCAAGCGGGGCATGTCTCGGACACCAACGCCGACGAGTCCTGACACACGTTGCCGTACAGCCATCCGTACAGCCAAGGCTGCCGGCCGACACCGACGCTGGCCGACACCGACCGACGGCGCGAGCAGGACCGATGCTCGCCTACCAGGCCGCTTCGATCTTCTTCTAATCCCAAGGCCCGTGCGATGCTGGTAGAACGGGCGGCGTGGAGATCAGCCGGTTGGACCGGGCCTTGGACGAAGTCTTCGACCAAGCGGTGGTGTACCACGCCTACACCGACTACATGCGCGACTACGAGGTCGTCGTCTACGTGACCGCCGATCCGAAGACGGGCATCCAGCCGGCGCACCTCCGTTACCTCTTCAAGTGCTGCGTCGTCGCCGAGGCGACCACGGCCTTGAGCCCGGCTACCCGGCGCGAATCCTTGGACGAGGGCCTGACGGACCCGGAGAGCGGGCCGGATCTTGATGGCTACGTGTGGGCGGTGAGATGGCAGGCCCTCTACCCCGGAGCGCAGCGGATTGCCGACTCGCGGCGCGCCCAGGAGTGGGCCGAGCGGGTCGGGATCGACTTCCACGAGGTTCGCATTGAGATGAACGGACACAACCTCACCTTGATCTTCAATGACCTGGAAGTGACGCTGCTTCCCATCGGCTCCGTGCCGTTCCGGGTGACCGAGGAGAAGTAGCCGGATCGGAGGTGGACTGTAGGCCGGGTGATTCGCGCTTGACCCTCTCAGCCGTGGCGGTCCGCATTTGGTCCGCAAGAGGTCGACGGACGGGGGAGTGGTGTGAGATGTCGAGAGGCGTTTCCGCTGCTCGGACGCCATGTGTCCGGGTCGGCGGGACGGGCAATTTGATCTCGTAATGCGTAGGTCGACGGTCCGATTCCGTCAGGTGGCTTCGCCGTTTCCGGGGATGAACACGCCCCCCGGTGGCAGTAGAGCGGCAACGGGTAGCGTCCGGCTGCATGGAGGTCTTCTTGCTCTGGCACGTCCGCCACGCTCGGTGGCTCGACGGGCGACCGACAACGCATCGAGACGAAGCCGGCGAGTTGGTCTGGGACGAGGAAGACGGTGACGATCTCAAGATTCTGGGGGCGTACTCGTCTGAGGCCCGAGCGGAGGACCGGATACAACGAGCCAGGAAGCTGCCTGGCTTCCGCGACGAGCCCGACTGCTTCTACATCGACGGCTACACCGTCGACCAGGACCAGTGGAACGACGGCTTCGTGTCCATCCCGCGCGACGATCAAGCCGACTAGACAGACAGATGCTCGCCGTGCGACCGGTACAGCCATTCGTACAGCCAAGTCCTGACCCCAGCGCGAGGCCAACGACCGCCACCGTCTGAACGCCGGTCACGACCTGGCGGCGAGATGAGCAGGGTGCGAGTCGGTGCCCGACTCTCCTACGGATCAGAAGGTTAGGGGTTCGAGTCCCTTCGGGCGCGCATCGCAGGGAGGAGCCCCCGACCAGCCGGAATGGCGGGGTCGGGGGCTTCCTCGTATCCATCCCGAGCCGGTTCTCGGCCGTGGGAGCCAAGCTGGGAGCGACCGGCCGCCTCATTGGCCGAACATGGCGTGGGACATGGCCTCCGCAGCCGAGCGGCGATCGCCTTCCATCAGATGCTCGTACACGTCTTTCATGATCGCGATCAAGGCGGCGCGCAAAGCGGCCCGCGCCCGCCCGCCCCCGGCCTGCTGGCGACCTCCGGTCGGGCACGCTCAGGGACGACCAGAACTTAGAGGACCTCGGGGCTCCGCCCCGAACCCGGGCGCTCCTCAGAGATGCCGCCGCTGATCTCCTCGTCGGGCACCGCAAGGGCTACCAGGCTCCCCGGAGGGGGCCAAGGTTGTTCCGCCACCAGCTCAGGCAGCTACGGGACTACGTGTGCCGAGGAGAGCACGGAACTGCGCCTCCTGGTCTTCGTTCAAGGCGTCCTTGGGCACCGAGATTGCGTGGCGGGAGCCGTAGTAGAGCAACCAGCCGCTGTCGGTTTCTACGACGCGCACGACTGCTGTCCAGAGGACTTCGCTACGATGGTCGCTCCTCGACGATCGATCCGGTCCTCGGTCACGATGAGGAGTGCGTCTTGTCGGCAGATCTCGGGGAATCCTGACGAAGCGTTGCGGGGACGTGGGTCTCAGCCGCCTCGAACCGAGTCCCGATCAGTGCTGCGAGCTCGGGCGCCTCGCTCTCGAACTGTTTCCAAGTAGCCGTGAGCCGCAGCCTCTCAGCGGGCACCGACACAACTTCTCGAGTCCGGCTGGCTCAGGAGTGGGATTGTGCGACCGTGACACCTAGAACTACTATGCATGGCAGTTCTAGGGTTAGGTGGTCGGATGCACATCACCAAGGACCTGGTCGCGGCCTCGGCGACGCCGCTCGTGCTGGGGATCCTCGCCGAGGGGGAGAGCTACGGCTACGCCATCCTCAAGCAGGTCAACGAACTGTCGGGCGGGCAGCTGGAGTGGACCGACGGCCTGCTCTACCCACTGCTGCACCGCTTGGAGCGGCTCGGTCACGTCGAGTCGGCCTGGGAGACGCCGCCCGGGGGGCGCCGCCGCAAGTACTACCGCATCACCGACCAGGGTCGGGCGGAGCTCGCCGAGCAGCGCCGCCAGTGGGCCACGGTCGTCGACGCCCTGCGGGGCATCTGGAGCACGACAAACTCCATCAAGCCAATCATGGCACCGGCATGGGAGGCGGGACGATGACCGTCGACCGCGACAACGATCTTGAGGGCCAGATCGCCGAGTGGCGGGCCTACATGCAGCGCCGGCGGGAGCTGCAGCACACCGATGCCGAGGAGCTGGAAGACCACCTCCGCAGCCGGATCACCGAGCTGAGCGAGAGCGGCCTGCGCAACGACGAGGCGTTCCTCATCGCTGTCAAACGCATGGGCAGCCTCGACGAGCTGTCGCGGGAGTTCGCTCGCGAGCATTCCGAGCGGCTGTGGAAGCAGCTTGTGCTGCCTGGGGAGCCGGACGCGCCCACCGCCGCCCGATCTCGTCGGGAGCTGTTGGTCATGGTGCTGTGCGCGGCCGTCGCGGCGCTCGCGATCAAGGTGCCGGGCTTGTTCGGGCTCGACCTGTCAGGGGACGACGCCGGCTTCTACGCGCGCAACGCCAGCCTCTTCGCGCTTCCGGCACTGGCCGCGTACTTCGCCTGGCAGCGCCGGGTCGGTGTGCGCGTGATCGGGGTGCTGGCGTCGCTGTTCGTTCTCGGCGCGCTCGCCGCGAACGCGTATCCGCTGGCCGATGACTCGCAGAGCATCGTGCTCACGGCGATCCACCTGCCGCTCGCGTTGTGGCTGGTGGTCGGCGTCGCCTACGTGGGCGGTGACTGGCGTTCAGACCGGCGGCGGATGGACTTCATCCGGTTCACCGGGGAGTGGCTGATCTACTTCGCCCTCCTCGGACTGGGCGGCGGCGTGCTCATGGCCTTCACGGCGAATACCTTCGGGGCCATCGGCCTCGACGCCGAAGGATTCATCCAATCGTGGCTGCTGCCGTGCGGCGCCGTGGCCGCGGTCATCGTGTCGGCATGGCTGGTGGAGGCCAAGCAGAGCGTCATCGAGAACATGGCGCCGGTGCTGACCCGTGTCTTCACACCGCTGTTCGCCGCCACGCTGCTGGCCTTTCTGGCCGCCGTCATCTGGACCAACAACGGCATCGACGTCGAGCGCGACGTACTGATCCTCTTCGACCTGCTGCTCGTCATCGTGCTGGGCCTGCTGTTGTACGCCATCTCCGCCCGCGACCTGGCGGCCCGGCCCGGCCTTTTCGACCGCTTGCAGCTCGCGCTGGTCGTCAGCGCTCTGATCATCGACGTCATGGTGCTGGTGGCGATCACCGGCCGGATCACCGAGTGGGGCTTCAGCCCCAACAAGACCGCGGCATTGGGCGAGAACGTCATCCTGCTCGCCAACCTGACGTGGTCGGCCTGGCTGTTCCTCGGCTTCCTGCGTGGCCGCATGCCCTTCGCCCGTCTGGAGCATTGGCAGACCCGTTACGTGATCGTGTATGCGATCTGGGCCTGGGCAGTGGTCCTCGCCTTCCCGCTCGTGTTCGACTTCGCCTGAGCCGAAAGGGGCCCCCTCACGCTGCCTCGTACAGGACGGAGTTGAGCGGGCCCGACGGGCGGTCAGGACCAGGGCGGTTCGCCCAGCAGTCCACGGCAGGCCGTCATCAGCTTCTGCTGAGCCTCGGCGATCCGGGCCTCGGCCTGTGTCATGTCCGCCTTGCCGTGGCTGCTCACGTCCAGCTCGCCGGCCTCCTTGGCGACCTTTGCCAGCTCCAGGCCGGCGGCCCTGACATCGGGGTCCGACGAACCGCTGGCCCGGGTCCCGGCGGTGGCGCTCCCAGCCCAGAAGTGGCTGTTCCTCTCCACCTCGTATGCCACTCCGCGACAGCCGCTGCGGCTGTACTGGTCCGGGCTGGGCCGGCTTGCCGCCGGCTTCTCGTCGGTACAGCCGGCGAGGAGCAGTGCGCAGGCCAGCAGGATGGCGGGGAGGGTGCGGTTCACGGGGGCATGGTAGACGGCGATCATGACCGCTCAGGACCGAACGTCCAGGGGGAGCAGGGCGGTGGGTCGCGGAGGGAATGGACACGGTGACCAGGTACGTGATCGGGCCGGACGTGGCCCTGCGATTGGCCCGCGACGAGGCCGTCATCCCCGATGCGCACCAGATCCTGGCTCCGACGCTTCATCGCTCACAGGTGCTGTCGCTGCTCTACCAGGCAGTTCGCCGCGGTGAGATGACCATGCCGAGTACATCGCCCTGACCCAGCTCCAAGCCGACGCGTTCATCACGCTTGATGCGCAGCTCGCTCAAGCCGTGCAGGAGCTGGTCACGACAGCACCGAGTTGACCTGGCGGTGCACGATGTGGTGATGGCGTACCGGCGGGAACCGCAGCGCGACGATGATCCGCTGGAGTACATGACCAGCGATCACCCGAGCCCGTACCTGTTCGAGTCACAGATGGCGATGCTGGGCCGGATGGGTGACGGCTGGACACCGCGGCGCCGGTTCTTCGCCCGCCTGTTCGCCGCGTTGGCGCTGCTGCCGCTGCTCCTCGGTGTGATCCAGGGGGTCATCCAGCTGGTGCGCTGGATCATCGGCTTGTGAACGCGCGGCGAAACCGGACGACCGTCTCATCGCCGCCCGACCGGCCGGCCCGCGGGCGCGGGCCGGAACGGTGTACCCCACGAAAAGCGATCCCTGTCGTACGGTGCGCTGATGCGTCACCCCGTACTTCTCACCCTGCTCCTGCCACCCCTGCTCGTGGTCGGGTGCACGTCCGACCCGGGCACCCCGGCCGCCGGTCCTTCCTCGTCCGTCTCGGCCACCCCGAGCCCGACCGCGCCCGCGATCGACTACACGGTCTGGCAGGCCGGACGGTCGACGCCGGTTGCCGACCCGATCTATCCCGCCCGAGGCACCGCCGCGCTGGACGTCCTGCACTACGGCCTGGCGCTCGAGTGGGCGCCGACCACGAAGACGTTGACCGGCACCGCCACCCTGCGGATCCGGCCGACCAGGGACGCGGCCGCCCTCACCCTTGACTTCATGCCCTACCAGCTCGACGGGGTGACGCTGGACGGCGCGACCGTCACCGGCACGGTGGCGAAGGAGAAGCTGACCGTCACCGCTCCGGTCACCGCGGACAAGCCGGTGACCCTGGTGGTGAAGTACCACGGCCGGCCGAAGGCCACCCCGATGCCGTCGCACCGCAGCGACGTGGAGGACCTGGGGCTGACCATCACCAAGGAAGGCGGCCTCTGGACGATGCAGGAGCCGTTCGGGGCATTCACCTGGTACCCGGCGAACGACCAGCCCTCGGACGAGGCGCTCTACGACATCGAGGTGACCGTCCCGCCGGGCTGGTCCGCGATCGCCAACGGCACGCCGGCCGCACAGTCCGGGACCACGTTCACCTACCGCAGCGCCGACCCGGTGGCGACGTACCTGACCACACTCGCCGTCGGGAAGTACCAGAAGCTGACGGCCAAGGGGCCGCGCGGCATCCCGCTGACCTACTGGTACCGCAAGGGCACCGACGACAAGCTGCTGCCGTACCTGAAGAAGTCGCCGCAGTACATCGCCTGGCTGGAAAAGCGGTTCGGGCCGTACCCGTTCCCGAGCGGCGGCGTCGTGGTGGTGGACTCCGAGTCCGGCATGGAGACCCAGCAGATGATCACCATGGGCCGCAAGATCGACAACACCAAGGCCCGACGCGACCGCTGGGGCACCGACCTGCTGCACGAGTACGCCCACCAGTGGTTCGGCGACTCCGTCACGCCGACCACGTGGCGCGACCTCTGGCTCAACGAGGGCTGGGCCACGTACGCCCAGGACCTCTACATCCAGGAGACCCTGCACCTGAGCGACGCCAGCTTGGACAGCTACCTGCGTCAGGCCGACGCGAAGCTGCGGGCGAAGCTCGGCCCGCCCGGCAAGCCGAACCCGAAGAACTTCGCCGAAGGCAACGTCTACCTCTGCCCGGAGGCCATGCTGCGGGAGCTCCACAACGCGCTCGGCGACAAGAAGTTCTTCGCGCTCGCCCGGGCCTGGGCCCAGGAGCACCGGAACACCCAGCAGGACCGGGCCTCGTTCATCGCGTTCGTCAACAAGCAGACCGGCCGGAACTTCACCAAGCTGATCAACACCTGGCTCGACTCCAAGACCACCCCGAAGTCGACCACCACGTGACGCCCGCAGCGGCGGTGCCGGCCACCGTGCCGGCGCCGCCGCCGCTGGGATCTGCGGAGCAGGGTCAATCCGTCCGGTGCAGCGGCCCCCACTCCGGGGACGCCTGTTCCTCCACCGCCCGGTCCGCCTCGCGCAGCGCCCGCTCCGACACCCAGGCCACCGGGCGGTGGCAGCGGACCAGCGGTTCGTTGTCCGGCCCGCGGCCACAGGACTCCCCGACCAGCACCCACGGCCGTACGCCGGGGCCCCGCAGCTCCCGCAGGTGGCGGTAGTCGTAGAGCCGGCGGGCAACCCAGAGGCGCAGCGGGCGGTCGCCCCACCAGGACTCGACGGCGAGCGGGTTGGCCGAGAGGCCGGGCAGTTCGATGCCGGTCAGCCCGTCCTTGCTGGACTGTTCGGACCCGCACCCGCTCGCCAGGTCCGCTTCCGGTCCCCGCGACCACCGCACGTACAGGTCCTCATCCGGTCCGGTCTTCCGGAGCAGGTCGACGACCTCGTCGAGGTCGTCCAGGACCGGCATCACCGCCTCGTTGCGCACGCCGTTCATACAACGTCATGTGCCCGGTCCCGCGTCGGCCATTCACCGCTATCCGCGATCACATCCGCTCCGGCGTACGGATGCCGAGCAGGTCGAGGCCCTGCCGGAGCACCCGCGCCGTGAGGTCGCAGAGCACCAGTCGGCTGTCCCGCACCGGCTCGTCGGCCCGCAGCACCGGGCAGCGCTCGTAAAAGGCGCTGAACGCGCTGGCCAGCCGGTACAGGTAGCCGGCCAGATGGTGGAACTCCAGGCTCCGCTCCACCTCGGCGATCACCCCGCCGAAGCCGACCAGCTCGAACGCCAGCGCCCGCTCCGCCGGCTCGGCCAGGGACACGCCCGCGTCCGGCCGGGCCGCCACCCCGGCCCGGCGGAAGATCGACCGGATCCGGGAGTACGCGTACTGCAGGTAGGGCGCGGTGTTGCCGTCCAGCGACAGCATCCGTTCCCAGTCCAGCACGTAGTCACGGTGCCGGTCGCTGGAGAGGTCGGCGTACTTGATCGCACCGATCCCGACCGCGCGGCCCACCTCGGCCGCCTCCGCCTCGCCCAGCTCCGGGTTCCGGCTCCGGGCCAGGGCGGTGGCCCGGGCCACCGCGTCCTCCAGCAGCGCGACCAGCTTTACCGACTCCCCGGCCCGGCTGCGCAGCATCCGCCCGTCGGGGCCGAGGATCGAACCGAACCCGACATGCTCGGCGCGCGCCGGCGGGGTCAGCCAGCCGGCCTGTTCCGCCACCGCGTACACCATCTCGAAGTGCCGCCGCTGCGGCAGACCGACCACGTAGAGCAGCCGGGTGGCGCCCAGCTCCCCGGTCCGGTGCCGGATGGCCGCCAGGTCCGTCGCCGGGTAGCCGTACCCGCCGTCGGACTTGCGGACGATCAGCGGCAGCGGTTCACCGTCCCGGCCCACCGAGCCGGGCGGGAAGACACAGGCGGCGCCGTCGCTCTCCCGGAGCAGCCCTTGCCGGTCCAGCTCCGCCACCACCGGGCCGAGCAGGTCGTTGTAGCTGCTCTCGCCGTGGAAGTCCGTGCCGGTCAGGGTGACGTCCAGCAGGTCGTACACGGTCAGGAAGTAGCGCTCGGACTGCTCGACGAGGAGCCGCCACCGCCGCAGCGTCTCCTCGTCGCCGCCCTGCAACGCGACCACCCGCAGCCGGGACCGCTCCCGGAACGCCTCGTCGGCGTCGAACTTCGCCCGGGCCGCCTTGTAGAAGGAGTCCAGGTCGCCCATCGACAGCTCGTGGGCCGCCTCGGCCTCGCCCAGGTCGACCAGGTGCTCGATCAGCATCCCGAACGGCGTGCCCCAGTCGCCGAGGTGGTTGGCCCGGACCACCCGGTGCCCGAGCCACTCGAGCAGCCGTGCCGCGGCGTCCCCGATCACTGTCGTCCGCAGGTGCCCGACGTGCATCTCCTTCGCCACGTTCGGGGCCGAGTAGTCGACCACCACCGTTTCGGGAGCAGGGCTGAGCGGTACGCCGAGTCGCGGGTCGGTGGCCAGCGCGGAGACCAGCCCGCCGAGGGTCCGCTCGGCCACGGTTAGGTTGATGAAGCCGGGCCCGGAGACCTCCGCGGTGGCGCAGAGGTCATCGACCTCCGCGCGTTCCAGCACCTCCGTCGCGATCGACCGGGGCGGCCGACCCAGCCGCCGGGCCAGCGCCAGCGCCGCGTCGGACTGGAAGTCGGCGCGCTGCGAGCGCCGCACGACCGGGTCGACCGGTACGCCGGCCACCGCCGAGAACGCCGGCGCCAGCCGGTCGGTCAGCAACTTCTCCAGATCCATGGGTACGCCGATCTCGCTCGGACCCGCGGTCGCGCGGATCTCCGGACGGGGAATGCGGGCGGACCGAGGACGATCGAGAAAGACCGGCGGCTCGATCCGCCGGTCGCAGGAGGGACGTGCTCAGCGCAGGCGGTCGGATCGCCGGCGTCGCGCCGCACCGACCGACACGTCGCAGGACGTCGGCACCAGGGTGCGGAGGCAGGTCATGCTCGCAGCCTAACCGGCCGGCCCGGGTACGGCGCAAGGCCGTTCCCAGGCCGGTTCCCGGTCGTACGGGAAGGTCAGGCCGGCGTGGCGGCGGCCTTGCGGTACCGCTCGGCCCGCCGCCGCACCTGGGTGTACGCGCTGGTCAGCCCCATCGCCCGGCGGACCTCGACCAGGGTGCGGCGCACCTCGACGCGGGTCCGTTCGGTGCCTTCCACGATCAACTGGTCGACCAGGCCGCTGTCCGCCTCGAACCGGGCCCGGCGCTCCCGGATCGGGTCGAGGAACCGGTTGAGCGCGACGGCCAGCTTCTCCTTGACCTCCACGTCACCGACCCGGCCGGCCCGGTAGCGCTCCTTGAGCTCCTCGACCTGCGCCCGGTCGGAGTTGAACACGTCGTGGTACGCGAAGACGGGGTTGCCCTCCACCATGCCGGGCACGTCGGCCCGCACCCGGTTCGGGTCGGTGTACATGCCCATGACCTTGCGGCGGACCGTCGCCGCGTCGTCGGAGAGCGCAATGGCGTTGCCCCGGCTCTTGCTCATCTTGGCCTGGCCGTCCGTGCCGACCAGGGTGGGCGTCTCGGCGGCGATCAGCTCCGGTACCGGGAAGACCTTCCCGTAGAGGTGGTTGAAGCGCCGCGCGATCTCCCGGGTCACCTCGACGTGCGCGGCGTTGTCCTTCCCCACCGGGACGGCCTGCCCTCTCACGCAGAGGATGTCGGCGGCCTGGAGGACGGGGTAGCCGAGCAGCCCGTACGGGATCTCCTCCTTGCCGGCGTCCCGGGCCATCTCCTTGATCGACGGAACCCGCTCCAGCCGGGGCACGGTCACCAGGTTCTGGAAGAGGGTGTTGAGGTCGCCGACCTCCGGGATCGCCGACTGGAGGTAGAAGGTGGCCCGGTCCGGCTCGATGCCGGCGGCCAGGATGTCGGTGACCATCTCGCGGGCGTTGCGGGAGACCTGCTCGATGTCCTCGCGGGTGTTCTTCGTGGTGAGCATGTGCAGGTCGGCGATGATGAAGAAGCTCTCGTACCGCTGGTGCAGCTTCACCCGGTTGGCGATGCTGCCGACGTAGTGGCCGAGGTGCAGCCGCCCGGTCGGGCGGTCGCCGGTGAGCATTCGTGGTGCGGACATGGTGGTACGCCTTTCGTGCCGAGGAGAACGGTGGGACGCGCGGGCGCGCGAGAGACCCGGGGCGGATCGCCCCCGGTCAGTGGAGTCGGCTCGTCAGAGCGCGAACCGCCATCGCCCGCCGGCGCGGAACCGCAGCCCACCGGCACGGAGTACGTCGATAATCTGCTCCCGGCCGTCGTCGACGCGGATCGGGAGAACGGGCACGCCATCCGCCTGGAGACCGTCGACGGTCTCCGGCACCGTGATGTGCGGCCGGACCATGGCTACAAGATACCGGGCGGTCCGGCTCTCCGGCTGCCCGGCCGGAACAGCCGCGCGGCGGCCCACCGGGCCACCGCGTCGACGGTCCGGGCGAGGTCAGTCCCGGCCGTAGCTTTCCTGGTAGTAGCTGCCGACCTGCTGGCGATAGTCGGGCCGGCCGAACTCGTCGGGGTCGAAGGCGGGCGAGTTCTTCACCTGGTCCCGGGTGCGGTCCACGTGCACGGTGCGCTCCAGGTGGTCGACCCGGGCCACCGTGCCGACCGGCAGCAGCACCTTCCGCCCGAAGATCCACGGCCCGGTGTCCACCACCAGGTACCGGGAGTCGGCGCTCGTCTCGTCGATCGACCCGATCCGCCCGTCCGTCGCCTCCACCCGGTAGCCGGTCAGGTCGATCGGGGTGCCCGGACCGGGCGCGTCGGGGCCGTCGTCGGAGCTCTCCGGCCGCTGCCGCGGCACGTCGGCCGGGGTGCTCTGGTCGTACCCGCCGGCGAGGGCGGACGGGTCCCGCCAGGTCCACGGATTGAACGGCTGCATGGCCCACCTCCGGTGTCGTCGTCGGCTGACCGAAACAGTGCCCGCCCGGCGAATAGCGGAAACACCTTCGCAATTCCGGTCGGCCTCGGATCAGTTCTGGGAGATACCTCATAGTCGGTGGGCGTCGATGGAAAGAGGTCCTGCCGCGCAGGTGAAGAGGGCTGCGACAGCCGAATCGCACACCACCCGCTGGATCGCAGTGTCCAGTACGCACATTCGATGGGCGCCCGCGCGCCGGCCATTCTGAGCGCGCAACCGTCGTCGCCGAGGAAAGGGAGTGCAGATGCACCGCGCCATTCGACGAATCGGAATCGGGGCGGCTCTGCTGGCCGCGCTGGTCGGGGCGGCCGGGACCGGGGCGCAGGCCGCCGCCGTCAACCCGTACACCCCGCAGGGGCTCTGCGGGCTCGGCTACACCGTCGTCGACCAGGACCCGATCCGCGACGCCGGCACGGGTGAACTGCTCGGCACCGTCTACCTGCTGCACAACCCCCTCGTCCAGTACGGCTGCACGGTGACGATCAAGTCGGCGTACGTGGGGGTGCTGACCCGGACGCAGGTGTACCTGGATCCGGAGTCGACGTCCGCCGGGGTCGACGACGGCAACCGGCGCTACGCCGCCGGCCCGGTCTACGGGTACGTCGGCAGTGGCTGCGCGATCTGGGGCGGCCTCATGGTGGACGCCTCCGGCGCCATTCATTGGCACGACCGGGCGAACCCGGCGATCGGTGGCGCGGTCACCTGCTTCTGACCGCTGGCGGCCGGGTGGGCGGGCGGACCGCCCGCCCGGCCGCCGCCTTCCGTCGGGTGGACGGGAGTGGTGACGGCTACCGTCGGGTCGTGGGACGGATGCGCGGGGTCCACGAGCGCCCGGCCGGGCTGACGTACCAGCCGGAGCTGATCGACGACGACGAGGAGCGGTCGCTGCTGACCGCGCTGGACGCGCTGGACTTCCACGAGGTCCGGATGCACGGGCAGATCGCCCGGCGCACCGTCCGGCACTTCGGCTTCGACTACGACTACGGCTCCTTCCAGCTGACCGAGACCGAGGCGCTGCCGGTGGCGCTGCACTGGGTCCGGGATCGCTGCGCGAACCTCGCCGGCCTCGCCCCGGAGGCCCTCGCTCAGGCTCTGGTGACCCGGTACCCGCCCGGCTCGGTGATCGGGTGGCACCGCGACGCGCCCACCTTCGGGCCGACCGTCGTCGGCCTGTCGCTGGGCTCCGCCTGCCTGTTGCGGTTTCAGGGCGGCAGCGGGAAGGACCGTCGGGTGTACGAGCTGGAGCTCGCACCCCGCTCCGGGTACGTGCTGACCGGCGCGGCCCGGTCGAGTTGGCAGCACAGCATCCCGCCGGTGCCGCAGCTTCGCTACTCGCTGACCTTCCGCACCTTGCGGGGCGCCCGGGCCGGGTCCGACTCCCTGGCCGGGTAGCCCTCACGCCCAGCTGCCGCTGGCATACTGGCCAGCCATGGTGTTGTCGCGCGGCTGGTCGTTGTTCCTGGTTGGGGTCGGGGTCTGGACCTGGGTGATCTGGCCGAGGTTCGCGGTCGCCATCTGGAACGACCCGCGCTCCTGGTCCACCGGAACGGTGGGCGAGGGTGCCGCCACCAGCTTCCTCTGGGTGCACGCGCTGCTGATCGCCGCGTCCCTGGCGATCGGGACCACCGTCGGAGTTCTCGGGGTACGCGGCTGGCTCGCGGCCCGTCGACGTGACCGCTCGACTCCCTGACGCTCCCTGTGGCCGGGTAGTGCCCCGCGGCGTCTCGCCCGTCGGCCGCGCCCCGCTCGACCCCTGCGCCAGGTAGCGCGGCGCGGCGTCCCGACCGGATGCCGACGCTGCATCCGACGCGCATCCCCTGCCGGTGCCATGGGCGCGGCGAAAACGGCCGCATGAACAGCGCTGAACAGGCAAGATAGCCTTGCGGTGATGATGTGACGCGGGACGCTACCCACGGATTTGACGATCAAACCCGCAGACGCGTAACTTTCTCTCTGCCAGCGCGGAACGGACGAAACAGGGCGAAAGACCTGGAGCGGCCGAACCGGACTGGCACCGAGGTCAGATAGGGGTTCGCTCCTGGAGGACACGGTCCGGGCGGGGCTTGGCGGATCGGCCGCGAGGCGGATTTGGCGGAGCGGAAGCGACCGGGTAAGGTTGACGGTCGGCAGGCACCGGGCGAGGTTGCGGGACACCGCAGCGGCCGGTCTGCCAAATCCGATGATCTAGCGCAGTGGTTCGCTGCTGCGCGAGCTCAGCGGGCGCCAACCCGTACGAAGCACGACAGACCGGGACACACGGTTTGACACGGCAGAGACGGTGAGGTAACGTAGTAAGAGTGCCCGGCGCGAGAGCGGCGGGTGCGGGACGAATGAAATGCCCCGGATGGGGTCCTCCTGATTGGGGGGCTTCCGGATGGTGTGTGGTTGTTCTTTGAGAACTCAACAGGGTGCTTGATAAGCCAGTGCCAAATTGATTATTACCCCGGACTGGCAGGCCTTTTGGTCTGTTGGTTGGGATTCCTTTGGCAACATTTTGT
>NZ_QGGF01000148.1 GCF_003857015.1 Micromonospora globispora | reverse complement strand
ACGGAGGGGCGGACCACGGAGTCGTCCAGGCTGACGTTGCCGGAGAACCCGGCGCCGCCGGCGATCTCCTCCAGCCGGCGGTGCGCGTCCCGGGCGTCGTCGCCGGTCAGCCCGAGCGCCGGTTCCATCCGCAGCACCGCGACGAGGGTGGCCAGCGCGGCGGTGCGCTCGTCCGGCACCTGCCCGCTGGTCAGCGCCTCGGCCAGCCGGCGGCGGATGTCCGTCTCCACCGACGGGTCGGTGACCGGGTACCGGTGCACGTGGATGAAGCCCAGCTCGGTCTCGTCGATGTCCCGGACCACGCCCTGCCGGCACAGATCGCCGAGGATCCGGTCGCGCAGGCCGTGCCGCAGCCGCTGCACCCAGGACGCCGGGGTGTGCGGGGTGTCGGCGGCGATCCGACCGAGCACCTCGTCGGCGATCGGCTCGCCGGTGGGCGCCGGGTCGATCACCACCAGGGACCCCTCGGCGTACGCGATCCGGCCGGCCAGGGCCAGCTCGACCAGCACCGCGGCGGCCATCCCGAGGTCCAGGCTGATCCGCGGCATGGTCGCCTTGCCGGTTTCGTCGTCATAGGCGAGGAGCAGCAGCTCTTCGGCGAGCGCAACACCAGTCATGGCCCGAGACGGTATCCGGTGCCCGCACCCCTCCGTGGCACAACGCGCCCTCCCGGATGGACGGGGCACCGCGGCCGATCGGCCCGCCGGCGGAACCGGCGGGCCGTGACGGGTCAGAAGCGGGGCATGCCGCCGAACTGGCGGTCACCGGCGTCGCCGAGACCGGGGACGATGAACATCCGGTCGTTGAGGCCGTCGTCGATCGAGGCGGTGACGAGGCGCAGCGGGAGGCCGGACTTCTGCAGCCGCTCGATGCCGGCCGGGGCGGCCAGCACACAGAGCACGGTGATGTCGGTGCAGCCACGGTCGGCGAGCAGCCGGCAGCAGTGCTCCAAGGAACCGCCGGTCGCCAGCATCGGGTCGAGCACCAGGACCGGCAGGCCGGTCAGGTCGCGGGGCAGCGACTCCATGTACGCGCGCGGCTCGTACGTCCGCTCGTCGCGGGCCAGGCCGACGAAGCCCATCGACGACTCGGGGAGCAGGCCGAGGGCGGCGTCGGACATGCCGAGACCGGCCCGCAGCACCGGCACCAGCAGGGGCGGGTTGGCCAGCCGGGTGCCCTCGGCGTCCGTCACGGGGGTCTGGATCGGGTACTTCTCGACCGGGAAGGAGCGCGCCGCCTCGTACACCAGCATGGTGGTGAGTTCGTGCAGCGCGGCCCGGAACGACGCCGAGTCGGTCCGGGCGTCCCGCATGGCGGTCAGCCGGGACTGGGCGAGCGGGTGGTCAATGACGTGTACGTCCACGATCGCTCAACCTACCGGTCCAGCCCCGCCCGCAGTGCCGGTGCGGGGGTGACCAGCGACGCCGCTCACGTGTGGCGGCCCCGACCACAGGACGGTGATCAAGATCACTCGGCCGTCGGATGGGTAGTATTCGGGGCATGACGGCGACAGCGACGTCGGCCCGGTCGGAGCTCTCCGAGCTGGGACGATCCGAGACCGCTCTGCGGACCTTCCTGCACGGCCTGCCCGGCGTGGACCAGGTCGGCGCGGAGCAGCGGGCGGCACAGCTCGGCACCCGCTCCATCAAGACCACGGCCAAGGCCCAGGCGATCGACCTGGCGATCCGGATGGTCGACCTGACCACCCTCGAGGGCGCGGACACCCCGGGAAAGGTGCGGGCGCTCGCGGCCAAGGCGCTGCGCCCCGACCCGGCCGACCCGTCCTGCCCGCACGTCGGCGCGGTCTGCGTCTACCCGGCGATGGTCCCGTACGTGGCCGAGGTGCTGCGCGGCTCCGGCGTGCACCTGGCCAGCGTGGCGACCGCCTTCCCGTCCGGCCAGGCGCCGCTGGAGATCAAGCTGGCGGACGTCCGGGCGGCCGTCGCGGCCGGCGCCGACGAGATCGACATGGTGATCAACCGGGGCGCGTTCCTGGCCGGGCGCTACAAGGAGGTCTACGACGAGATCGTGGCCACCAAGTCCGCCTGCGGGGACGCCCACCTCAAGGTGATCCTGGAGACCGGCGAGCTGGCCACCTACGACAACGTGCGGCGGGCCTCCTGGCTGGCCATGCTGGCCGGCGGTGACTTCATCAAGACCTCCACCGGCAAGGTCCCGGTCGCGGCCACCCTGCCGGTGACCCTGGTGATGCTGGAGGCGGTCCGCGACTTCCGCGCGGCCACCGGGCGGCAGGTCGGCGTGAAGCCGGCCGGCGGCATCAAGACCACCAAGGACGCGATCAAGTACCTGGTCATGGTCAACGAGACCGTCGGCGCGGACTGGCTGGACCCGGACTGGTTCCGGTTCGGCGCGTCCAGCCTGCTCAACGACCTGCTCATGCAGCGCACCAAGCTGACGACCGGCGTCTACTCCGGTCCCGACTACTTCACCCTGGACTGAGAGCCGATGTTCGAATACGCACCCGCCCCCGAGTCCCGCTCGGTGGTGGACATCAAGCCCTCGTACGGGCTCTTCGTCAACGGGGAGTTCGTCGACCCGACCGACGGCGGCACCTTCAAGTCGATCAACCCGGCGTCCGAGGAGGTCCTGGCCGAGGTCGCCGAGGCCGGCCCGCAGGACGTGGACCGCGCGGTCCGCGCCGCCCGTGAGGCGTACGAGAAGGTCTGGGGCCCGATGCCGGGCCGCGACCGGGCCAAGTACCTGTACCGGATCGCCCGGATCATCCAGGAGCGCTCCCGCGAGCTGGCCGTGCTGGAGTCGCTGGACAACGGCAAGCCGATCAAGGAGTCCCGGGACGTCGACCTGCCGCTGGTCGCCGCGCACTTCTTCTACTACGCCGGCTGGGCCGACAAGCTGCCGTACGCCGGTTTCGGGCCGAACCCGCAGCCGCTCGGCGTGGCCGCGCAGGTCATCCCGTGGAACTTCCCGCTGCTCATGCTGGCCTGGAAGATCGCCCCGGCGCTGGCCGCCGGCAACACGGTCGTGCTCAAGCCGGCCGAGACGACCCCGCTGACGGCGCTGGTCTTCGCCGAGATCTGCCAGCAGGCGGACCTGCCGGCCGGCGTGGTCAACATCGTCACCGGCGCCGGTGACACCGGCCGCGCACTGGTCGAGCACGGCGGCGTCGACAAGGTGGCCTTCACCGGCTCCACCGAGGTGGGCCGGGCGATCGCCCGCGCGGTCGCCGGCACCCGCAAGAAGCTCACCCTGGAGCTGGGCGGCAAGGCCGCCAACATCGTCTTCGACGACGCCCCGATCGACCAGGCGGTCGAGGGGATCGTCAACGGCATCTTCTTCAACCAGGGGCACGTCTGCTGCGCCGGCTCCCGGCTGCTGATCCAGGAGTCGGTCGCCGACCGGGTGCTGGAGTCGCTGAAGCGCCGGATGGCCCAGCTGCGGGTCGGTGACCCGCTGGACAAGAACACCGACATCGGGGCGATCAACTCGGCGGCCCAGCTGGAGCGGATCCGCGAGCTCTCCGACGCCGGCTCCGCCGAGGGCGCCGAGCGCTGGTCGCCCGCGTGCGAGCTGCCGGAGCGGGGCTTCTGGTTCGCACCGACGATCTTCACCGGGGTCACCCAGGCACACCGGATCGCCCGCGAGGAGATCTTCGGCCCGGTGCTGTCGGTGCTGACCTTCCGCACCCCGGCCGAGGCCGTCGAGAAGGCCAACAACACGCCGTACGGGTTGTCGGCCGGGATCTGGACCGACAAGGGCTCCCGGATCCTCTGGATGGCCGACCGGCTCCGCGCCGGCGTCGTCTGGGCCAACACGTTCAACAAGTTCGATCCCACGTCGCCGTTCGGCGGCTACAAGGAGTCGGGCTACGGTCGCGAGGGCGGCCGGCACGGGCTGGAGGGCTACCTCAATGTCTGAGCGGGTCGCGGTACGCAAGACGTACAAGCTCTTCATCGGCGGGAAGTTCCCACGCAGCGAGTCGGGACGGTCGTACATCGTGCAGGACTCCAACGTCGCCCTCTCCTCCCGCAAGGACGCGCGCGATGCTGTCGTCGCCGCCCGGGCCGCCGTGAAGGGCTGGGCCGGGGCGACCGCGTACAACCGGGGCCAGATCCTCTACCGGGTCGCCGAGATGCTGGAGGGCCGGCGGGAGCAGTTCGTCGCCCTCGGCGTGCCGGGCGACGAGGTCGACGCCGCGACCGACCGCTGGGTCTGGTACGCCGGCTGGTCCGACAAGCTCCCGCAGGTGTACGGCGGCGCCAACCCGGTCGCCGGCCCGTACTTCAACCTGTCGGCGCCCGAGCCGACCGGCGTGGTGGCCGTGGTGGCCCCCGAGACGCCGGCCCTGCTCGGCCTGGTCAGCGTGATCGCCCCGGCGATCGTCACCGGCAACACCGTGGTGGTGGCGGCCTCGCCGGCGCAGCCCCTGGCCGCGGTGACCCTGGCCGAGGTGCTGGCCACCTCCGACCTGCCCGGCGGGGTGGTCAACATCCTGACCGGTCGGCTGTCGGAGACCGTGCCGACACTGGCCAGCCACATGGACGTCAACGCCATCGACCTGACGGGGGTGACCGACGCCGAGCTGGCGGCGGACCTGGAGGTGAAGGCGGCGGAGAACCTCAAGCGGGTGCTCCGCCCCGCCCCCACCGACCACGACTGGTCCGCCGACCCGGGCATCACCCGCATGACGTCTCTGCTGGAGACGAAGACGGTGTGGCACCCCAAGGGGGTGTGAGTCTCGTCCCCGGCCTTGGGGTTTTCGGGGGAGCCCCGCCCGGTCCGCGCGGAGGTCACGCTCACGTGTCCCGCCCTGCTAAGCGGTCTACTACGCGGGGTAGGATTGGCGCGTGACTCGGCTTGGCGATCTTGAGCGTGCGGTGATGGACGTGTTGTGGGACTTGGTCCCCGCCACGTCTCCTGGCGTCACCGTGCGCGAGGTGGCCGACGCGCTGGACGGGCGCGAGTTGGCGTACACGACGGTGATGACCGTGCTCGACCGGCTCGCCGGCAAGGGCATGGTGCAGCGCGAGCGTGAGGGGCGGGCCTGGCGGTACCGGGCCGCGGCCAGCCGCGAGGCGCACATCGCCAAGCTCATGCTCGACGCGCTCGACCTCGGCGGCAGCCGGGACGCCGCGCTGGTGCGCTTCGCCCGCTCGGTCACCGGCACCGAGGCGGAGGTGCTCCGCGCCGCGCTGAGCGCCGAGGCCGGGCTGGCCACCCCCGAGGCGGGGCTGACCGACCGGGTCGAGGATCCGCGGGCCGGGCGACCCGCGCTGGCCGACGAGGCGACGGACCGGTAGGGCGACCGCCGTGGCGTACGCCGTGCACTTCGCCGCGACCACCCTGGCCTGCTGGCTGACCGCGCAGGTCCTCGCCACGTCGACCTGGACCTGGCGGGCCCCCCGCGTGGCGATCGTCTGCTGGCAGGCCGTCGGGCTGGCGCTCGGCCTCTCCGCGATGGGGCTGCCGATGGCGCTCGGCCTCAGCACCTACGACCGGCCGACCGGGAGCGCCCTGCTCGCGCTGGCCACCGACCTGGCCCACGGCACCCTGCCGACCGGGCTGGGGGCGGTCCACCTCGGCCTGGTCGGGGTGGGCTTCGGCATCGGCGCGGTGCTGCTCACCACGACCGTACGCAGCATCCACGGCACCGTACGCGCCCAGCGTCGGCACCGGGAGCTGCTCAGCCTGGTCGCCCGTCGGGACCCGACCGTGCCGGGCGCCCTGGTGCTCGACCACCCCAGCGCGGCGGCGTACTGCCTGCCGGGGGTGAAGCCCCGGGTGGTGGTCAGCGCGGGGACGCTGAGCCTGTTGGACCGCGCCGAGCTGGAGGCGGTGCTGACCCACGAGCGGGCGCACGCGCAGGAGCGGCACGATCTCGTGCTGCTGCCGTTCACCGCCCTCTGCCGGGCGCTGCCGTGGTTCCGCTGGGTACGGGCCGCACACGAACGGGTGGCCCTGCTGGTCGAGATGCGGGCCGACGACAAGGCCCGGGAGCTGCACGCGGAGGAGCCCCTCGCCGGGGCGCTGCGCCGGTTCGCCGCGGCCGGCCACCGGATCACCCCGGCCGGCGCGCTGGGCATGGGTGACCGCGACCTGGACGTCCGGGTGCAGCGGCTGCTGGTCGCCGACCGGCCACCCCGCCTGATCGGTACCGCCGCGCTGACCCTGGCGACCACCCTGGTCGCCCTGCCGATCTCCCTCTTCCTGAGCTGACCGCCGGCACCCCGGCTCGGCTTTGCGCCGCGTGCGGATGCGTAGACAGCCTACGTGTAGGGTCTCTATGACAAGCGAGCCAACTCTTGGAGAGCGGCCATGGACACCCTGCTCCTCGCCCGTCTGCAGTTCGCCACCACCACGACGATCCATTTCCTCTTCGTGGTGGTCACGTTGGGGCTGGTCACGCTGCTGGTCGGCCTCCAGACCGCCGGATTCGTCACCGGCAAGCCGGTCTACGAGCGGCTGACCCGGTTCTGGGGCCAGCTCTACGTGATCAACTACGTGCTCGGGATCGCCACCGGCATCGTGATGGAGTTCCAGTTCGGGCTGAACTGGAGCGGCCTGTCGCGGTACGTGGGCAACGTCTTCGGCGCGCCGCTGGCCATCGAGACGCTGGTCGCGTTCTTCCTGGAGTCCACGTTCCTCGGCATGTGGATCTTCGGCTGGCACCGGCTGCGCCGGGGCGTCCACCTCGCGCTGCTCTGGGGCGTCGCGTTCACCGCGTACGCCTCGGCGTTCTGGATCATGGTGGCGAACTCCTGGCTCCAGCACCCGGTCGGCTACGAGGTACGCGACGGGATCGCCCACCTCACCGACTTCGGCGCGCTCCTCACCAATCCCACCCTCGGCTTCGCCTTCGCCCACGTGGTGTCGGCGAGCCTGGTCACCGGGGGGATGCTGATGGCCGCCGTCAGCGCCTGGCACCTGATCCGGCGTACCCCCGACTTCGCGCTCTTCCGCACATCGCTGCGGCTCGGTCTGCTCACCGCCGCCCCCGCGGTGGTCTTCCTGGTGGGCTTCGGGTTCGCCCAGTTCGGCCCGGTCGGCCGGCTGCAGCCGACCAAGTTCGGCGGCGGCCCGGACCGGGACGCGCTGGTCGCCGAGTGGACGGCGCGGTTCGGTTCCGGCGACTACACCCCGCCGGCGCTCGCCAACGTCGGGCTGGGCTTCATGATCCTGATCGGGTTCACGCTCTTCCTCGGAACCCTGCTGGTGCCGCTGCTCTGGCGGGACTGGATCATCCGGCTGCGCTTCCCGCTCTGGCTGATCCTGCTCGCCCTGCCGCTGCCCTTCGTCGCGGTCATCCTCGGCTGGATCGCCCGCGAGGTCGGCCGCCAACCCTGGGTCGCGTACGGGCTGCTCCCGACCGAGGAGGCGGTCTCCCCCGTCGGCGCGGGGGTGATGCTCACCTCGCTGGTCGGCTTCACCCTGCTGCTCGGCACGCTTGCCGTCACCAACTGCGTGCTGCTCGCCCGGCACGCCGCTCGCGGCGCGGCCGACCCCGCCCTCGGCCGGCCACCCGCGCCGGACACCGACACCCACCCCGCACCCGTCTTCGCCTGAGGGAGACCGTCGTGGAACTCGCCTGGTACGCCCTGCTCGGCCTCTTCTTCGCCACCTACCTCGTCCTCGGCGGCTACGACTACGGCGTCGGCCTGCTGCTGGCCCGCGGCGCCACCGCCCGGCGCACCGCCCTCAACGCCGTGGGGCCGTTCTTCCTCGGCAACGAGGTCTGGCTGGTCGCCGCCGTCGGCATCCTCTTCGGCGCCTTCCCCACCCTGGAAGGCGAACTGCTCTCCGGGCTCTACCCCGCCGTGATGGGCGCGCTGGTCGGGGTGATCCTGGTGACCGCCGGCGTCCAACTGCGCAGTCGGCCGCACACCGCGCGGGCCCGGGCCGGCTGGGACCGGGTGATCGTGGTCGGCAGCGCCCTCGCCGCGCTGGGCTGGGGTGCCCTGCTCGCGGGCTTGCTCCAGGGCGTACCGCTGCGGGCGGACGGGCACGTCGACGGGCTGACCCACCTCTTCACGCCGTTCGTGGCCGCCGCCGCGCTGGCGATGCTTGCGCTGGTCGCGGCGCATGGTGCGACGTTCCTCACGCTACGGCTGCCGGCCGAGGACGCCGCGCCGGTCCGCCGGCTGGCCCGCCGGCTCGTGCCGGTGGCGGTCACCGCGGTCGGCGCGACCACCGTCGTCGGTCTGCTCTCCGACCGGGTACGCGCCGCCGCACAGCAGCCGCTGGCCGCCGTACTCCTGGCGTTGTTGCTGGTCGTGGCGCTGCTGGCGGCCCGGACGGCGCTCGCGCGCAACCGCCCCGGGGTGGCCTTCGCCGCCACCAGCGCGGCGCTGGCGCTGCCGGTGGCGCTGGTCGGGGCGGCCCTCTGGCCGTGGGCGCTGGTCTCCACCGCCGAGCCGGGAGCCGGGTTGACCGTGGCGGACGCCGCCGCCAGCGGACCCACCCTGCGGCTGCTGGGCTGGCTGGCGCTGCCGCTTCTGCCGGCCCTACTAGGCTTTCAGGCGATGTGCTGGTGGGTGTTCCGGGGACGGACCGACGGCAGGGCACCGGTGTACTGGTGAACCGCCGCCCGTTCGACCCGCGTCTGCTGCGCCGGGTCCCCGCGGCCCGGCGCGACCTCGCCGTGCTCGCGGTACTGGGCGGGCTCACCGCGCTGCTGGCTGTCTCTTGTACACATCTGACGCTGCCGACGATCGCATAAGTGTA
>NZ_QGGF01000187.1 GCF_003857015.1 Micromonospora globispora | reverse complement strand
GGACTAGGCTGGGCGGGTGAGCGTGACGATTTCCGGGCTGACCGCCGTCCGCGCCGGTCTGCTCGACTACCAGGCCGCCTGGGACGAGCAGCGCCGGCTGCACGAGGCTGTTGCCGGCGGCGAGCAGGGCGACACCGTGCTCCTGCTGGAGCACCCCAGCGTCTACACCGCCGGCAAGCGCACCGAGCCGTGGGACCGTCCGATGGACGGCACCCCGGTCGTCGACGTGGACCGCGGCGGCAAGATCACCTGGCACGGGCCGGGCCAGCTCGTCGGCTACCCGATCGTCAAGCTGCCCGACCCGGTGGACGTGGTCGCGTACGTCCGGCGCACCGAGCAGATGCTGATCGACGTCTGCGCCGAGTTCGGGCTGGCCGCCGGCCGGGTCGAGGGGCGCAGCGGCGTCTGGGTGCCGGAGGACGATCGCGGCCCGGCCCGCAAGGTGGCCGCCATCGGCATCCGGGTCGCCCGGGGCGTCACCCTGCACGGCTTCTCGATCAACTGTGACTGCGACCTGACGTACTTCGACCGGATCGTGCCCTGCGGCATCCGGGACGCGGGCGTCACCTCGCTCACCGCCGAGCTGGGCCGCCCGATCACCGTCGCCGACGTACTCCCGGTCGTCGAGCGGCACCTGCCCACCCTCGGGCAGGTCTAGAAATTCGTTCCGCCGTGGTGTCCCGGGGGACACCGGGCCGATCGTCCCTATGGTGAAGGCCGGCGACCAAGCCCGGCCACGGACCGCAGGAGGCGACCATGCCCACCTACATCGCTCTGACCTACACCGCCGACGTCGACTGGACGCGTCCGGAGTACGCCGAGGAGATGAAGGAGTACAACGAGTTCGGGGCTGCCGCGGCGGCGGTGCTCCGGGGCGGCAACGCGCTCTACCCGACCTCGACCGCGACCACCGTGCGCGTCTCCGGCGGCAAGGGCGGTGAGGTCCTCACCAGCGACGGCCCGTACGCCGAGACCAAGGAGGCATTGACCGGCTTCTACCTGCTGGAGTGCGCCGACCTGGACGAGGCGGTCAAGGTTGCCGCGACGATTCCGGCGGCCTGGGCCGGCGCGGTCGAGGTCCGGCCGGTCATCCAGTTCTGAGGTGTCGGTGCTGGCCGGTGACGCGACGCGGGTCGGGGACGGCCCGTCCGCGGCGGCCGTGGCGCGGCTGGTCCGCGAGGAGCGGACCCGGATCCTCGCCACGCTGATCCGCGTCACCGGCAGCGTCGACCTCGCCGAGGACGCCACCCAGGACGCGGTGGTGCGCGCCCTGGAGACCTGGCCGCGCGACGGCGTACCGGAAAATCCCCGCGCCTGGCTGCTGGTGGTGGCTCGGCGGCGCGCGGTTGACCTGATCCGCCGGGAGGCGCGCCGGGCCGGGAAGGAGGCGGAGGCCGTGTCCCTGCTCGACCCCGCCCCCGAGAATCCCGAGTCGGTCCGGGACGATCTGCTGCGGCTGATCTTCACCTGCTGCCACCCGGCGCTGTCGCTGGACGCCCAGGTGGCGCTCGCGCTGCGTACCCTCGCCGGGCTCTCCACCGCCGAGGTCGCGCGCGGCCTGCTGGTGCCGGAGGCCACCATGGCCAAACGGCTCACCCGGGCCAAGCAGAAGATCGCCCAGGCCCGGATCCCCTACCGAGTGCCCGCGGCTGAGGAGCTGACCGCCCGGTTGAGCGGGGTCGCCGCCACTGTCTACCTGATCTTCAACGAGGGGTACGCGGCCGGGGCCGGCGACGATCTGCTCCGCACCGCCCTGACCGGTGAGGCGATCCGGCTGGCGCGGTTGCTCGCCGAGCTGATGCCGGACGAGGCCACCGTGCTCGGCCTGCTCGCCCTGCTACTGCTCCAGGACTCCCGCCGGGCCGCCCGCACCGACGCCGACGGCCGGCTGCTGCTCCTGGCCGAGCAGGACCGCTCGCGCTGGGACCCGGCACTGGTCACCGAGGGGGTGGAGCTGGTCGGCCGGGCGCTGCGCCGTACTGCGCACCGCCCCGACCGGTACGTCGTCCAGGCCGCCGTCGCCGCCTGCCACGCGCTGGCCCCGGCGTACGACCTGACCCCGTGGGACGCGGTGGTCTCGTGGTACGACGTGCTGCTCACCGTGCACGACACGCCAGTGGTGCGGCTGAACCGGGCTGCGGCGGTCGCCGAGCGGGACGGCCCGGCGGCCGGACTGGCCCTGGTGGACGCGGTCGACGGGCTGACCGGGTACCCGTGGTGGCACGCCACCCGGGGCGAGCTGCTGCGCCGCCTCGACCGGCCGACCGAGGCGGTGGCCGCGTACGACCGGGCGCTGGCCCTGGACCTGAGCGGCCCGCAGGCGGAGCACCTGCGCCGGCGGCGGGCCGAGCTGACCGACTGACCGCGTACCCTCGTCGGGTGCGGATCGATCTCGTCACTCTCGTCGTCGCCGAGTACGACTCGGCCATCGACTTCTTCACCGAGGTGCTCGGCTTCGAGCTGGTCGAGGACAAGCCCTCGCTGACCAACGACGGCCGTCCGAAGCGCTGGGTGGTAGTCCGCCCGCCGGGCGGCGGGACCGGCCTGCTGCTGGCCCGCGCCGACGGCGAGCGCCAGGAGGCGGCGATCGGTGACCAGGTCGCCGGCCGGGTCGGCTTCTTCCTCCAGGTCGACGACTTCGACGCCACCTACCGCCGGATGCGCGAGGCGAAGGTCGAGTTCGTGAAGCCGCCGCGCACCGAGCCGTACGGCCGGGTGGCCGTCTTCCGGGACATCGCCGGCAACCCCTGGGACCTGCTCGGCCCCGCCTGACCGCACACGGCCAGGTGCCAACTCGGCCCCAACCGGATTGACCGCCCCCTCCTCAGGAAAGGTTGGCTGCTGTCGAGACCGCAGCCGCCGACGGAAGGACCCCCATGACCGACGTGATGTCGATGCAGCAGCAGATCGCCGAGGAACTCCAGGTGTCGTCGAGCTTCGACGCCGCGGAGGAGATCGAGCGCCGGGTCGTCTTCCTCGCCGACCGCCTGGTCGACACCGGGCTGAAGGCGCTGGTCCTGGGCATCAGCGGCGGGGTGGACTCCACCACCGCGGGCCGGCTCTGCCAGCTCGCGGTCGAACGGGCCCGCGACGCCGGCCACCCGGCCGTCTTCGTCGCGATGCGGCTGCCGTACGGGGTGCAGGCCGACGAGCACCACGCGCAGGCGGCGCTGGAGTTCATCCGACCCGACCGGGTGCTCACCGTCGACGTCAAGCCGGCCAGCGACGCCGCCCTGGACGCCCTGGTGGCGGCCGGGCTGACCTTCCGGGAAGCCGCCCAGCAGGACTTCGTGCACGGCAACATCAAGGCCCGGCAGCGCATGATCGCCCAGTACGCGGTGGCCGGGGCGATGGCCGGGCTGGTGGTCGGCACGGACCACGCGGCCGAGGCGGTCACCGGCTTCTTCACCAAGCACGGCGACGGGGCGGCGGACGTCGTACCGCTGACCGGGCTGACCAAGCGCCGGGTGCGGGCGATCGCCCAGGCGCTCGGCGCTCCCGCCGACCTGGTCGGCAAGGCCCCCACCGCCGACCTGGAGACCCTGGCCCCGGGCAAGCTCGACGAGGACGCGCTCGGTCTGGCGTACGAGCACATCGACGACTACCTGGAGGGCCGGCCGGTACCGGCGGAGGTGGAGCAGGCGCTGGTGGCCCGCTACCACGCCACCGACCACAAGCGGTGCCTGCCGATCGCGCCGTAGGGACCGCTGGGCGGGCCGTCAGCGCTCCGACCTTCGTTGACCGGTGGCGATCCGCGCCCGCAACCACGGCTCGCAGAGCACGATCGCGCCGCCGATGACGGCGCCGATCACCGTCTCCACCCCTCGGTCGAAGAGGAGCTGCCCCGTCGGGCGGGCCGCCGCGAGCTGTCCCATCAGCAGTGCCATCGGCGTGATGAACAGCAGCGCCAGACCGTAGTTGCGCCCCACGAGGAGCTCGGTGACGATCTGGAGCGCCGCCACGACGAGCACGGTGGCATACGGCGACAGCTGCGGCGCGAGGAGTGCCGCGCTGGTCAGCAGTCCGAGCAGCGTGCCGAGGATCCGGTGCCCGGCCCGTACGAGCTGTGCGGTGACACCCCGGGCGCTGAGCGGGGCGACCGCCGCCACCATCGCCCAGTACGGGTGGCCGATCCCCACCGCGGTCGCGGTACCGCCCGCCAGTACCGCGGCAACGGCGTAGCGCACCGGCTCCCAGCTCCACACGTGCGCGAGCCGGGCCGGGCGGCTCTTCTGGCGCCGCACGAGGCTGCCGACATTGCCGACCAGCAGCGCGAACAGGCTGCTGAGCCCGGCCACCGCCGCGGCGACCGGCACGTCGCTGACCGGGTGCGGGGCCGAGGCCACGGCACCGAAGGCGAAGATCAGGAAGAGTGGCCCCGGCGGGTGCCAGTCCTGCGCGGCGGCGAGCACGGCACCCAGCGCCGCCACAGCCGCGGCCACCGGCACCACCACCCACGCCCGGGATTCCAGGGTGCCGACGAGCACCCCGAGGACGACCGACACCGTGAGCGCGGCCCCGGCGCTCGCCTGCATCGCCGCCCGGGACAGGTGGACGTGGTTGCGCCCGTACAGGGAGGTGAACGCCCCGAAGGCCGCGTACACGGACCAACCGGGCCGGTCGAGCGCGAGCACCGCAAGGAGCGGGACGAGGACGCTGATCCCCGCCCGCAGCGCGACCCGGTGGGCACCGGGCACCGGGCGGACGTGCAGCAGGCCCCTCACCGCCGCCCGTACCTGCTCGCTCATCCCACTCCTCACCGGTAGCGCCGACGGCCGCGATCCGGCGACCGTCGGCGACCAGGGATACCCGGATGTCCGGGCGTGATCACTCCCGCTACGGCGTGAGCCGGTGCAGGTCCCGCGGGAAGGCGGTCACCTCGCGGACGTTCGCCGCCCCGGTCAGGCGGGCGACGAAGCGTTCCAGGCCGATGGCGAAGCCGCCGTGCGGCGGCATGCCGTGCCGGAACGCGTCCACGTACCCGGCGTACGGCTCGACCGGCTCACCCCGCTCGGCCAGCGCCGCCAGGTAGTCGTCGTACCGGTGCAGCCGCTGCCCACCGGTGACCAGCTCCAACCCCCGGAACAGCAGGTCGAAGCCGTTCGAGTAGGCCGGCCGGGCCGGGTCCGGGTGGGTGTAGAAGGGCCGCTTCGCCATCGGGTACCCGGTGACGAAGAGGAACTCCGATCCGTGCTCGCGGCGGGCCCACTCCCCCAGCGCCCGCTCGTGCGCCGGGGCGAGGTCCGGCTCGTCGGCCGGCGCCCCGGCGATCTTCAACGCCTCGGTGAAGTGCACCGCCGGGATCTCGGCCGGCACCTCCGGCGCCTCGACCCCGAGGGTGGCCAGGGCGGCACCGGCCCGGTCCGTCACCGCGCCCAGCATCCCGGCGAGGGTGTCCCGCAGGACGGCCATCACGTCCCGGTGGTCGGCGATGAAGCCCAGTTCGGCGTCGAGCGAGGTGTACTGCGCCAGGTGCCGGACGGTGTCGTGCGGCTCGGCCCGGAACACCGGCCCGACCTCGTAGACCCGCTCGAAGACGCCGACCATGAGCTGCTTGTAGAACTGCGGCGACTGGGCCAGGTACGCGGGCCGGCCGAACCAGTCCAGCGCGAAGACGTTCGCCCCGCTCTCGGTGGACGAGCCGACCACCTTCGGGGTGTGGATCTCCACGAAGTCGCGCGCGTCCAGGGCGGCCCGGAAACCGGCCACACTCGCCGCCGAGATCCGCAGCGCCGCCGAACGCGACGGGTGGCGCAGCGCGGTCGGCGCGTTGTCGAGCTGGGTGGGCAGGGTCGCGGTCAGCGCGGGCCGGTACAGGTCGAACGGCGGCGGCACGGCGGCCGGGCCGAGCGGTCGTACCGCCGGGTCGACGAGCTCGACCCCGGCGGGCGCGGTGTCGTTCGCCACCACCGTGGCGGTGACCTCGACGACCGTCTCCTCGGTGAGCTGCTCCAGCTCGGCGCGGACGCCCGGGTCGGTGATCACCACCTGGGCCAGGCCGGCGGCGTCCCGGACGATCAGGAAGGCCACCGACTTGAGCAGCCGGCGGCGGTGCACCCAGCCGGCGACCCGGACGGTCGCTCCGACGTGGGTGGAGAGCTGGGTGGAAAGGATCCGTTGCATGGCTGGGCTGCCTCTCGGTCAATCGCAACGCCTTCGCCGCCCTCGGGCGGCGAAGCGTCGCCTCAGCCCCAGGGAGGTGTGGGCGAGCGGGAACCTCGCGGTGCCACCACACCTTCGCTCCCGCCGGGGCGGGAGCCTCCTTCGTCGCCCGTGACGTGGGCCAGCCGGCGGGCTCTACTGGGCGCGAACGCCGTTCTTCCCGCGGCTCGGGAGGGTCTTCACGCGCCGGGACCAGACCGCCTCGCAGCAACCGGCGGCTCTCTGGACTGGCGGGACCGGTGCGCTACTCGGCTCCGTCGTCGCTGTTGCCCGAGACGCTAGCAGCCGATCGCGGTGCGTGTGACGCCCTTTTTCCGCCGCTGGTGTCCGGTGTCACAACATCTGGGGCGTGACGGCGGTCGCCCGAGGTCCATCGACGGCCACCGTCCGGCGTAGGCTCGGCCCTGTGACGATCGAG
Source organism: Micromonospora globispora (assembly GCF_003857015.1). Classification (GTDB taxonomy): domain Bacteria; phylum Actinomycetota; class Actinomycetes; order Mycobacteriales; family Micromonosporaceae; genus Micromonospora; species Micromonospora globispora. Next base: position 2,189 of record NZ_QGGF01000187.1, on the reverse strand, counting down.
CACTCCGCGCCGACGACTGAGCAGGCAGCGCGTACCGCGACCGTCGCCCCCGAGGGGCGGCGCATGCTGCGGATCGAGGCGCGCAACGCCGAGACGCCGATCGAGCGCAAGCCGCCGTGGATCAAGGTCAAGGCCAAGATGGGGCCGGAGTACACCCAGCTGCGCGGGCTGGTCTCGCGCGAGGGGCTGCACACCGTCTGCCAGGAGGCCGGCTGCCCGAACATCTACGAGTGCTGGGAGGACCGGGAGGCCACCTTCCTCATCGGTGGTGACCAGTGCACCCGGCGCTGCGACTTCTGCCAGATCGACACCGGCAAGCCGGCCGAGTTCGACGCCGACGAGCCCCGCCGGGTCGCCGAATCGGTCGCCGCGATGGGGCTGCGCTACGCCACCATCACCGGCGTCGCCCGCGACGACCTGCCCGACGGCGGCGCCTGGCTGTACGCCGAGACCGTCCGCCAGATCCACGCCCTGCAGTCCGGCTGCGGCGTCGAGCTGCTGATCCCCGACTTCAACGCGGTGCCCGAGCAGCTCGCCGAGGTGTTCAGCTCGCGGCCCGAGGTGCTCGCGCACAACGTCGAGACCGTGCCGCGGATCTTCAAGCGGATCCGGCCGGCGTTCCGCTACGAGCGCTCGCTGGACGTGATCCGGCAGGCCCGCGCCGACGGTCTGGTGACCAAGAGCAACCTGATCCTGGGCATGGGCGAGGAGCGGGCCGAGGTGTCCCAGGCGCTGCGCGACCTGCACGAGGCCGGCTGCGAGCTGATCACCATCACCCAGTACCTCCGCCCCTCCCCCCGGCACCACCCGGTGACCCGCTGGGTCAAGCCGGAGGAGTTCGTCGAGCTGCGCGAGGAGGCCGAGGAGATCGGCTTCGCCGGCGTGATGAGCGGGCCGCTGGTGCGCTCGTCGTACCGCGCCGGGCGGCTCTACAAGCAGGCCCTGGAGGCCCGCGAGGGAGTCACCGCCGCCGGCTGAGGCCGCCGGTCGCCGCGTCACGGGCTCGCCGGCCGTGACCGGATGCCATGATCGCAGGCATGACCGCCGGGGTACGCCAGGAACCGCGCGAGGCCGTTCGCCCGCGCGCGCCCCGGCGACCCCGGCTGCCGTTGCTGCTCGCCCTGCTGGTCGGCGTGGCCGGGGTCGGCTACCGGCTCGCCCTGCTGCTGGCCGACGCGCCGCCGACCAACAGCGACGAGGCGACGATGGGGTTGGCCGCCCTGCACATCGCCCGCGGGCAGGACTTCCCGGTCTGGTTCTACGGGCAGGCGTACATGGGGACGCTGGAGGCGTACCTCGCCGCGCCGGTCTTCGCGGTGGCCGGGCCCTCGGTGCTCGCCCTGCGGCTGCCCACCCTCGCGCTGTACGCGCTCTTCCTCGCCCTGGTCTGGCGACTGGCCCGGCGACTCGGCGGTGACCGGTGGTTCGCCCTGCTGATCGTCGGCTTCCTCGCCCTCGGCTCGGACCGGATCGTCAAGAACCAGCTCATCGCCGGGGGCGGCTACCCCGAGCTGAACCCGGCCGGCGTCGGGCTGGCCCTGCTCACCCTCGACCTCTGCGCCGGCCGGCCGGTCGCCCGGCTGCCCCGCTTGGCGGCCTGGGGGCTGATCTCCGGGCTGATGATCTGGGTCGACCCGCTGCTGCTGCCGTACATCCTGGCCACCGGCGCGGTGCTCGTCATGTGGCGACACCGGGAGCTGGCCGGTCGGGCGGGGTTGGTCATGCTCGGGGCGCTCCTGGTCGGGGCCGCCCCGATGCTGCTGGACAGCGTCCGGCACGGACGCAACCCGCTCGCGGCGGTCCTCGCGGCTGGCGGCGGGGAGGCGACCGCGAGCTGGGCTGAGCGGCTGCACGGCGGGCTGGTGCTCGGGCCGCCGCTGGGCATGGGCCTCTGCTCGCCGGGCCACTGCGCCCCCTGGCAGCTCTGGTGGGCGGCGGTGTTCCCGATCGTGCTGGTCGCCGCCACGCTGACCGCCTGGCGCACCCTCAGCGCGTCCGCGTCGGCATCGCCGCTGGCGGAGACGGTCTCGGCTTCGGCGGCAGCGGCGGTGCGGTTGGCGCTCGTCATGGGGGCGGCGGGGGTGCTGGCGGCGTACATGGTCAGCAACGCGGCCGGGCTGACCCCGGTGGAGAGCGCCCGCTACCTCTCCTGCCTGGCGATCGCCACGCCGGCCCTGCTCTGGCCACTC
>NZ_QGGF01000068.1 GCF_003857015.1 Micromonospora globispora | reverse complement strand
GGCGGCGGACGTGCTCGGCGCGGCGCTGGCCGGCGCCGCCCGGGTCGCCCGCGCCGTGCTGGCCGCGCTCAACGCGGCCACCGTCGCCACCGCCGGGCAACGCGGCTACCACCTGCTCTGGTACGCCAGCCAGCGCGGCGTCACCTGCATCGCCCCGCACGTCGGCACCGAGCAGACCTTCGCCCTGCTGGAGGAGTGGGTGCCCGACCCGCGCCGGCCGGAGCGCGACGAGGCGCTCGGCATCCTGGCCCTGCGCTACTTCCGCAGCCACGGGCCCACCACCGTCCAGGACTTGGCCCGGTGGACGGGGTTGACCGTCACGGACGCCCGGCGTGGCATCACCGTGGCCGGCGACGCCCTCGCCACCGTACGGGTGGAGGGTGTGCCGGCGGTGGTCGACGCCGCCCTGCTCGACGCCCCTCGCGAGCCGGTCGACGACCTGCACGTGCTGCCCGGCTTCGACGAGTATCTGCTCGGCTTCAAGGACCGCGCGCTGATGCTCGACCCGGCGCACCAGCAGGCCGTGATCCCCGGCGGCAACGGAGTCTTCCAGGCCACCGTGGTACGCGGCGGGCGGGTGGTCGGCACCTGGAAACGCACCATCGGAAAGACCCGGGTGACGGTGGCGGTGACGCCACTGGTCCCGTTCCGGGCGGCGGACCGCAAGCGGACCGAGGCCGCGTTCGAGGCGTACGGCCGCTTCCTCGGCCTGCCCCTGCGGTTCACCTGGTGACCCGCGAGTCCCCGGGGCAGGCGGGGTAGGGACACCGGCCGGCATTGGCCCGGCAACGGCCGCGGGGACCGGTGGTCACCCACCGGTCCCCGCGGCCGTGCACCTGGGTCAGTCGGCGAGGGCGCCGGACGCCCGGCCCTCGTGCAGGGTCAGGTTCCGCCCGGTGGACGGGTCGAACAGGTGGATCTTCTCGAGGTTGAACCAGACCCGCCGGTTCTCCCCCTCCCGCACCGGCGACTCGGCGGAGAGCCGGGTGACCAGGCTGGCGCCCGTACCGGTGAAGTCGGCCGCGCCCGCGTCGGCGGCCAGCTCCTCCAGTTCGGCGGCGCTGGCCCGCTCCCCCTCCACCGTGAAGTAGACGTACTTGTCCGAGCCCATCGACTCGACGATCTCCACCGGCGCCTCGAACTCCATGCCCCGGCGGCGGGTGTCGTCGTCGACCAGTCCGGCGTCCTCGAAGTGCTCGGGGCGGATGCCGAGGATCAGCTCGCGGGGCGCGTCGGCCCCGTCGAGCTGGCGGCGGAGCCGCTCGCCGATCGGCACGTCGCCCAGCGCCGTCCGCAGCTTGCCGTCCTCGACGGCGGCGTGCAGGAAGTTCATCGACGGGGAGCCGATGAAGCCGGCGACGAAGAGGTTGCGCGGGTGGTCGTAGAGCTCCTGCGGCGGGCCGACCTGCTGCACCGCGCCGCCCCGCATGATGACCACCCGGTCGCCGAGGGTCATCGCCTCGGTCTGGTCGTGGGTGACGTAGACGGTGGTGGTGCCGAGCTGCTTCTGCAGCCGGGAGACCACGGTGCGCATCTGCACCCGCAGCTTGGCGTCCAGGTTGGACAGCGGCTCGTCCATGAGGAACGCCTTGGGCTGCCGGACGATCGCCCGACCCATGGCCACCCGCTGACGCTGGCCACCGGAGAGGTTGGCCGGCTTGCGGTCCAGCAGCGGGGTCAGCTCCAGGACCTTCGCCGCCTCCTCGACCTTGGAGTCGATCGTCTCCTTGTCGACCTTGGCCAGCCGGAGCGGGAACGCCATGTTCTCCCGGACGGTCATGTTCGGGTAGAGCGCGTACGACTGGAACACCATCGCGATGTCCCGGTCCCGGGGAGCCTTGTCGTTGACCCGCTCCCCCGCGATCCGCAGCTCACCGGAGCTGATGTCCTCCAGCCCGGCGATCATGTTGAGAGTGGTGGACTTCCCGCAGCCGGAGGGGCCGACCAGGATCACGAACTCGCCGTCGGCGATCTCCAGATCGACGTCCTGCACCGCCACGGTCCCGTCCGGGTACCGCTTGCTCACCTTGTCGAGCACGATGTCAGCCACGACTACCACCTATCCCTTGACTGCGCCGGAGGTCAGGCCGGAAACGATGCGGCGCTGGAAGAAGAGCACGAACAGGATGATCGGAATGGTGATCACCACGGCGGCGGCGCAGATCGCCCCGGTGGGGTCCTCGAACTGCGACGCGCCGGTGAAGAACGACAGCGCGGCCGGCACCGTGCGGGAACGCTCGGTGGAGGTCAGCGAGATGGCGAAGAGGAAGTCGTTCCAGCAGAAGATGAAGACCAGGATCGCCGTGGTGAACAGCCCCGGCGCGGCCAGCGGGGCGATGACCCGCCGGAATGCCTGACCCTGGGTGGCGCCGTCCATCTTCGCCGCCTTCTCCAGGTCCCACGGGATCTGCTTGAAGAACGCCGACAGCGTGTAGATCGCCAGCGGCAGGGCGAAGGTGATGTACGGCAGGATCAGCCCCGGCCAGGTGTCGAAGAGGCCGAGCTGCCGCTCGATCTCGAACAGCGGCGACACCAGCGACACCTGCGGGAACATCGCGATCAGCAGGGAGACGCCGACCAGCAGCTTCTTGCCGGGGAAATCCAGCCGAGAGATCGCGTACGCGGCCATCGCACCAAGGACCACCGCGACCAGGGTGGCGATCAGCGCGATGCCGATCGAGTTGACCAGGGCCCGGATGAACTGGTCGGTGGCGAAGATCGTCCGGTAGTTGTCCAGCGTCCACTCCCGGGGCCAGAACTTCCCGTCGGCGAGCGTGGCCGGCGTCTTGAACGACAGCGAGGCGATCCAGAGCACCGGGATGAACGCGAAGACGACGACGATGACGTCCAGCAGACCCCAGCGCAGCTTCGCCCGCGTGGTGGTTTCGGTGGCCATCTCAGCGCCTCTCCCCATCGTCGCTGCCGGGGGCAGCGGTACCGAACAGCTTCACGAAGACGAAGGCGATGATCGCCACGGTGAGGAAGATCAGCACCGACATCGTCGAGCCGATGCCGAGGTTCAGACCCCGGATCAGGTTGTTGTAGGCGAGCATCGACACCGACGAGGTCTCGTTGCCGCCCGCAGTCAGCACGAAGATGTTGTCGAAGACCCGGAACGCGTCCAGGGTGCGAAACAGCAGAGCGACCAGGATCGCCGGCTTCATCACCGGCAGCATCACCTTGGTGAACCGCTGCCACGCGGTGGCGCCGTCGGTGGAGGCGGCCTTGAGCAGGTCCTCCGGGACCAGGGCCAGGCCGGCCATCAGCAGCAGCGCCATGAACGGGGTGGTCTTCCAGATCTCCGCCAGCATGATGATCGCCAGCGAGCTGGCCCGCTCGGTCAGCGGTGCGCTGCCGTCGAAGAGGTTCGCCAGGTAGCCGGTGCCGGGCGTCCAGGCGTACCGCCAGGAGAAGGCCGCGACGACCGTCACGATGCCGTACGGGATCAGCGCCGCGGTGCGGACGATGCCCCGGCCGACCAGCGTGCGGTGCATGAGCAGCGCCAGGGCCATGCCGAGCACCAGCTCGATCGCGACCGTGACCACGGTGATCAACGCGGTCACCCCGAACGCGGTCCACCAGAACTGGTTGGTCAGCACGGTGGCGTAGTTCTCCAGCCCGATGAACTCGCGCTGGTCGGGGAAGCGCAGGTCGAAGCGCTGCAACGACAGCCACACCGAGTAGATGATCGGGTACGCGGTGACCAGGACCATGACCAGCGCGGCCGGCGCGCAGAGCAGCCAGCCGAGCCGGCGTTCGGCCCGCTTGTTCTCGCTCAGCGGCGTCCTGGCCCGACGGCCGGCCCGCTGAGCCGGGACCGCGGCGTGCCGGCCGCCGGGGCGTTCGGCCTCCGCAGTGACCTCTGCACCCGCCGGGGTGGCGTTGATGCTCATGACGTCGCCTCCCTTCGGTCGGCGACGCCATGAGCCTCCATGGCGCTGAGCCGTTCGGTTCGCTCGCTACGCTCGCTCACGGGAGGACCCCCTTCGACTCGAGGGCGTCGGCGATGGCGTCACGCAGCTCGTTTGCCGACTGCTCGGGCTGGATCGCCGACGGCGGCGACAGGATCGCCGACATGACCGTGGAGATGCTCTGGTAGGCCGGGGTCAGCGGCCGGACCGCCGGCTCCTTGAGCTCGTCGAGGATGGTCTCCTTCATCGGGTACGCCTTGTCCATCTCCGGGTCGTCGTAGACCTTCTCGATGGTCGGCGGCACGCCGTCGTTGACCGCGGAGAACTTCTGGTGTTCGGCGTTGCGGATGCACGTGGCCGCCTCGAAGGACTCGGCCGGGTGCTTGGAGTAGGTGCTGACCGCCATGTTGACGCCGCCGATGGTGACCTTGCTCGGGGTGCTCGCGTCGATCCCCGGCACCCGGGCCCACTTGACCTTCTTCGCCAGGTCCGGGGCCGCCTCCTGCATGGCCGGGTAGACGAACGGCCAGTTGACCTCGAAGGCGCCGGTGCCGGACTGGAACTCCAGCCGGACCGGGTCCTCCTTGGCGTTGCTGAACGACGGCGAGGTCACGCCCGACGTGGCGAACTTCTTGAGCTGGTCGAGGGCCTTGACGGTGCCCTCGTCCATGACGGCCTTCTTGCCGTCGTCGCTGAGGATCTTCCCGCCGGCGCTCTCGGCCAGGGTGTTGTAGAGGACGACCAGACCCTCGTACTGGGCGCCCATGGTGAGCACCTGGTACGGCTTGCCCTGCTGCTTCAGCTCCTGGGCCGCGGAGATCATCTCGTCCCAGGTCTTCGGCGGCTGCTGCACCAGGTCGGTGCGGTACCAGAGGAGCTGCACGTTGGTGTTCTTCGGCGCGGCGTAGAGCTTGCCGTCGTAGCGCGCGGTGTCCAGCGGGCCGGCGAGGGTGCCCTGCTCCGCCTCCGCCTTGTCCTGCCCGGTCCACTCCCGGATCCAGTGCGCGCTGGCGAACTCCTGGGTCCAGGTCACGTCGAGGCCGAGCACGTCCATCCCGCTGTCCTGCGCGGCCAGCCGGCGCACCATCTGCACCCGCTGCTCGTCAGCCTCGCGCGGCAGCACCGAATAGACGATCTTGTAACGCCCCTGGGCCTGCGTGTTGCAGTCGTCGACGACCTTCTGCAGGTTCTGCTCCGGCGGGTAGTACAGGTTGATCGTGGGCGTACCGCCGTCTCCGCCGGACCCGCACGCCGCGAGCGGCGCCAGCAACGTCAGTGCGGCGGCTGCCGCCGCCGCACGGAATCGTGGTCGCCGCCGGCCCGCGGCCGCACCGGGGTCTGTCGTCATCGCCCTCCCCCTTTCTTCGGCGAGAGCCGGGGAGAGTCACCCGTGCCCCGGCGCACGGCGAGACGGTCGGGGCGCTAAGTGCGGCAAATCCGCCCGGCCCCGGGCGTTTCGTGCGCCAACAGTGCCCGACCGGCGACGCTGCGAAACCTGTCCGTCACAAGACGAGAGCGACAGGGGCTGTGCGGCGGATCACCGCGCTGCGGCACCGCTGGGCCGCGCTTACCCTCGGCGGATGGACGCCACCTTCTTCTTCGATCCCGCCTGCCCGTGGACCTGGCGTACCTCGCGCTGGCTGGTCGCCGTCGCCGAGGCCCGGGGGCTGAGCATCGAATGGCGGGCGTTCAGCCTGGCCATCCTCAGCGAGGGCAACATCGCCCCGCAGTACGCCGAGTCGCTGGCCGCCTCGGGCCGGGCACTGCGGCTGGTGGAGGCGCTGCGGGCCGAGGGACGCCACGACGACATCGCCCGCCTCTATGCGGAACTGGGCACTCGCAGCCACGACGCCGGCAACCCGCTCTCCGACAAGATCGTGACCGCGGCCGTCGAGGCGGCGGGCCTCGAGGAGGCGGCGCCGGCCCTCGACGACGAGCGCTGGGACCAGCAGGTACGCGAGTCGCACGCCCTGTCGTACGCCTCGGCGGGCCCGGACATAGGCTCGCCGGTGCTGATGGTCCCCGGTGCCCAGCGCGGCATCCACGGCCCGATCCTGACCGAGGTGCCCGGCACCGAGGACGCCCTGACGATCTGGGACTCCCTGCTGCCGCTGCTCCGCCTGCCCACCTTCCACGAGCTCAAGCGCGGCCGCCGCTGACCGGGCCACCGGCGGTGCCGGGGTGTCGCACCGGGGCGGCATGATGGCCGGATGATCGCGCGCTTCAAGGATCTCTGCATGGACGCCGCCGACGCCCACCGGCTCGGCGCCTTCTGGGCCGCCATCCTCGACGGGGAGCTGGTCGACACCGGCGACGGCGACACCCGGGTCGGTCCCCGCCCGGCCCGCTCGAAGGCCGAGTCGGTGTGGGTCAACACGGTGCCCGAGCCGCGCACCGGCAAGACCCGCGTCCACCTGGACCTGCGGCTCGCCGACCCGGACCCGGAGGCGCTGCTGGCCGCCGGCGCCCGGCTGGTCCGCGAACCGGACGCGGAGATCAGCTGGTGGGTGCTGGCCGACCCGGACGGCAACCAGTTCTGCGCGTTCCCGCCCCGCGAGGGTAAGCGGCCCGGCGTCTTCGAGCTGGTGGTGGACACCGCCGACCCGGTCGCCCAAGCCACCTGGTGGGCCGGCGTGGTCGGCGGGCGGGTGGAGACCGAGGAAGGCGTCGCCTCGGTGGTCGGTGCGGCCGGCTTCCCGTGGGACTACTGGGTCTTCGACCCGGTGCCGGAGCGCAAGCGGGTGAAGAACCGGGTGCACTGGGACGTCGACCTGACCGGACCGGACGCGACCGCGCTGATCTCCGCCGGCGCCACCCTGCTGCGCGAGCCCGACGACCGGATCTCCTGGTGGGTGCTCGCCGACCCGGAGGGCAACGAGTTCTGCGCATTCCCGCCGCGTCCCAGCCAGTGAACGGCGAGGCTACCCAGGGTCCGCGCGGTCGACTAGCGTTTCGGTAGCTCCGCAGCCAGCGCGTCGCCGTCGATGTCGATACGCCTCCGGCCGACCCCAGCCCGTCCGATCGGTTGGTTCTCGCGCGAAGTCACCTCTGCAGATCCACCGGTTGGGCAGGATCGTCCCCACAAGGAGGTGCCGTCGTGCAGGACACCCGCGCTCTCGCCCTGACGTTCGAGGTGAGCGGCCTGCCCCCGGTCAAGACCGAGGCCCTGTCCATCTTCGCCGCCGGGCACCGGCAGGCGACGCGGGTTCGCGCCCTGCTCCAAGCGGCCTGCGAGGCGGCCCAGCGCACCGGCTGGACCCCGCTCGCCGGCCCGGTCGAGGTGGACGTGATCCTGCGCAGCCCGCCGGGGCACCGCACCGCCGACGCCAGCACCCTGCTCGGCGGGGTCTGCGCCGTACTGCAGGACAAGAAGCGGGTGGCCAACATCGGGCTGGCCCACCTCGGCGTCCTGGTCGACGTCGCCCTGTTCACCGACGATCGGCAGATCCGCCGGCTGTCGTACGTCGAGGAGGCGGCGGAGGACTTCTCGTACCAGATCCGGGTGGCCGCCGTACCCACCGTGGTTTGACCGACGGCCGCGGTGGGGTACCGCGGACGCCGACGAAGGGAGCGCCGATGTCGGAGCCACATGTCACGCTCGACCCGAGCGGGCTCGATCCCGTGCAGCAGAAGCTGCGCGGCCCGCTGGAGGATCAGCTGACCTCGGCTTTGCAGGCGGCCATCGAGCGCGTCCGCGGCAGCTACGCGGGTGAGCCCGTCGAGGAGGTCTGCCGTCGGCTGCTCGACGAGACCCGCGCCGGCCTGCACCCGGACATCGCCGCCGGTTTCAACCCGGACATGAACGAGTTCTGCCGGGTGGCGGTGGCCATCGTCCGGGGCGAGGTTTCCTGAGACACGCCCGATCCGACCGCGCCGGCCCACGGTCGGCGCGGTCGGTCCGGTCCCGGGTCAGCTCCGCCGCACGTCGACCGAGACGACGTGGGTGCCGTCCGGCCGGGTCGACTCCGCGAGTCGCACCGGCAGCCGGCTGCCCGTGGTCTGCACCCCGAGGCCGAAGCTGAGGTACCCCTCGAAGTCGCCGGCGGGAGCCCAGCCGCGCAGCGTGGGGTAGCCGATGGTCCGCGCGGGCGCGCTCACCGTGCTGCGGCCGCTGCTGTCGTGCCCCTGAGCCGGGTTGAAGCGCACCGAGAGGAACGCGTTGCCGGGCAGACTCACCGGCGCGCCGCTGCCGTCGGACTCGACGCGCGAGACGTAGCCGATCTCGTAGCTCGGGGCCGGGCCGCGGAAGGCGAAGGTTATCCGGCTGAAGCCCTCGGACGGGTGGTCACCGACCTGGATCTGGACCAGGACGGGCAGCGGCTCCCCCGGTGCCGGGGTGACCGGCACCGTGACGGTGTGCGTCACCCGGGCCGGTGCGGCGGGCACGGCCCAGCCGTACGTCACCCGCCAGTCCCCCGCGGCCTGGCTCGGGGTGACCGGGGGTTGCGGGGTGGCGGATGAGGTGCCGGCCGGTGCGGTGCTGGCGGGTGCCGGGCCGGCGGTGGTCGCGCTGGGCGCGGGTGCCGCCGACGGCGCGGAGGCCGCGTCGTCCCGGCCGGTCGTACAGGCGGCCGCCGCGAGCAGCACGACCAGACTGGCGAGCAGTGGTACGCGCTGAGGTGTCATGACTCAGTCTGACGCCGGAAGTGCCCTGCGGCGTAGAGCCGATCGCCCCGTCTTCCGCCCCCGGTCAGTGCGGTGCCGTGGTTGTTGTGGCGTTCGTGGTTGCGGGTGAATGTCGTACCGGGTGTTTACCGTGCTGGGTGTGGCGGACCGGGAGCGGTTGAGTGTGATGCAGTCGTACCGGTTCGCGTTGGACCTCACGCCCCGGCAGGAGCGGGTGGTGTTGGCTCATGCCGGTG
>NZ_QGGF01000113.1 GCF_003857015.1 Micromonospora globispora | reverse complement strand
ATCCTGGAGCGCGGCGGCGGCCAGCGAGGAGGTGTAGCCCTCCTGGCAGAGGATCACTACGGGCAGGTCGTAGCCGACGGCTGCGGGCAGCCGGGCCGGGCAGCGCGGGTCGAAGCGCCACTCCAGGACGTTGCGCTCGACGGCCAGCGCACCGGGGACGGTGCCGTGAGCGGCCCGCTGCCCGGCCGGTCGGATGTCCACCAGCAGCGCCCCACCGCGGTACGCCAGATGGGCCTGCTCGGGGTCGAGGCGGCGCAGCCGGGAGCGGGCGGCGGCGAGGATCTCCTCGATACCCCGCGCGCCGGGCGGTGGGACCGGACAGCTCTCGGAACGGGTGGGGATGGACGGCATCGTCGGATCCTTCCGGGCGTGCGGGCTGTGGCTGAGGACAGGGGGTTCACCAGGCGACGCCGGCCTCGGCGACGTCGGCGATCAGGAGTTGCCCGGCGGCGAGTCGGTAGCGGGTCATCCGGCGCAGTGCCGGCCGGTAGACGTGCACGCTGACCGCCGGCTGGTCGCCGCGGTTGCTGACGACGTGCACGTGCCGGGCGCCGAAGCGCCGCCCCGAGCCGGCCACCAACCGGTGCGGCCGCAACCGGCCCCCGCTGACCGTCTCCTCGGTGAGCGTCCCGGCGACCACCAGGAAGGCGCCGGCGGAGCCGCCGTGGTCGTGCAGGTCGGTGCCCTGCCCGGGCAGCCAGCTCAGCGCCCACACCTCGTGGTCCGGGCCCACGGCGAGCCGGGCGTACCAGCGCTCGGCCCGGGCGAAACGGAGCGGCACCGGCCAGCCGGCCGGGTCGGCGTACCGGCCGGCGACGGCGATCAGGTCGGACGGATCGGCGCTGGTCATGACGGCTGGTCCTCACGGGTACGCGGTGGAGCGGACACGTCACTATAGGCGGCATAACCTATGGGTTTAGTAGGTAATACCGGATGCTGGGACGCTCGGCTGCGGTCGCCACGTCAGTGGAGAACCGGCGGGTCCACCTTGTAGCCGGGCACCGAGGGCCAGCGCACCGTCAGCACCACCGACTCCTGCTCGGCGTACCAGGAGTGGTCGACGCCCCGGCCCCAGACCACGTAGTCGCCGGGCATGCCCAGCACCACCGTGCGGTCCGGCAGCTCCACCCGGAACCGGCCGCTGATCAGCACCAGCAGGGCGGTCCGCCGCTCACCGGTGGCCCAGCGCGACCGGGCCTCCCCCGCCGGGTGCACGCCCCACTTCACCTCGACCTCGGCGCTGTGCCGGACATCTCCGGGCGGCTTGAAGTGCCCGAGCAACCAACCGGCGTCGGTCGCGCCGTCCACGCCCGCGTTGCCGACGTACACCGAATCGTCCATCCGTCCTCCCGTGCCGGGCTGGCAAGCTATCAGGCGGCGGGGGCCGGACTCCCCCTAGCCTGGACGGATGAGCGACGATCTCGACGCCGACACGATCGCCTTCGCGCACCGGATGTTCGACCGGGCACGTGACGGGGCGACGGAGGAACTGGCCGGGTACGTCGACGCCGGGCTGCCGGTGAACCTGACGAACGACAAGGGCGACACCCTGCTGATCCTGGCCGCGTACCACGGCCACCCGGAGACCGTGGCCGCGCTGCTGGCCCGGGGCGCCGACCACTCGCGGACCAACGACCGGGGCCAGACCGCGCTGGCCGCCGCCGTCTTCCGGACGAACACCGAGGCCGTCCAGGCGCTGCTCGACGCCGGGGCCGACCCGGACCACGGCACCCCGTCGGCGGTGGAGACCGCGCGCTTCTTCGACCTGCCCGACATGCTCGCCGCCCTCGGCCGGAGCTGACCGACCCGCCCGGGCAGCCGGTACGACGGCCGGCCGGGCGGTATACAGAGTCGGTGGAGGATCCCGTACCCGAGCAGATGCGCGCGGCGGCCGGCGCGCTGCTGGCGGCGCTCGACGAGCCGGCCAGGCAGCACGCCCGCCACCCGTTCGACGACGACGCGACCCGGCGCTGGCTGGAGTACCGGCCCCGGCCCCGACCCGGCGCCTGCCTCGCCGAGCTGGACGTCGCCGCCCGCAAGGCCGCGCACCGGCTCCTCGCCACCGCGCTCAGCCCGCCCGCGTACGCCCAGGCGATGGCGATCATCGCCTTGGAGGAGGTGCTCGACCGCGCGGAGGGGTGGCGGCGCGGCCGGCACAGCGGGGACTACTGGGTCGCGGTCTTCGGTGACCCGGCGCGCGACGACCGGTGGGCGTGGCGGATCGAGGGACACCATCTCTCGGTGAGCATGACCGTGGTCGACGACCAGGTCTCCCCCGCCCCGATCTTCTTCGGCGCCAACCCCGCGACGGTCCGGCACGCCGGCCGGCCGGTCTCCCGGCCGCTGGGCGTCGAGGAGGACCTGGCCCACGAGCTGCTGGACGCGCTCGGCCCGGCCGGGCGGGCGGCGGCGATCGTCGCCGACGACGCACCGGTGGACATCATCAGCGCCACCCGCCCGGCCGCACCCGACCGGATCGAGCCGCTCGGGGTCCCCCGGGACCGGCTCACGCCGACCGGCCGGGCGCTGCTCGACCAGCTCGTCGCGCTCTATCTGGACCGGCTCCCGCCGGAGCTGGCCGCCCGGGAGGCGGGCCGGCTCGACGGCGGGGAGCTGCACTTCGCCTGGGCCGGCCCCACCCGGCGGGGGCAGCGGCACTACTACCGGGTGCAGGGCGACGACCTGCTGATCGAGTACGACAACACCACCGAGGACGGCAACCACGCGCACACCGTGCTGCGCCGCCCGGCCAGCGACTTCGGCGCCGACGTCCTCGCCGCCCACCACGCCGACGCGCACTGACCTCAGGGCCGGCGGGCCTCGATCAGGAAGCGCTGGGCGTGGGCGACGAACGGACCCTCGGCCTGGATCCGGTCGTGCAGCCGGCGGAGCTGGTCGCGGTACCGGTCGACGGTGAAGCCGGGCACGGTCCAGATCACCTTGCGGAGGAAGTACACGACGGCGGCGATGTCCTGGAACACCGTGCGCAGGGTGGCCCGACGCAGGTCCACGACCTCCAACCCGGCCGCCCGGGCCGCGGCGACCGCCTGCTCGGGGTGGCGACTGGTCGGCGGCGGCAGCGGGCCGAGGATCGCCTCGCTGAGCTCCCGCACGGTACCGGCGCCGATCTGCTGGGACAGGTAGCTGCCGCCGGAACGCAGCACCCGGGCGATCTCGTCCCACCAGGTGTCCACCGGGTGCCGGCTGACCACCAGGTCGAACGAGCCGTCCCGGAACGGCAGGGGCGGCGTCTCGGCGACCCGCACCACCGTGGCGCCGACCCGGCGCAGCGTACGGCGGGCGACCTCGACGTTCGGCGGCCACGCTTCGGTGGCGACGAGCAGCGGCGGCGGCTCGGGCACCTCGGCGAGCACCTCTCCCCCGCCGGTGTCGATGTCCAGGGCGGCGGACACCGTGGCCATCCGGGCGGCGACCAGCCGGGCATAGCCCCACGGCGGGCGTTCCTCACTGGCCCGTCCGGCCAGCCAGGAGAAGTCCCAGCCCTCGACCGGCACGCCGGCCCCCTCGGCGATCAGGTGCTCGAACTCGCGGTCCGTGCTCACCGGGCGAGCCTGCCGCCCGCCTGTGCCGTCGACAACCGCTTTTTCCCGACCCTGCCGCCCGGCGGCGACCGCACGGCGATCTTCCGGCCCGGCGCGCCGGGCGGTCAGACCGGCGGGCGGACGATCTCGGCAGTGGAGCCGGTCACCCCGCGCAGCGCCTCGAAGCCGCTCGGCTCGGCGCGACCCCGGTCGAACTGGCGCATCAGCCGGGCCCCGAGCCACACGCCGACCGCGCCGACGGCGAGGGCGAGCACCTCGGTGGCGAGCTCGACGCCGGTCGCGCCGCGCTGCGGCGCGTGGGCCCGCATCAGGCAGGTGAGCAGGAACAGCGCCGCCATGGCGGCGTTGACCAGGTTGAACGTCACGGCGGTACGGCGGGTCCGGCCGGCCCGCACGTCCCACAGGTCGACCATCCCGGCGACCGCCGTCAGCCCGGCCGCGACCAGCGCGGCGACCGCCGTCCAGTAGCCGACCTCACCGAGGAAGGCCGGGCCACCCACCACGTCGGCCAGGTCGAAGATCGCCGCACTGACGAAGAGCCCGAACGGGAACGTCACCAGCATCGGTTGGATCGGATGCCCCTGCACCCGCAGACGGCTCTCCATTGGATCCTCCCCAGGTCGGAACAGCTCAGTCCAGGGTGCTACCCGGGGTCCAACGGCGTGAAACGAAAGCGGCTCAGTTCTCCCGGGGCCGGGAGACCGTGATCACCAGGCGCTCGGCGACCTCACGCAGCGGTATGTCCAACGAGGAGGCGGCGCTGCGCAGCACCTCCAGCGCCTCCGGCGCCGGGCAGCCGCGCTGCGTCATGATCACCCCGATGGCCTGCCCGACGACGCCCTCCTCCAGCAGCGTGGCGTCCAGCTCGCCGGCCTGGGCAACCTGCCGGGCCCGGTCCCGGACGGCGGCGAGCAGCAGCCCGGCGTGCTCGGCGAGGAGCATCGCGGTGAGCTGGTGCCGGGTGGTCAGCGCCGCCGCCGACTCGGCGTACAGGTTGATCGCGCCGATCACCTGCTCGTCGACGTCGACGGGCGCGGAGATCACCCCGTGCACGCCCAGGCCCCGGGCCCGGGTGGTCCAGGTCGGCCAGCGCGTCTCCTGGTCGAGGTCCGGCGCGATGATCATCTCGCGCCGCTGGATGGCACTCATCGCCGGCGAGTCCGGGCCGTGCCGGAGGTCGTCCAGCTCGGCCAGCCGGGGGTCGGAGGCCGCCACGCCGGCCGGTTCACCGGCTCGCAGGGCGGTGAAACCGCACCAGGCCACCCCGGGTACGGCGTCCCGGGCGATCCGGACCAGCTGGCTCAGCGCCTCGTCGAAGTCGGTCACGGAGATCAGACCGGCGGTCAGCTCCCGCAGCAGGGCCGCGGTCTCCAGCACTCCGAGGGTGTCGATCGTCGGCTCCCGCGTATCCAGGTTCACCGGGTCACGGCCCCCGCCGCCCCCGCGTACGAGCATGCGGTGTCCCCGTTCGGCGCCATTGCCTGTCTCATCCGCTGTCTCTCCCTGACTCGAAAGCCTCGGGCTACTACCCTCGCAAACCCCGATCGAAACAGCGCAAAGGGGTCCCTTCCGACGCGGTACGCGCCGGACGGGACCCCGTTGGGGCGCTCAGCGGGAGGCGGAGCTCAGCCGCCGGCCGACCGAGGCGATCAGCCGGTCCAACTCGGAGCCGAACGGGTTGTCGTGCACCAAATACGTCCAGGTGGCGGTCGGCCGGACCAGCTTCGAGGCGTCCGGCTCCCAGTCCTCGCCGAACTCGGTCTCCTCGAAGGTGGCGATGGTCCGGGTCTCGATCTCGGGGACCAGCGCGTTGAACGCCGGGACCGCCGAGCGGTGGAACTCGTCCAGCGGGTCCAGCCGGCCCAGCGCCCGCAGGTGCACGCCCTCCCGGACCTCGGAGAGCTCGGCCAGGTGCTCCGCCCAGAGCCGGTCCAGGTGGTAGAGGGCGATCGACCGGGCCGCGTTGGCGAGCAGGTCCTCGTCCATCTCGCCGGCCTTCTCCGGCACCCGCTCCAGCAGCATCAGCGCCGCGACGTCGCTGGTCAGCAGCCGCTCCCGGCGCTCGGCGAGCGCCTTGCGCTGCTGCTCGATCACCACGCTGT
This sequence comes from Micromonospora globispora, assembly GCF_003857015.1. Classification (GTDB taxonomy): domain Bacteria; phylum Actinomycetota; class Actinomycetes; order Mycobacteriales; family Micromonosporaceae; genus Micromonospora; species Micromonospora globispora. The sequence continues at coordinate 3,111 of NZ_QGGF01000113.1, read as the reverse complement.
ACCGCCAGGTGTTGCGGTGGATCTCGTGGTTGACGCCCTCGGCGACCCGCTGGGCGTGCTCCACCGCGTAGTCCACCTGCGGATCGGTGACCAGGCCGTCCGCGTTCATCCGGGGCGACGGCGGGACGGCGTCCAACGCATGCCGGACGACCAGGTCGTCCTCCAGGCTGACGAAGAAGACCGAGCCGCCCGGGTCGCCCTGCCGGCCGGCCCGGCCGCGGAGCTGGTCGTCGACCCGGCGGCTGTCGTGCCGGCCGCTGCCGATCAGGTAGAGCCCGCCCAGCTCGGCCACCCGCTCCCGATCGGCCTGGTCGCTGCCGCCCAGGCGGATGTCGACGCCCCGGCCGGCCATCTGCGTGGAGACGGTCACCGCGCCGTACGCGCCGGCCTCGGCGATGATCGCCGCCTCCTCGTCGTCGTTCTTGGCGTTGAGCACCACGCAAGGCACCCCGGCGGCGTTCAGCGCGGCGGCCAGCCCCTCGGACTCCTTCACGTCCAAGGTGCCGACCAGCACCGGACGACCGCGGTCGTGGTTGCGCTTGATCTCGTCGACCAGCGCCTCCTCCTTCTCCGCCCGGGTGGCGTAGATCCGGTCCGGCTCGTCCTCCCGGAGGCACGGGGTGTTCGGCGGGATCACCGCCACCTCGAGGCCAAAGAACTCGCGCAGCTGGTCGCCGACCAGCACCGCGGTCGCGGTCATCCCGCACACCGTCGGGTAGAGCGCGATGTACGCCTGCACGGCGATGGTGCCGAGGACCTCGCCCTCCGCCGTCGCGTCCAGGCCCTCCTTCGCCTCGACCGCCGCCTGGAGCCCGTCCGGCCAGCGGCGGCGCTGGGCCACCCGGCCGCGCATCTCGTCGATCAGCTCGACCGACCCGTCCCGGACGATGTAGTCGACGTCGCGGTGCAGCAGGGCGTGCGCGTGCAGCGCCACGTTGACCGCGGAGAGCTGCGCGACGTGCTCGGTGTCGTACAGGTCGATGCCGCCGAGCTTGGCCTCGACGGCGGCCAGGCCGGCGGCGGTGAAGGCGACGCTGCGGCCGTCCTCGGCGACGGTGTAGTGCCTGCCCTTGCGCAGCCCGCGGACCAGCGCGGCGGCGGCGTGCACCGGATCCTGCTCGCCGGGAACCGCACCGGCCAGGACCATCGGCACCCGGGCCTCGTCGATCAAAATGGAGTCGGCCTCGTCCACGATCGCGGTCCGCAGCGGCTGCTGCACCCGGTCGGCCAGGTCGGTGACGAGCTGGTCGCGCAGGTAGTCGAAGCCGGCCTCGCTGACCGAGACGTAGGTGACGTCGCAGGCGTAGGCGGCCCGCCGTTCCTCGGGGGTGGAGGCCTCGTTGACCCAGCCGACGGTGAGCCCGAGCAGGGTGTAGACCGGCTCCATCCACTCAGCGTCCCGGCGGGCCAGGTAGTCGTTGACGGTGAGCACGTGCACCGGGCCGTTGCCCATCCGGACGTGCCCGTAGGCGGCGACGGTGGCGGTGAGCGTCTTGCCCTCACCGGTGGCCATCTCGGCCACCTTGCCGGAGAGCAGGGCCATCGCGCCGAGCAGCTGGACGTCGTACGGCCGCTGGTCGAGGCCGCGGCGGGCGGCCTCCCGGCCGATCGCGCAGATCTCCTCGTAGCCGGTGGCGGAGCCGGCGGCCTCGGTCAGCTCGGCGTCGGTGAGCTGCTCCAGCTCCTCCTCGCGGGCCTCGATGGCCGGCAGCAGCTTCTCCAGCGGGGCCAGGTCGACCGTCGTCCCCGGGCGCTGGAGGAACCGCCGGAAGCTGCTCTTGAACCGTTGCGACACACCCATGAGCGGCAACGGTACGCGAACCGGGGCCGATTGTGCGGCCCGGCCGTTCCCGGCGCGCGGGGCCGTCCGGTATCGGCCATGAACGCCCAGCTCAGGGCCTTTGCGGCGGGCCCGGGCGGGACCGGCTGAGCGGCGCCGCCCGACGGCCTCCGGTCAGCCGGTCAGCACCACCTGGAGCTCCTGCCGGCGGCGCTCGGCCAGGTCGGTCAGCAGCGCCGGCGCCTCCTCGAACGGCACCACCGCCGAGATCATGTGCTTGCGGATCAGGTCCCCGTACTGCCGGAGCAGCTCGATGGTCTCGGCGGAGAGCCGTTCCCGGTCCCAGAAGGGGGTGAGCCCGCGCGGCACCCGGCCGATCTGGGCGCAGCGCAGCGACAGCCCGTTGTGGTGGAACTCCTCCCCGAACCGGACCTCGTCCGCGCCGGCCTGGTAGAAGGCCAGGTCGATCACGGTCCCCTGCGGCCGCAGCAGGCGCAGCGCGAGCTGCAGCGCCCAGGCCTGACCGCGGCACTGGAAGACGACGTCCGCGCCCCGGTCGCCGGCGGAGTGGTTCCACCGGGTCTTCAGCACCACCGCCGGGTCGTCCGCGTCCGGGTCGAGGGTCTCCAGGCCGAGCGCCTCGGCCACCTCCCGCCGCGCCGGGGTCGGGTCGAGCACCACCACCGAGGCGGCGCCGTACCGCCGGGCGAAGAGCGCGGTGAGCAGGGCGACCACCCCGCTGCCGACCACCGCCACCCGGCGACCGCGGACGCCGTCACCGAGCGACCGGACGTCGGTGCCGCACAGGTCGGCGGCGGCGTGCAGCAGCCCGTTGGCGCAGATCGGACCCATGTGCGCCACGTAGACGCCGAGCAGCGGGTCCAGCTCCTCGGGCAGCGGTACGAAACGCTCGGCGACCGGGTCGGCGACGTACCCGGTGCGGTGCCCGTAGGTCATCGCGCCCACCGTGCCGACCGGGATCGCCGGGGTACGGCTCTCCACCACCCGGCCGACCTGCATGTACCCCAGCCGGGTCACCGGGTACGGGGTGCTCGCCTCGCCCGGCTGAAACAGGCCCAGGTCGGCGTTCCACGTGACGTTGAGGTACGGGTTGGTGCCCTTGACGTAGCTCAGCTCGGTGCCGGCGGACACTCCGCTGTACAGGGTCTGCACCCGGAAGGTGCCCTCCCGCAGCTCCGCCGCATCCTCCTCGACCAGCTCCACCGCGCCCGGGCCACTGACCACCACGACCTTGTCAGGCATCGATCGTCACCCCCGCCGGCGTCGCCTCGGCCACGGCGGCGGTGAGCCGCGCGGCCGGCCCGCTGGGC
>NZ_QGGF01000168.1 GCF_003857015.1 Micromonospora globispora | reverse complement strand
ACCGGAGGCCGTCCGGATCTCCGCCTCGAACCGGTGCGTCCCGTCCTCGGCGCGCACGGTCAGCCGTGCCGCGCGCACCGGCGCCGGGAAGGCGGCGTCGGTGAGCAGTTCGACCGGTCCGACGGTGCCGGCGGCGAGCAGCCCGGCGGCGTCCACGAGCGTGACCCGGGCGCCGAAGAGCTCGAAGCTGTCGGCACCCGGCCGGAGGTCGTACCCCGTCATGTGACCACGTCCCTCGGTAGGGCGGCTGACCTCCCCGAAGTCTGCCAGCCACCCCCGACACCTGCCACCGCGCGACGCCCTGGGCCCGGGTCCCGCCCCGTGGCGGACGGGACCCGGGTGCCGTCGGGATCAGAAGGTCAGCCGGACCACCTGGGGCTCGTGGTCGGAGACCTGGGTCGGGAACTCGCTGTTGACGTGCACGACGTCGTAGACGTACGGCTGGGCGGCCAGCCACGACGACAGCAGGATGTGGTCGAGGACCTGGGAGTTGCCCTCGTACACGTAGGTGTAGCGCTCGGCCACCGGCAGCGTCCGCGGCAGGTCGACCAGCTCACCGGAGCCGACCAGCAGGTCGGCGGTCCGGCTGAAGTCGTAGTCGTTGATGTCGCCGAGGACGACGATCGCCGCGTTCGGGTCGACGGCCCGGATCGAGTCGACGAACGAGTTGACGATGGTGGCCTGCTGGTGGCGCTGGGTCTCCGACGGCGCCGACGGCGGCTGGTAGCGGCCCATCAGCGGGTCGTCGCCGCCCTTGGAGTTGAAGTGGTTGGCGATGACGAAGAGCGGCCGGTTGTTCCAGCGGAACTCGCCCGCCAGGGGCTTGCGGCTGGTGTTGAACGCGGAGTCGGCCGGCTGCACCCGCCCTGGCGAGTACGACAGCTGCGGCACCCCGCCGGCGTTGGTCACCGTGGTCGCGGCGGTCGCGGTGCCACCCGGCCGGTCGGTGAAGGAGAGCCCGCGGTCGGTGCGGAACAGGAAGACCTGCCGGATGTTCCCGCCCGGCTCACCGCCGTCGGCGTCGTTGGTCGGGTTGATCTGCCGGTAGGCGTAGGACGGCCCGCCCTTGGCGCTGATCGCCGAGATCAGCTTGCTCATCGTCTGGTCGCAGGCGACCACGCCGTTGTCGGTGGCCCCGTTGTTGTCCTGGACCTCCTCCAGCGCCACCAGGTCGGGCGAGCGGAGGTTGGTGACGATCTGGCCGGCGAGGGCGTCGAACTTGCTCTGTGGGTCGGTCGGGTCGAGGTTCTGCACGTTGAACGTCGCCACGGCGAGCTGGCCGCTGCCGGCCGCCGTGGTGGTCTCGGCGGTCAGCCCACCGGAGACGCGGGACGGGAACGACGAGGGCAGCAGGAAGTAGTCGCCGAAGTCGTAGCTGAGCACGCCGGTCAGCGCCGCGCCGAAGGTGTCGCCGACGGTCACGGTCGGGGCGGTGGCGAGGGTGTCGCCGACCATCACCCGCTCCGGGTTGAAGTCGCCGGACTGGGTGACGATGCCGCCGCGGGTGCTGCGCACGCCGGAGCCGCCCGGCACGACGGGGAACTCGCCGTAGGAGTTGGTCGGGCCGACGACGGCCGCCGAGGCGATCTGCACCCGCATGCCCTCCAGCGACTCCCAGAAGTCCAGGCCGTCGCTGGCCGGGTCGAAGGTGCCGGAGGTCTCCACGTTGCCGGTGGCGTCGTCCTCGATCACGGCGCCCGGCGGGACCCGGCCGCCGCTGCCGACCACGGTCGCCGCGGGCAGCGGCTTGCCGGTGCCCAGGGTGCTCTTGCTGGAGTACGCCATGGTGGTCACGGTCAGGTTGGTCGCCGCGCCGCCGGGCCGGACCTCGCTGACGCTGCCGGTCACCGACACGTCGTCGCCGACGCTGACGGTGGGCGAGCCGGAGGTGGAGACGTAGAGCCCCTCGGAGGTGGCGTCGGAGCCGTCCGGGCAGGGGTCCTGCAGCCAGAAGCCGGCGGTGGACTTCGCGGTGACGATGCCGCGGGTGGTGCGGGTGCCGGTCAGCGCCGCCAGGTGGCCGGCGCCCTGGATGTCGCGGATCCGGGTGCCGGTCGGGCAGGAGCCGGTGCCGGAGGTGTTCGACGGGGTGGGCGAGCCGGCGGCGAAGTCGGCAGCGTTGTTGTCGCTGTCGACGGCCGGGTTGGTCCGGGCCACCGAGGCGGTGTTGGAGCCGCCCGGAGCGCGGGTGCCCTCGGCGTCGTTGGCCGAGCCGTAGCCGACGAAGTCCCGGTTGCCGGAGACGAACGCGCAGCTCGTGGAGCAGGTCAGCGCGGTGGTGGTGGTCCGCAGCGCGACCTTGCCGGAGGTGGCCGACATGTTGGTGGTGCCGGTCGCGTCCGCGGTCGGCAGCGCCGCGCCGGTGCTGCCGCCGGAGGCGAGCTTGACCAGGTACGAGCCGCCCGGAGCGATGGAGCCGGAGAGGCTGGTCACCGACCAGGTGCTGCCGGAGGCGGAGGCGTACTGGACGCTCCAGCCGGTGAGGCTGATGCTGGCCGACGAGCGGTTGTAGAGCTCGACGAAGTCGTTCCGGTACGTGGCACCGGCGTTGCCGCCACCACCGTAGATCTCGCTGATGACGACGTCGGGGGACGCCGCCGCGGCGGGCGCGGCGCACAGTGTCGCCGCGAGGACGCCGACCGCGAGACCGGCCAGCACATTTCGACGCATGGTGCCTCCAGGCAGGACGCTCGGGCGCGGGGGTGTACGCCCGAACGAGGCGGGTCGATCCGGGAGATCCGGACCGCATAGGGATGCGTCTATCATTGCCGATTTGGTCGATCTTGCAAAAGCCTCACCTGGGCAACGCGACGTGAACAGTCCGTGGCCGTGACCGACCGGTGGCGGGCACCCGGGGACGGGGCATCCCTGCGATGATCGATCCACTCCCGACCCCGACCGCGAGCGAGGGTGCCGATGCGACGCTTGATCGCGCTGCTGGTGGCCGCGGTCGTGACCGCGGGGTGCTCCCTCGGCGAGGTGCTGGCCGACTACGGCGACCCGGTGGACATGCGATCGGCGGACCTGGTCGGCACCTGGCGCAACGGCCCGCACCGGGTCATCGCCTTCGCCGAGAACGGCGGGTTCACGGCGGAGTGGCTACCCTACGACGAGTTCGACGACTTCCTGCCCGTCGACTTCGACCCGGCCGCGAACGTCACCGGCTCCGGCACCTGGGCGCTGACCCCACCCTTCGATGATCCGGACGGCCCCGCATCCAGGGTGGCGTTGTCCTTCCGCGAGCTGGCTGGCACGAGGAACGGCCGCGGAGCCTTCGAGCTCTCCGCCCTGCGCCAGGGCGGACGGGTCCACCTGGTCTTCTTCTACGTCGGACCGGGCGGCAACAGCTGGACCGCGTACGAAAAGTGCGAAGAGTGCCCGGCCGGTCCCGGACCGGTGCTCTCCCCGTCGACCCCGGCGAGCCGACAGGCCGTGCCCCGCCACACCCGCTGAGCCCGGCCGCACCGCGCAGGCCCTCGACCTGGCCATTCCGTGCCGCAATCGATGTATTGACATGTGAAGGCAACCGGTCGGTAACATTCCCGCCACCTCAGACGGCGCGGGTTTACCCCCGAATCCGCGTCGCGCACCACCGTGGCGCCGATCAGGCACGTCGACAGCCAGTGCATCGGCGCGCCGCACCAGTCTGCCCCCGAAAGGACCACCACCCCCGTGAAAACGATCATGACGAGATGGCTGCTCGCCCTCACCGTCGCCGCGGCGACCCTGATCGGCCTGCCCTCCCCCGCCCACGCCGCCACATACACGCCGTCGAGCAACCCGATCCTCTTCGTGCACGGCTGGAACAGCAGCGCCTCCACCTGGAACACGATGATCAGCCGCTTCCAGGCCGACGGCTGGCCGTCGACGCACCTGCGGGCGTTCTCCTACAACACCAGCCAGTCCAACGCCACCACCGCGCAGACGGTCAGCCAGGAGGTCGACAAGCTGCTCGCCGCCACCGGTGCGACCAAGGTGGACATCGTCACCCACTCGATGGGCGGGCTCTCCTCCCGCTACTACCTGAAGAACCTGGCCAGCAGCGGCAAGGTCGACCGCTGGGTCTCCCTGGGCGGCCCGAACCACGGCACCAGCTCGGCGAACACCTGCTTCAGCACCGCCTGCATCGAGATGCGGGTCGGCTCGACCTTCCTCGCCAACCTCAACTCCGGCGACGAGACCCCCGGCTCCTTCACGTACGGCACCTGGTGGTCGTCCTGCGACGGGGTCATCAACCCGGCGGACAGCACCGTGCTGAGCGGCGCCAACAACACCAAGACCGCCTGCATCAGCCACCTGGCCCTGACGACGGACGCCACCGTCTACGGGCAGGTGCGGGACTACATCAACCCCTGACCTACCCCGCCGCCCGGCGGTAACGGTCCGCGAGGGCGCGCAGGTGGGACACCAGTGCGGCAGGCTCGGCGACGACCTTGAGGTCGTCGCCGAGCCTGCCGCACTGTGCCATCACCAGGTGTCGGCGCCGGTCGCCGCCGAAGGCGGCTCAGGCCGGGCTGGAGGAAACCAGCGCCGGCGCGGCCGGCCCAGGCTGGGCGGTCCGGCGGTTGGGCAAGGAAAGGCGAATGATTTTCCACCAGGCGGAGGCGACCTGCTTGGGCAGCGGGCCGGTGGTGTACTTCAGCCCGTACCGGTCGAAGAGCGCCCGGACCTGCGGGGCGATCTCCTGGTAGCGGTTGCTCGGCAGGTCGGGGAAGAGGTGGTGCTCGATCTGGTACGACAGGTTGCCGGTCATGATGTGCATCAGCTTGCTGCCGCTGATGTTGGCCGAGCCGAGCATCTGCCGCAGGTACCACTCACCCTTGGTCTCGCCCTCGATGGACTGCTTCTCGAAGGTCTCCACGCCGTTCGGGAAGTGCCCGCACATGATCACGGAGTGGCTCCACACGTTCCGGATCAGGTTCGCGGTGAAGGTGGCCGCCATGGTGCTGAGGAACGACGGGCCGGACAGCAGGGGGTGAACGATGTAGTCCTTGAGCACCTGGCGGCGGATCTTACGACCGACCGCACGGGCCCGGGCCCGGAACTCGGGAGTCTTGTGCCCGCCGTCGCTGAGGTTCTTCCCCAGCTCCAGGTCGTACGCGGCGATGCCGTACTGGAAGAAGCAGGCGTTGATGAAGTTCCACAGCGGCTGGCCGAGGTAGGCCGGCTTCCAGGGCTGGTCCTCGTCGACCCGCATGATGCCGTACCCGAGGTCGTTGTCCTTGCCAAGCACGTTGGTGTACGTGTGGTGCAGCTGGTTGTGCGAGTGCTTCCACTGGTCCGACGGGGAGGCGTGGTCCCACTCCCAGGTGGTGGAGTGGATCTTCGGGTCGCGCATCCAGTCCCACTGCCCGTGCAGGACGTTGTGACCGATCTCCATGTTGTCCAGGATCTTCGCCACCGCGAGGCCGGCGGTGCCCACGATCCAGGCCGGCGGGAAGAGCGAGAAGAGCAGCACGGCGCGGCTGCTGATCTCCAGCGTCCGCTGGGTCTTGATCACCTTGCGGATGTACTTCGCGTCCCGCTCGCCCCGGTCGGCGATCACCCGGTCCCGGATGGCGTCCAGTTCCTTGCCGATGATCTCGATGTCCTCGGCGCTCAGGTGGGCGATCGGGTTGACGGCCTTCTTCTGGATCACGGTCACGTCGGCCTCCTGTCAGAGTTCGATGTCGCAGGTACCGGCCGCCGCCGACACGCAGGTCTGGATGAGTACGCCGTCGCCGGGGACGGCCGTGGTGATGTCGCCGTTGCGCAGGTCGCGCACCGCGCCCTGGCGGAGCGGGAGGACGCAGCCGAAGCAGATCCCCATCCGGCAGCCGGACGGCATCAGCACGCCGGCGTTCTCGCCGGCGTCGAGAATCGGGGTGGCGCCGTCGGCCTCGACGGTCGTACCGGATCTGGTGAAGGTGACCGTGCCGCCCTCCCCCGGTGAGATCACGGTGGGCCGGAACCGCTCGGTGTGCAGCCGGTCGACGAGCCCGTTGGACTCCCAGTGCCCCTCGACCGCGTCGAGCATGCCGATCGGGCCGCAGGCCCACGCCTCCCGGTCCAGGTGGTCGGGGACCAGCCCGTCGAGTTCATCGACACCGAGCAGCCCGTCGCTGTCGGTGTGCCGCTCGATCAGCCGCAGCGATCCCTCCGCGGCCAGTGCCCGCAGTTCCTCGCCGAAGATGACGTCGCCCCGGGTGGGCGCGGAGTGCACCAGCACCACGTCGGCCCGGGCGTGCAGGCCGGAGCGCAGCATCGCCATGACCGGGGTGATGCCGCTGCCCGCGGTGAGGAAGAGGACCCGCTCGGGGGTGGCGTCGGGCAGGACGAAGTCGCCCTGAGCCTGGTCGAGCTGGACGATGGTGCCCGGCCGGGCGTGGCGAACGAGATGGTTGCTGACCGTGCCGTCCGGGATCGCCTTGACCGTGATGGTGATCCGGCCGTCCGGGCTGCCGGGAACTGAGGTGACCGAGTACGCCCGCCACTGGCGGACGCCGTCGACGTCGATGCCGAGCCGCACGTACTGTCCGGGGGTGTGCCCGCGCCAGGCGCGCCCGGGCTGGATGACCACCGTGGCGGCGTCCCGGGTCTCGGGGCGTACGGCGACGATCCGGCCGCGCAGCGCGGCGCTGGCGCGTAGCGGCGCGACGAGGTCGAGGTAGTCCTCCGGCAGCAGTGGTGTGGTGACCGTCTCAGCCAGCCGCAGGAGCCTGTCCACGAAGGTGGCCCTCGGGGAACGCGGGACAGTTGTGGTCATATAGCCAGGGTGCTCGCCCCATCGCATAACATCTTGACCGGCAAAGGTGAATCGACTGTAGGTTTTTGTTCGGGGAGAACAACATGTCGGACCAGTCCGGGACGACCCGCCGCGCTGCCCGCCTCGAACTGGACGAGCGGGTCGCCACCCGACTTCGCGACCGCCTTCCGGTCGTCGCTGAGCGTACGGTCAGCGCGATCACCGCCGAGGTGCCCGCCTACTCCGGCACCCTCACCGGCACGATGCGGGACAAGATCGAGAACGCGGTCCGCCTCGCGCTCGGCACGTTCCTCCAGCTGCTCGAGAAGGCGCAGTCCGCCGATCCGAGCACCCCGCTCACCCCGGCGCTGGAGGCCGCGTACGCCCTCGGCAGCGGCGAGGCGCGCTCGGGTCGCAGCATGGACGCGCTGCTGGCGGCGTACCGGGTGGGGGCCCGGGTGGCCTGGCGGGAGGTCTCCACCACCACCGTCCGCAGCGGGCTGGCCGCCGAGACGGTGGCCGAGTTCGCCGAGCTGATGTTCGCGTACATCGACGAGCTCTCGGCCGCCAGCGTGGCCGGGCACGCCGACGAGCTGGCCAGCGCCGGCCGGGTCCGCCGCCGCTACCTGGAACGGCTCATCCAGCAGCTGCTCGCCGGCGAACCGGAGGAGATCCTGCGGCGCAGCGCGGAGCGGGCCGACTGGCCACCGCCGAAGACCCTCACCGTGGTGCTGCTGCCGCGCAGCAACGTGCGGGCGGTGCTGGCGCCGCTCAGCCCGCACACCCTGGAGAGCGGGGAGGACCTGCCCGGGGTGGAGCTGGCCGAGGAGATGGCGGTGCTGCTGGTGCCGGACATGCACGGTCGATGCCGCACGCAACTCATCCGGATTCTGCACGGGCACCGGGCGGTCCTCGGGCCGGCCCGGCCGTGGAGCCGGGTGGGCGCGTCGTACGAGCGGGCCACCCGCGCATTGGGGCTCGGCCTCGGCCAGCCGCAGGCCGAGGCGCCGATCGACACCGAGCAGCACCTGGCCGAGCTGGTGCTCAGCATGGACCCGGAGGGGCTGGCGGACCTGCGCGCCCAGGCGCTGCAACCGCTGGCCACGCTGCCGCCGGCCACCGCCCACCGGCTCGTCGAGACGCTGCGCTCCTGGCTGCTGCACCAGGGCCGGCGCGACGACGTGGCGGCCGACCTCTTCGTGCACCCGCAGACCGTCCGCTACCGGATGGGCAAGCTGCGCGAGCTGTACGGCGACCGGCTCCACGACCCGGCCACCGTCCTCGCCCTGACCCTCGCCCTGGCGATGCCCCCGGCCGCCCCCGAGCCGGACTGAGGCAGCAGGTCCCGGTGCGCCCGGGCCCTCCGGCCCTGTCCGGTGCCGGTCGCCTGCCGCAGGCTCGATGGGGACGAGCAGCGAGGAGGCCCGACCATGACCCGGCCATCGACCTGGACGGAACAGACCCCCACCGTACGGGTGCTGGAGGCGGCGGCCCGCCAGTCCCTGTACGCCCCGTCGGTGTTCAACACCCAGCCGTGGCGCTGGCGGGTCACCGGGAACGCCCTCGAACTGCGGTCCGACCCCACCCGTCAGCTCGACACCACCGACCCGGATGCCCGGCTGCTCACGCTGAGCTGCGGCGCCGTGCTGCACCACGCCCGGGTGTCCCTGGCCGCCGTCGGCTGGGCCGTCGACGTCGACCGCTTCCCCGTCCTCGAGGACCCGCAGCTGCTGGCCCGGCTGGTCACCACCGGCCCCGCGGACATCGACGTGACGGCCGGTCGACTGGTGGACGCCATCCCCCGCCGGCGCACCGACCGGCGCGCGTACGGCGATCGGCCGGTCCCCGAGGCCGTGCTGTCCCGGCTGCGCGACGCGGTCGAGGCGGAGGGCGCCCACCTGCACGTGGTGCGACCCGATCAGATGCCGATGCTGGCCGTCTCCACCGCCCGCGCGGCCGACGCCGAACTCGCCGACCCCGCGTACCGGGAGGAGCTGCGCCGGTGGACCCACCGCCCGGCGGGCAGCGGGGACGGCGTGCCCACCGCCACCGCGGTCCGCCCGGCCCCCCGTCGCGTCCCGGTACGCGACCACGC
>NZ_QGGF01000192.1 GCF_003857015.1 Micromonospora globispora | reverse complement strand
GTCCTGTTCATGGCGCCGCAGCCCGAAGAGGCGCCGATCGTCCGGGCCGCCGCGCCCACCCGGGCCGCCGAGGAGGCGGCCGCCGAGGAGCCGGTCGAGACCGGTCGCCGCCGTCGGCGGGCCCGCCGAGCGGTGGAGCCGGTCGAGGTCGAGGCCGAGGAGGAGCCCACCGCCGAGGCCGAGGAGGCCGCCGAGGCGGAGGAGGACGAGGAGGAGACGGCCGCCGCTCGTCGCCGCCGCCGTCGCGGCCGCCGTGGTCGGGGCCGGGGCAAGGGTGGCGCCGAGGACCTCGAGGACGAGGAGGCCGAGGAGGCCATCCAGGCCGAGAGCGCCGAGGCCGAGGAGGCCGAGGAGGAGGAGGCCGAGGGCGACGGGATGACCCGCCGCCGTCGCCGCCGCCGCCGTCGGGGCGCCGGCGAGGTCGAGACGGCCGCCGAGGACGGCGTGCCGACCGTGGTCAAGATCCGCGAGCCGCGCAAGGCAATCGACGAGGTGCAGGGCGTCTCCGGCTCGACCCGGCTGGAGGCCAAGCGGCAGCGCCGCCGGGACGGCCGCGAGCAGCGGCGTACCCGGCCGCCGATCCTGAGCGAGTCGGAGTTCCTGGCCCGCCGGGAGGCGGTCGACCGGGTGATGGCGGTCCGCCAGCGCGGCGACCGGACCCAGATCGCCGTCCTCGAAGACGGGATCCTGGTCGAGCACTACGTCACCCGCAACTCCTCCGGCACCATGGCCGGCAACGTCTACCTGGGCAAGGTGCAGAACGTCCTGCCCAGCATGGAGGCGGCCTTCGTCGACATCGGGCGCGGCCGCAACGCGGTGCTCTACGCCGGCGAGGTCAACTGGGACACCAGCGGCCTGGAGGGGCGGGCCCGCTCGATCGAGCAGGCCCTCAAGTCCGGCGACTCGGTGCTGGTCCAGGTCACCAAGGATCCGATCGGGCACAAGGGCGCCCGGCTGACCAGCCACATCGCGCTCTCCGGCCGGCACCTGGTCTACGTGCCCCACGGCAACGCCTCCGGCATCAGCCGCAAGCTGCCGGACACCGAGCGCAAGCGGCTGCGTGACGTGCTCAAGAAGCTCGTCCCGGACGGCGCGGGCGTGATCGTCCGTACCGCCGCCGAGGGGGCGAGCGAGGACGAACTGGCCCGGGACGTCAAGCGGCTCCAGGCGCAGTGGGAGGACATCCAGGCCAAGGCGGCCGAGGGTGGTGCCCCGGTGCTGCTCTACGAGGAGCCGGACCTGGTCATCCGGGTGGTGCGGGACCTCTTCAACGAGGACTTCCGCGAGCTGGTGATCGAGGGCGAGCAGTCGTACGACATGGTCGAGTCGTACCTGTCGCACGTCTCGCCGGACCTCGTCGCCCGGCTGCGCCGCCACGCCGGCACCACCGACGTCTTCGCCGAGTACCGGATCGACGAGCAGATCCTCAAGGGGCTGGACCGCAAGGTCTTCCTCCCCTCCGGCGGCTCGCTGGTGATCGACCGGACCGAGGCGATGACCGTCATCGACGTCAACACCGGCAAGTACACCGGCTCCGGGGGCAACCTGGAGGAAACGGTCACCCGGAACAACCTGGAGGCGGCCGAGGAGATCGTCCGCCAGCTCCGGCTGCGGGACCTCGGCGGCATCGTGGTGATCGACTTCATCGACATGGTGCTGGAGTCGAACCGGGAGCTGGTGCTGCGCCGGCTCACCGAGTGCCTGGGCCGCGACCGCACGAAGCACCAGGTCACCGAGATCACGTCGCTGGGTCTGGTGCAGATGACCCGCAAGCGGATCGGCGCGGGCCTGCTGGAGGCGTTCAGCGAGACCTGCGAGTGCTGCAAGGGCCGCGGTGTGATCATCCACACCGAGCCGGTGCCGGAGAAGCCGCGCAGCGGCGGTGGCGCGGGGGAGAAGGTCAAGGCGGTCGCCTCGGCCGTCACCACCCCGGCCGCCGAAACGACGGGGGGTACGTCCCGCCGCCGGGGCCGCAAGGCGGCCGAGCCGGAGAAGACGGTCGCCGAGGTGACCGAGGACCAGCCCGAGGCCGACTACCACGACACGATGGGTTACGACCTGTCCCGGTACGAGACCGAGACGCCGGCCGCCCCGGCGGTCGCGGACAGCCAGGAGGGCGACTCGGCCCGGCTGGCCGCGGCGGACGACCCGGACGCGCTCGTCGAGGGCGAGACCGAGGAGGAGGGCGCGGAGGCGGGTACCGCCCGGCGGCGCTCCCGCCGCGGTGGCGCCCGCCGGCGTACCCGGCCGTGACCGCCTGACCGGCCTGACGTGTGACAGGGCCCCTTCCCCGGTAGCGTGACCGGTGGGAGGGGCCCTGTCGTCTGTTCGCACCCCGGCGGGACGGTCGGCGGCAGCGCCTCCAGCAGGTCGGCACGCGCTGCTCGGCGGCCCGGTTTGGGCGGCGGGCCGGGTATGGCGTACGCTTGCCTGCGGCGCACTTTGGTGTGCCGAGTTCCCGCGTGCCCGCGCCGCCGGTGTCACTGCTACCCGGCGAGTTGCCGTGGGAACGACCGCCAGCAGCCTCAACGACAGGGAGTCCGCCTCCGATGTACGCGATCGTCAAGACCGGCGGCAAGCAGTACAAGGTCGCCGAGGGCGACGTGATCGAGGTCGAGAAGCTCACCGGTGCCCCCGGTGACGCGGTGAAGCTCACCGCGGTGCTCCTCGTCGACGGTGACGACCTGGTGACCGACGCGGCGAAGCTTGCCAAGGTCGCGGTGTCCGGCGAGATCGCCGCGCACACCAAGGGCCCGAAGATCCGGATCCACAAGTTCAAGAACAAGACCGGCTACCACAAGCGCCAGGGTCACCGCCAGCCGCTGACCCAGGTCAAGGTGACCGGCATCTCCAGCGGGAAGTAGGTCGTCCTCCAATGGCTCACAAAAAGGGTGCGTCCAGCTCGCGTAACGGTCGTGACTCCGCGGCCCAGCGACTCGGCGTGAAGCGCTTCGGTGGTCAGGTCGTCAGCGCGGGTGAGATCCTCATCCGTCAGCGTGGCACCAAGTTCCACCCCGGTGACCTGGTCGGCCGTGGCGGCGACGACACGCTGTTCGCGCTGGCCGCCGGCTCCGTTCAGTTCGGCACCAAGCGCGGTCGCAAGACCGTCAGCATCGTGCCGCAGCAGTAATTCGAAGGCGTTGCGGGCCGCGGACCTCGGGTCCCGGCCCGCTTCGCTTTTTCATGTGCGGGGCGTGCCCCGCTGGAAGGATTGGCGTCGTGACGACGTTCGTTGACCGGGTCGTCCTGCACATGCAGGCCGGCGACGGCGGGCACGGCTGTGCCTCCATCCACCGGGAGAAGTTCAAGCCCTTCGGTGGCCCGGACGGTGGCAACGGCGGGCACGGCGGCAGCGTCTCGCTAGTGGTCGATCCGCAGGTCACCACGCTGCTGGACTTCCACTTCCGCCCGCACCTCAAGGCCGAGAACGGCAAGGGCGGCGCCGGCTCGAACCGGGACGGCGCCAACGGCCACGACCTGATCATCAAGGTCCCGAACGGCACCGTGGTGCAGACCCTCGACGGCGAGGTGCTGGCCGACCTGGTCGGCGCCGGCACCACCTTCGAGGCCGCCCGTGGCGGTCGCGGCGGTCGGGGCAACGCCTCGCTGGCCAACGCCCGGCGCAAGGCGCCCGGCTTCGCCGAGCTGGGTGAGCCCGGCGACCGGCTGGACGTGGTGCTGGAGCTGAAGAGCGTCGCCGACGTCGGCCTGGTGGGCTTCCCGTCCGCCGGCAAGTCGTCGCTGATCTCGGTGATCTCCGCCGCCAAGCCCAAGATCGCCGATTACCCGTTCACCACCCTGGTGCCGAACCTGGGCGTGGTCCGGGTGGACAACCACACCTTCACCGTCGCCGACGTGCCGGGGCTGATCCCGGGCGCGGCCACCGGCAAGGGGCTGGGGCTGGAGTTCCTCCGCCACGTCGAGCGCTGCGCCGTGCTGGTGCACGTGGTCGACACCGCGACGCTGGAGCCCGGCCGGGACCCGCTCGCCGACATCGACACCATCGAGGCCGAGCTGTCCGAGTACGGCGGCCTCGCCGACCGGCCCCGGCTGGTGGCGCTCAACAAGATCGACGTACCGGACGGGCGGGACCTCGCCGAGATCGTCCGCCCCGATCTGGAGGCGCGTGGCTTCCGGGTGTTCGAGATCTCCACGGCCACCCGTGAGGGGCTCAAGGAGCTGACGTACGCGATGGCCGAGCTGGTCGAGCAGGCCCGCAGCGCGGCGCCGCCGGCCGAGCCGACCCGGATCGTGATCCGCCCGAAGGCGGTCGACGACGCCGGCTTCACCATCGTGGCGGAAGCGGACGGCTCGTTCACCGTCAAGGGCAACCGGCCGGAGCGCTGGGTCAAGCAGACGAACTTCGACAACGACGAGGCCGTCGGCTTCCTGGCCGACCGGCTGGCCCGCCTCGGCGTGGAGGAGAAGCTGGCCAAGGCCGGCGCGAACGCCGGCGACCTGGTGCGGATCGGCGACCGGGAGTTCGACTGGCAGCCGACCCTCTACGCCGGCGTCGACTTCACCCCGAGCATTCGGGGCGCCGACATCCGGCTGGAGGAGAAGCCGACCCGCGCGCCGGCGGCCGAGCGGCTGGCCGCCCGCAAGGCGCGCCGGCAGCGCCCCGCCGACGAGCTGGAGGCGGCCCCGGCGAACGAGGCGGACGACGACGAGGACTGGGAGTAGCCGCCTCGCGGTCGTGACCGGGTCGTCGGTCGGAAACCTCCGGGAAATCCTTCCGGCTTAGCGTGGCGGAATGCTGATCGAATCCCGTCCCGGCACCGATCCGGAGGTCGCCGCCCTGGTCACCGCCCAGCAGCGTGAGCTGCGCGAGGCCGACGGGGGCCTGGAGGGCCAGGCCACGGTGACCCACGACGACATCCGCTACCTGGTGGTGGTCGAGGACGGTCGGGCGGTCGCCTGCGGCGGCATCCAGGCGCTGGACGACGGCACCGGCGAGCTGAAGCGGATGTACGTCCGCCCGGCGTACCGGGGGTTTGGCATCGCGCGGCAGCTGCTGGTCGCCCTGGAGGAGTTGGCGTTCCAGCAGGGCCACTCGGTGGTCTGCCTGGAGACCGCGACGTACCTGCCGGCCGCGATCGGGCTCTACACCTCCTGCGGCTACGAGCCGATCGCGGTCTACGGCGAGTACGTCGACAACCCGTACAGCGTCTGCTTCGCGAAGCGGCTGCCGGTGGCGGCCTGACCCGGGGGGCCGGTTCGGCCCGCGGTCTCAGGCGCCCGTCTCGGCGTGCGCGGCGGTGACCGGCTTCGACTCGGGGCTGGCGTGCTGGCGCAGGAAGATGCTCAGCACGATCAGCACCCCGACGGCGAGGAACTCGCTCTGCCAGTTCTGCATGGACTGGAACCAGAAGTCGCTGGTGCCCAGGAACTGCCAGGCGCTGATCGGGGCGGCCCCGCTCTGCAGCGCCTGCTCCTCGTTGTACTCGACCACGCCGCCGAGCAGGTGGCCGACGAACGAGCCGGCGAAGATCAGCAGCAGGGCCAGCGAGAGGCTGTTGCGGTACACGGCCAAGGGGAGCCCGCCGACCCGTACCGGCCAGGGGGAGTCCGGGGTGGCCCGGCGCGGGTCATCCTCGGGCCGGTCGCCCTGATCCTCGGGCTTCGACTCGGCCGAACCCTTCTGCACCAGGTACGCGGTGAGCAGCACGTAGCCGCCCATCTGGAGGAACTCCGACTCCCAGTTCTCGAAGACCGCCTCGGCAAAGTGCCCGCTGCCGAGGTAGGCCCACCAGCTCAGCGGCGCCGCGCCGTACTGGCTCAGCTCCTCGTTGTGGGTCTGCCAGCCGAACACGCTCTGCAACAGCAGGAAGACCACGAACGCGCCAAGCATGGCGACCGTCAGTGCGTTCTCCCGCAACCACCGTGGCATCGCAGGACCTCCTCGTCCGTCGGGAGTTACTCCCCGTAGCGATCCACAAGTTGCCCTGGGCAAGATTGCCGCAAACCCCCCCCGCTCACCGTGCCGGCCCGGCGACCACCCGACCGGGTGACCGCGCCCGGTCAGGGACGGTCGAGCGGGCTGTCCAGCCGGCCGCCGGTGCCGACGTCGTTGGAGAGCAGCAGCCCCAGCGCGAGCATGCCGAAGCCGAGGAACAGGTGCAGCCAGTTGTCCGCGTCGTTGAGCGGCACGAAGTTCGCCGAGGTCTCCCGGTCGATGGCGAAGCCGTAGAGCCAGAGGCCCAGGTAGACCGCGCCGCCGCCGGCCAGGAAGAGCCGGGCCCCGGCGAGCCGGCGGGCCAGCACCAGCCCGACCAGGCCGAAGAGCAGGTGCAGCGCGTTGTGCAGGATCGACACCTGGAAGAGCCCGAGCAGCTTCGCCTCCGAGTGGTGGCCGGCGAAGCTCAGGTCGTCGTAGTGGGTGGTGATGCCCGGGATGAACCCGAGCACGCCCAGCAGGACGAAGACGGCGGCCACCGCGGCGGCGACCGCCTGGATTCGGGGCCTCGGGCCGGCCGGGGGGCGTCCGCGCACGTCACGTGCCATCCCTGTCACCTCCGTGGATCAGCCGCCGCCCGAGCTCGGACGGACCCTCCATTGTGTGATCACGGTGGGGCGCTTCCGCAGAGAAATGGCGAATCAGGCATGGACCCGACGACTGGGGGTAGGTCAATGGTCACGCCGACAACATGTCGGCGTGGTCCCCCCAGCACAACCGCTACGACCATCCGAGCGGAAGGGAAATCATGACTTACGATCTCTCACCCACGTCTTCCACGTACGGGCAGGAGTCGACCAATGGTGGCGGGGTCCGCGACCAGGCCCGTCAGGTCGGCTCGGAGGCGGCGAACGCGGGCGGCGCCGTCGCGCAGACCGCGAAGGAGCAGGGCAAGGAGGTGGTGGGTGAGGCGAAGCGCCAGGCCCGCAACCTCTACGGCGAGGCCCGTAACACGCTGACCACCCAGACCAGCCAGCAGCAGCAGCGCGCCGCCGGCGGGCTCCGTTCGCTGGCCGAGGAGATGCGCTCGATGGCGCAGAACAGCGGCCAGGCCGGCCCGGTCACCGAGCTGGCCCACCAGGCCGCCGACCGGGTGCACGGCGTGGCCGGCTGGCTGGAGCAGCGCGAGCCGGGCGACATCCTCAACGAGGTGAAGAACTACGCCCGCCGCAACCCGGGCACCTTCCTGGTCGGCGCCGCCGTGCTCGGCGTGCTCGCCGGTCGGCTGACCAAGAACATCTCCGCGGCCGGTGACGGCACCGGCTCCGCCCACCGGGCGTACGGCCCGGGCTACGACCCGGAGCGCACCGCGGTCATCCCGACCTCGCGGGCCGTGCCGGACCAGATCCCGCAGGGTGGCTACCTCGACCCGACGCCGGGCACCTACGCCGAGCCGACCCCGGGCTACTCGGGCCAGGGCACGGCCTACCCGGACAACGGCACCACCACCAGCTACGCCGACCCCGCGGGTGGCACCGGTCAGCCGCTGCCGCCGGTGAGCGAGACCGACCCACTGCCGGGCGTGCCGTCGAGCGGCGTCAACCGTCCGTGAGCGGCCGATCCGTCAGAAGGGAGGCGACGGCATGAGCATGCCGACGCAGGGGTCTGGACTGGACTCCGGTTACTACGCGGATTCCGGCGCTCCGCACACCGCGGACGAGGTCCGGAGCAGCTCCATCGGTGAGCTGATGCGCCAGGTGACCACCGACCTCTCCACCCTCATGCGGCAGGAGGTCGAGCTGGCCAAGGCGGAGATCCGCCAGGAGGGCAAGAAGGCGGGCAAGGCCGCCGGGCTCTTCGGCGGCGCCGGCTTCGGCGGCTACATGGTGGCGCTCTTCCTCTCGATCGCGCTCTGGGCCGGGCTGTCCAACGTGATGGACGCCGGCTGGGCCGCGCTGATCGTGGCCGTCATCTGGGCCGTGATCGCGGGGGTCCTCTACTCCATGGCCAAGAAGAACGCCGAGCGGATCCGCGGCCTCAAGCAGACCAACGACAGCGTGCAGCGCATCCCCGACGCGCTCAAGCCGCATCCGGAGGGAGTCACCCGATGAGCACCGATCCCGACCAGATCCGCCGGGAGATCGAAGCCACCCGTAGCAACCTGAGCTCCGACGTGGACGCGCTGGCGTACAAGGTCAGCCCGGCCCGCATCGTCGACGATCGCAAGCAGCGCGCACGAAACGCGCTCCAGAATGTGAGGGACAAGGTCATGGGAACCGCCTCGGACTACGGTCACAGCACCGGTCACGCCGCCCACTCGGTGGCCGATCACGCCTCCTCCGCGGCCTCCACGGTCGGCGACAAGGCGCACGCCGCCGCCTCGACCGTCGGTGACGCCGCGCAGCGGGCACCGCACGTGCTGCGCGAGAAGTCCGAGGGCAACCCGCTGGCCGCCGGCCTGATCGCGTTCGGCGCCGGCATGCTGATCTCCTCGCTGATCCCGGCCACCCGCCGCGAGCAGCAGGTGGCGACGCAGGTCAAGGAGCGGGCGAGCGAGCACACCGACGTCGTCAAGGAGAAGCTGGGCGAGGTCGCCAGCGAGATCAAGGAGGAGCTGCGCGAGCCGACGCAGCACGCCACCCAGTCGGTAAAGGCGACCGCGCAGGACGCCGCGCAGGCCGTCAAGGAGGACACCCGGTACGCCGCGCAGGACGTCAAGGACACCGCGCAGCAGTCCCGCGACCAGGTGCGGTACTAAGCACGATCCTCGTACGCCGCAGCTCGCGGCCACTCCCGGCAGTCGCCGGGAAGTGGCCGCGAGCGCGTGCGCGGGGGTTCCCGGTCAGCGCGCCGCTGTCGGTCGACCGGCGGTGCCGCCGTCGGCCTCCACCCAGAGCACCAGGTCGCCGGGGCCGGCCGCGGCCAGCCGGCGGCGCAGGGCGCGGGAGGAGTGCGCCGCCTCACGGACCCGGGCGCGGCGGGGTTCCCTAC
>NZ_QGGF01000151.1 GCF_003857015.1 Micromonospora globispora | reverse complement strand
TTCGGGTCGCGCTGCCAGTCCTTGGCGACGCGGGCGTGCAGGTCGAGGGCGCGGCCCCAGGGCAGCGACTCGTCGACGTTCAGGTCGGGGCCCTCGCGCAGGACGGTGTCGACCGGGGTCTCGGCGGCGGGGCCGAGGCGGTCGGCCAGAATGCAGAGCTTCTGGCTGGTGGCCCGGAGCAGGGTGGCCAGCCCGTCCAGCCCGCCACACTCCGAGACCAGCGCGTCGAGCTGCGGCCGGTGGATCGTCTCCAGGTCGTAGTAGGCGAACGGCGACCCGGCCAGCACGGCCTCGGTGGCCTCGCACATCAGCTCGTCGTTGGCGGCCAGGTGCGCGATGATCTGCTCCGCGCTCAGCTCACCCTCGGCCGGCTGCCCGAACCCGCCCGCGTCCACCTCGGCGAGCACCTCGTCGTAGACCTGCCGCAACTGCGCCCTCTCCACCCAGGCAGTGAACCCCGCCCACCCCTGCTGATCATGGCGACGGCACCCGGATCACCCGGACGGGCGGCGTTCCCGGCGGGACGAGCGGTCAGCGGCGGCCGCGGCGGACCCGGAGATAGTCGCTCACCACGTACTCGCCGAGGTCGTTCACGTCCGGCGTGAACATGCGGCCCTGGGAGCGGCGGGCCACCGCATCGACGAAGCGGCGCAGGCCGGGGTCGTCACCCAGCATGAACAGGTTCAGCGTGGCGCCGTACCGGGTCAGCTTGTCCACCTCGCGGATCGTGGCCTCGATCGTCTCCGGCAGCGGTGGCCAGTAGAAGAGCGCCTCCCCGTCCTCCGGGTCCAGGTGGGCGGTCGGCTCGCCGTCGGTCACCACCAGCACGACCGGCTCGGCGCCCGGGTGCCGGCGCAGGTGCCGGCCGGCCAGCCGCAGTGCGTGCTGCAGGTTGGTGCCCTGCTGGAGGTCCGGCTCGACCGCCGCCAGCTCCTGCTGGGTCAGCGGCATCGCCTCCCGGCCGAAGCCGATGATCTGCAGCGCGTCCTGCGGGAACCGGGTCGCCACCAGGTGCGACAGGGCGAGCGCCGTCTGCTTCATCGGCCCCCACCGCCCCTGCGAGATCATCGAGTACGACAGGTCGACGCAGAGCGCCACCGCCGCCGAGGCCCGCCGCTCGGTCTCCACCACCTCGAAGTCCTCGACCGCGAGCTGCACCGGGACGGTGGGGCCGGTCCGGCGTACCGCGCGGGTGAGGGTGCGCACCACGTCGAGGGGCTGCTCGTCGCCGTACTCCCACTGCCGGGATCCGCCGCTGACCTCGCCGGCCGCGCCGGCCGAGCGCAGGTCGTGCTGGCCGCGCGGCCCGGCGGTCAGGTCGCCGAAGACCCGACGCAGGGCGGTGCCGGCGAGCCGGCGCAGCGCCTTCGGGCTCAGGGTCAACCCGTCCGCGTCCCGGCTCACCCAGCCCTGCCGGCGCAGCTCCCGCTCCAGGTCCCGCAGCCGGCGTACGTCGTCGGCGGCGTCCCGGCCCAGCGTCCGGGCGACCGCGTCGACGTCCACGTCGTCCAGGGTGGCGCCGGGTTGATCCTGGTCGAGGGAGTCGAGCAGCTCGTCCAGTTCGGCGATCTCGCCGAGGGCGCCGGTCGCCTCGCCGTAGCCGAGCGGCTGGTCGCCGCGGACCCGCTCGCCGCGCTGCCAGTTGAGGTCGGGGCGGAGCGACCGCAGGTGGGCGTCGAGCGCCGACAGCTCGCCGGTCAGCTGCTCGCCGAGCGACTGACGCATCAGGCCGGCCAGCTCCTCGCGCTGCCGGTCCGACAGCGAGCGCATCAGCCGTTCCCCGGCCGCCGCCCGCCGGGCCAGCACGTCGACCAGCTCGTCGACGTCCTTCGGCTGCTCCGGGAAGAACTCGCCGTGCCGGCGCATGAACTCGGCGAACGCGTCGGTGGTGTCCTCGGCGCGGGCGTGCCGGGCGAGCAGGTCGTTGAGGTCCCGCATCATGTCGGCGAGTTGCCGCTGGACCTCCGGGTCACCGGCCGCCCGCGCCGCGTCCCGCAGCCCGGCGAAGCGCTGCTCCAGCACCTCGCCGCGCAGCCCGTCGAGGATCTGCTGGTACGTCTGGCGCGCCTCGTCGCTGGCCCACTCGTAGCCGGACAGCTCCTCGACCGCCCGGGCGGTGGAGCGGGGCAGGTTGTCCAGCACCGCCTCGGCGAAGCGGGCGTCGTCGTCCTCCCGCCCGCGCAGTTCGTCGCGCTCGGCGGCCAGGGCCTGGTCGAGCAGCGCCCGGGCGCGGGTCACCGCCCCGTCCAGGTCGCCACGGCGCAGCGCCTCGCGCCGCATCCGGCGGGCCCTCGCGGCCAGGTCGTCCAGGCCACCCTGCCCCTGCGGCCCGCGCCGGAGCAGGTCGCGCAGCGCCTCCCGCAGGCTGCCGCCGGCCAGCACCTCCGCGCCGACCGCGTCCACGGCGGCGCGTACGTCGTACGGCGGGGCGAGCGGGTCGGGCCCGCCACGCCACTGGCCGTACCGGAACCGGTTGCCGGCCATGGTCAGCCCCGGCCGCCGTAGACGGTACGGCCGGATTCGGTGACGTCCTTACCGAGCCGGCGGGTCAGGTGCAGCCCTTCGAGGACGAACTCGACGCCGGCGGCGGCCTCCTCCGGAGTGGGCGCGTCGCCCAGCCCGAGCCGGTCGAGGGCCTTGGCCAGCCCCGGTACGGTGCCGACCTGGCGCAGCAGCTCGGCCGAGGAGACGAGCTCTCCGGTCTCGATCACCGCGCCCTCGGCGACCAGCCCGGTGAACCCGGAGAGGTCCAGTCCGGCCAGCCGGGCCCGGAACGTCTCGGCGGTGGCGGTCCGCAGCAGGTGGGCCAGGACCTCGATCTCCCGCCCCTCCTCGCCGCTCTCGAACTCCACCTTGCCGCGCAGGGTGGAGGTGACGGAAACCGCGTCGCCGACCCGGGCGACGGCGGCCTCGGCCCGTACCCCGTCGGGAGCGGAACCTGCGAGCAGGCCGGCGCGGCGCAGCGCGGCGGCGGCGACCGTCTCGGCGGCGGCGATGGCGAACCGGGCGGAGACGCCGGAACGCGGGTCCACCGACGGCGACTCGCGGACCGCGCGGGCGAACCGCGCGAGGACCTCCAGCACGTGCTCCGGCACGTCGGCGACCAGGTCGGCCTCCTGCCGGATCAGCGCCAGCTCCAGCTCCAGGTCGACCGGGTAGTGGGTGCGGATCTCCGCACCGAACCGGTCCTTCAGCGGAGTGATGATCCGGCCCCGGTTGGTGTAGTCCTCCGGGTTGGCGCTGGCCACCAGCAGCAGGTCCAGCGGCAGCCGCAGCTGGTAGCCGCGGACCTGGATGTCCCGCTCCTCCAGCACGTTGAGCAGCGCCACCTGGATGCGTTCGGCCAGGTCGGGCAGCTCGTTGACGGCGAAGATACCCCGGTTGGTACGCGGCACGAGTCCGAAGTGGATGGTCTCCGGGTCGCCGAGGGTACGCCCCTGGGCGATCCGGATCGGGTCGACGTCACCGATCAGATCGCCGACGCTGGTGTCCGGGGTGGCCAGCTTCTCCCCGTAGCGCATCGACCGGTGCAGCCAGCCGATCGGCAGCTCGTCGCCGGCCTCGGCGACCAGCGCGCGGGAGGCCGGGGTGAGCGGGTGCATAGGGTGTTCGTTGAGCACCGAGCCGGGGATGACCGGGGTCCACTCGTCGAGCAGCGCGCCGAGGGAGCGGATCAGCCGGGTCTTGCCCTGGCCACGCTCGCCGAGCAGCACCATGTCGTGGCCGGCGAGCAGGGCCCGCTCGACCTCGGGCAGCACCGTGTCCTCGTAGCCGACGATGCCGGGGAAGCGTTCCTCGCCGGAGCGCATCCGGGCGAGGAGGTTGTCGCGGATCTCCTGCTTGACCGTGCGGTAGTGGTGGCCGGACGTCCGCAGCTCGCCGAGCGTGCCGGGCAGGTCGGCGGGCGGGACCGGGGAAACCTGGTTGGGCGCAGTCACCCGAGCAACGCTAGCGCGGTCCGACGGCGATCCGCCCGTTTCCGGCCGGTCATCCCATCGGCGTCACGAAACCCGATTCGTACGCGGCGATCACCGCCTGGGTGCGGTCCCGGACGCCGAGCTTGGCCAGCACGTTGCCGACGTGCGTCTTCACCGTCTCCACCCCGACGACGAGCTGCGCGGCGATCTCGGTGTTGGAGAGCCCGGTGGCCATCAGCCGGAGCACCTCGGCCTCCCGCTCGGTCAGCCGCGCCGAGCGCAGCCCGTCCCCGCCCCGCCCGCCGTACGCGCCGACGAGCTGGCGGATCGCCGCCGGGAAGAGCAGCGACTCGCCGGCCGCCACCACCCGGATCGCCTCCACCACCTCGGTGGGGCGGGCCCGCTTGAGCAGGAAGCCGCTGGCCCCGGCGCGCAGCGCGTCGTAGACGTACTCGTCGTTGGCGAAGGTGGTGATCACCAGGATCCGGGGCGGGTCGGCGGAGGTGGCCAGCAGCCGCCGGGTGGCCTGGATGCCGTCGATCGCCGGCATCCGCACGTCCATCAGCACCACCCGGGGGCGCAGCTTCGCCACCAGCGGCGGCACCTCCGCGCCGTCGGCGGCCTCACCGACCACCCGCAGGTCGGATTGGGCGTCGATGATCGCGCGCAGCCCGACCCGGATCAGCTCGTCGTCGTCGACGATCAGCACGTCGATGCTCACCGGCTCTCCCTCCTGGGCACCGGGAGCTGCACCCGGACCCGCCACCGGTCGCCGTCCGGGCCGGCGGTGATCCGCCCGCCGAGCAGCAGCACCCGCTCCCGCATGCCGTCCAGGCCGCGTCCGCCGCGGGCCGGCCCGGTCGCCCCCCGCAGGCCGTTGACCAGCTCGATCTCCAGACCGTCCGGCGGTACGTCGACCCGCAGGGTCACCGGGCCGCGGCCGTGCCGGGCGGCGTTGGTGAGCCCCTCCTGCACGATCCGGTACCCCTCCCGGGACACCGCCGCGGGCAGCTCCCCGACCGCCCCGGTGACCCGCGACTGCACCGCCAACCCGGCGGCGCGGGTGTCGGCGACCAGTCGGTCGAGCTGGGTGAGGGTGCGCTGCGGCGCGGTCTCCGTGGTCGGGTACGCCTCCCCGTCGGTTTCCCGGAGCAGCCCGAGCACGTGGTCGAGGTCGTCCATCGCGTGCCGGCTGGTCTCCTCGATCGCGGTGAGCGCCCGGCGGGTGAACTCGGGGTCGGCGTCGAGAAGTTCCCGGGCGGCGCCGGCCTGGAGGGTGGCCACGGTCAGCGCATGCCCGACGGAGTCGTGCAGTTCCCGGGCGAGCCGGTTCCGCTCGGCGAGCCGGGTGGCCCGGGCCTCCAGGGCGGCGATCCGCTCGCCCTGCGACGGCCCGAGCAGCACCGGCGCCATCGAGGCGGCGAGCGCCCCCAGCCCGGCCACCGCGTAGCCGAGGACGACCAGCAGCACCACCCCGGTCAGCGTCAGCCATCCCGGGTCGCGCCCGGTCAGCGGGCCGAACGCGTCGCCGGTCGCCGGCCCGGTGTCGATGCCGAACTGCTGGGCGATGAAGACCAGCGCCATCGGGAACGCGCTGATCGCGGCGAACAGCACCAGCCCGCCGGTGACCAGGTGCAGCGCGATCCAGAGCGCCGAGCGCAGCCGGGTCTCGCGGTCGAGCCGGTAGCCGGGCGGCGGCTCCGGCAGGTCCACCGCAAGCAGCGCCCGGGCGGCGGCGATCTCCAACGCCCGGCTGCCGGCAAGGAAGACGGGGACGGCTGCGAGCACCGCCGCGACCAGCAGCAGCGCCCCCACCAGGGGCAGGGGCATGTCGTCGTTGGTCAGCAACTGGGCGAACGCCGCGGCAATCAGCGCGTACGGCAGCGCCAGCACCCCGCCGAGCAGCAGGAACACCCCGCGCCGCCAGGTGC
Organism: Micromonospora globispora; assembly: GCF_003857015.1. Classification (GTDB taxonomy): domain Bacteria; phylum Actinomycetota; class Actinomycetes; order Mycobacteriales; family Micromonosporaceae; genus Micromonospora; species Micromonospora globispora. The sequence goes on along the minus strand of NZ_QGGF01000151.1, from coordinate 3,083 downwards.
TCCCCCGCACCAGGGGCCCCAGCACCCCGCCGACCGTCACCCGGTCATTCTCCCGTCGGCAGGTGCCCTGCCGACTCCCCCGCGATGGGGAGATCGCCTCGCGGTCAGCGGTGCTCTTCGACGTACTGCTCCGGGTCCTTGTCCCGGAAGGGCAGGTTGCGGCCGTTCTTGTGCTCGCCGTAGAACCTCAGCCAGCGCGCCCCCAGCTCCGCCCGCAGCTCGACGCTGGCGTGCCGCCGGAAGTCCGGCAGCGCCTCGTCCTCCTCCTCGGCCAGGTGCTCGCTGTTCTCCCGGCGGGCCTGCCAGACCGCCGCCCACCACTCCTCGGACCCGACCGGGTGCCGCTTCGACTCGGCGATCGCGTCGCGGATCTTGTTGTGGTCGCCGATGGCGTCCTCGGTCTCCTCCTCGCCCTCGTCGCCGTGCCGGACGAGATGCGGGTAGAGGATGGCCTCCTCCGCCTCGGCGTGGATGTCCAGGTGCAGGGCGAGCGCGTCCCACACGGCCAGCCGCTCGTCGTCGTCGCGGGCGTCGTCGAGCCGGGCGAAGCCGCGTCGGAAGGCGGCGTGGTCGTCGAGGATCAGCGCGGTGATGTCGTCCATGGTGCTCACTTTCCGGTACGGGCGCGGATCAGCTTGGGCAGCGCAGCCAGGCCGGTGACCGGCCGGAACTGCCGGGCGGCGGCGGCCAGGGCGGCGTACTCGTCATCGGTGAGGTCGATCTCCGCGGCGGCCGCGTTGCGTTCCATCTGCTCCACGCTGGACGCGCCGGGGATGGCCACCACGTTCGGCTGCCGCAGCAGGTAGGCCAGGGCGATCTGGCTGGGGGTGGCGTCGTGCGCGTCGGCGACCCCGCGCAGCGCCTCGATGAGTTGGGCGCCGCGTTCCAGGTTCTCCGGCAGGAAGTACGGGTTGGCCCGGCGGACCGCCCCGCTGGGCGGGTTCTTCGCGTCGTACCGGCCGGAGAGGAAGCCCTGCGCCAGCGGGCTGTACGCGATGACGATCCGCCCCGCCTGCTCCGCGTACGGGATCAGGTCCTCCTCGGGGCCGCGGTCGATCATGCTGTACCGGACCTGGTTGCTCAGCACCCGGCGGCCCAGCGCGGCCTCGGCGAACCGCCAGCGGCGCAGGTTGTAGTTGCTGACCCCGACCTCGCCGACCAGCCCGACGTCCTGGAGGGCACGCATGCCGCGCATGGTGGTGGTGTCGGCGACCACCGGGTTGGGCTGGTGCACCTGGTAGAGGTCGATGCTGGTGACGCCGAGCCGGGCGGCGGAGGCGACCGCCCGCTGCTGCACGACCGGCGCGATCGGCAGCACCGGGAAGACCTTGCTGGCCACCACGACCTTGGCCCGGTCTTCGCCGAGCGCCTCGCCGAGGATCCGTTCGCTGCGGCCGAAGCCGTAGATCTCGGCGGTGTCGAAGAGGGTGACGCCCAGGTCGAGCGCGCGCCGGACGATGTCCGCCGCCCGGTGCTCGTAGTCGGGGCCGTAGCCCCACTCCTTCGAGCCGAACTGCCAGGTGCCGAGGCCGATCTTCGAAATGGGCTTGGGGGTGTCGAGCGGGACGAAGCGCATGGCCTCGAAGCTACCCGCGGCGGCGAGCCGGCACGCCCGTTCCGGCGGCCCGGCACAAGTGCGCCGGGTGCCGCAGGTCCGGGCCGGACTAGGCTCATGATCCGTGACCTACCTTGCCGCCGATGAGCGCTACGACTCGATGACCTACCGGCGCAGCGGACGCAGCGGGCTGCGGCTGCCCGCCATCTCGCTCGGGCTCTGGCACAACTTCGGGCCGGACCGGCCCGTCGAACGGCAGCGGGACATCGTCCGCCGCGCCTTCGACCTCGGGATCACCCACTTCGACCTGGCGAACAACTACGGCCCGCCGCCCGGCTCGGCGGAGGAGAACTTCGGCCGGCTGCTCGCCACCGACCTCAAGCCGTACCGGGACGAGCTGGTCATCTCCAGCAAGGCCGGCTATCTCATGTGGCCCGGCCCGTACGGCGAGTGGGGCTCGCGCAAGTACCTGATCTCCTCGCTGGACCAGTCGCTGCGCCGGATGGGGCTGGACTACGTCGACATCTTCTACTCCCACCGGTTCGACCCGGACACCCCGCTGGAGGAGACGATGGGCGCGCTCGACGCCATCGTCCGCTCCGGCCGGGCGCTCTACGTGGGCATCTCCAACTACAACTCCGAGCAGACCGCCCGGGCCGCCGCGATCCTCCGGGACCTGGGTACGCCGCTGCTGATCAACCAGCCGTCGTACTCGATGCTCAACCGCTGGACCGAGCGGGACGGCCTGCTGGACACGCTGGCGGAGGTAGGCGCCGGCTGCATCGCGTACAGCCCGCTGGCGCAGGGGCTGCTCACCGACCGGTACCTCGGCGGCATCCCGGCGGACTCCCGGGTGCGGACCAGCGTCTTTCTCAACGAGAGCGACCTCAGCGAGGAGACGATGGCGACGATCCGGGCGCTCGGGGCGATCGCCGAGCGGCGCGGCCAGTCGCTGGCCCAGATGGCGCTGGCCTGGGCGCTGCGCGACCCGCGGATGACCAGCCTGATCATCGGCGCGAGCAGCGTCGCCCAGTTGGAGGGGAACGTCGCCGCGCTGGCCAACCTCGACTTCACCGCCGAGGAGCTGCGCGAGATCGACACTGCTCTCACCCTGGGCTGACCTTCGCTGTCGGACCGCGCCGATATGGTCCGTCGCCATACGGCCGCGGCGGCGCGGTCCGACCACGAAGGGCAGGCTCGATGGGCGCCTCCGGCTGGAGCTACACGGTCCCCTACCAGCCCGACCTGAACGCGGCGCTGCACGAGCTGCGCGAGCGGGTGTTCGCCGAGGGCCGGTACTACTGGGCGGTCGGCGACTACTGCCGGTGGACCGGTCGCTGTGCGGTCCTGCACGACGCCGCGGGCAACCCGACCGAGCTGCACTTCTGGGGCTACTCGGGGGACTGAGTCACCAGACCCGGCGGCGGCCGGCGCGGTGGCTGCGTACCTCGCAGGGCCGGCCGGCCGGCCCTGCGAGGTACGCAGCCACCGCTGGCTCTTATACACATCTCCGAGCCCACGAGACCGG
>NZ_QGGF01000154.1 GCF_003857015.1 Micromonospora globispora | reverse complement strand
GTGTATAAGAGACAGGAATCGGTTGACGGCACGGCGGCCCCGGTCGTCGAGACCGAGCCGGTGGCCGTCGAGGAGCCGGAGACCCCGCTCGTCGTCGAGGACGAGCCGACCGAGCGTCCCGCCACCGTCCCGGCTCCCCGGGCCGCCGTGGAGGACGACCTCCCGCCCGTCGCCGCCCCGGACGCCGCGGTCGCCGCGGCCCCGGTCGCCGACAACGGGATCGCCGCCGCGTCGAACGGGTCCGCCACCACGGCGGTGACCGCGGACGACTTCCGGCGCATCCAGGGCATCGGGCCGAAGATGGCCGCCGCCCTGCAGGCCGCCGGCATCCGCAGCTACCAGCAGCTCGCCGAGCTGGACGAGCCGGCGCTGCGGGAGACCATCAAGGCCGCCGGCCTGCGCGCCACCCCGAGCCTGGCCACCTGGCCGCAGCAGGCGAAGCTGCTGGCCGGTGCGGGCACCGACGCCGCCCGGGTGCTCCCGGTGGGCGCCGACGAGCAGGCCTGAGCACGGTCCGGGCCGGTGGTGACGGACCGTCACCACCGGCCCGGGTCACTGCCGAACCGACTCGGCGTACTCGGTGAGGACCTGGTCGAGCATGTGACGGGCCTCGGCGGCGCGCACCGGGTCCGGGTTGTCCAGTGTGATCAGCCCCTTCCACAGCACCCAGCCCCGTCCGCGGGCCCAGGTGCCGTCGTCCACGTCGAGCGTGGCGCGGAACGCCGCCCGGCTCGCGCCGGAAAGCAGCGTCCAGGCGATCGCCAGGTCGCAGGCCGGGTCACCCGTGCCGCAGCAGCCGAAGTCGATGACCGCGACCAGCCTCCCGTCGCGGACCAGCAGGTTGGCCCAGGCCACGTCGCCGTGGAACCAGACCGGCGGTCCTGACCAGGTAGCGGCCAGCGCTGTCTCCCAGATCCGGGTGACGAGGTCCCCGGGCACCCGGTCGCCGAGGCGCGCGATCGCCCGCCGGGTCTCACCGTCGTACGTGGTCAGCGACGCACCCCGGAAGCAGCTGTGCCCCCCGGCCGCCGGCCCACCGGCCGGCTCGATCCGCTGCAGCGCCGCGAGGAAACCCGCGAGCGTCGTGGCGAACGCGGTCGGCTCGGCGATCCGGTCGAGGCGGGCGGTCTCTCCGTCGATCCAGCGGCGGACGGACCACGGGAAGGGGTAACCCTCGCCGGGTTCACCGATCGCCAGCGGGGTCGGCACCTCCAGCGGCAGGCCGGGTGCCAGGACCGGCAGCCACCGCTGCTCCTTCTCGACCTGCGGCACGTACCCGGCGGCGCTGGGCAGCCGGACGGTCATCTCGTCCCCGAGGTGGAAGGTGCGGTTGTCCCAGCCACCGACCGCGACGGGGCGTACCGGGAGATCGGCCCAGCGGGGGAACTGCGCGGCGACCAGCCGCCGCACCAACGCCGCGTCGATCGTCGGGAGCGGTGGCGGCGGGTTCTTGTCGTCCTCCCTCATCCGGGGAAGCGTCGCCGTCGGCGCGGCGGCCCGCAACCGGGTTACCACCCGCGCGACCCTGACCCCGGTGCGCCGGATCGGACTGAAAGCACGAAACCGGGCACCCGACGGACCGGTCATCGCTACCGTCGGTGAGGGGCCGGCCGGCCCGCCGCGCCGATCCCGCCACCGCAGGAGCAGCTCGTGCCCGACGCCACGCCGGAACAGCCCCCCACCCGAGGTGGGCCCCCGGTACGCGACGCGGAGTCACCGCGCCGGGTCACCCTGCTGGAACTCTTCTTCGACCTGGTCTACGTGGTCGCGCTCGCCCTCATCTCCCGGGGACTGGTGACCGACCTCAGCTGGGAGCGGGCCCTCCAGTCCCTGATCATCCTGATGGCGATCTGGTGGACCTGGGCGATCACCACCCTGGTCACCGACATGTACGACCCGCAGCGCACCGAGATCAAGCTGCTCATCGCCGCGGTGATGTTCGGCGCGCTGCTGATGACGACCGCCATTCCGCATGCCTTCGATGGTCGGGGGCTGGTCTTCGCCGGCACGTACGTCGCGATCCACCTCGGCCGCGGTCTCTTCCTCATGCCCGCGGTGCGCCGCAACCCGCAGACCCAGCGGCGGGCGGCCCGCATCTTCGCCTGGTTCGCCGTCTCCGCGGTGCCGTGGCTGCTCGGCGGCCTGGCTCACGGCGCCGCCCGCGCGTGGCTCTGGGCGCTGGCGCTGGGCATCGACTACCTCGGCTTCCGGCTGGCCTACCCGGTCCCCGGGCTCGGCGTGATACCCGAGCACCAGCGCAACGTCACCGCCGAGCACCTGTCGGAGCGCTACCAGCAGTTCTTCATCATCGCGCTGGGCGACGCCATCCTGGTCATCGGCACCATGTTCAGCGTCGGCCACTCCAAACTGGAGCACGTCGCCGCGTTCGCGGTCACCTTCGTCACCACCCTGCTGCTCTGGCGGATCTACGTGCACAAGTCCGGCGAGCTGCTGCCGCACGCGATCGCCAGCGCGAAGCAGCCGGGCCGGTTCCTGCTCACCGCCCCGTACACCCATCTGCTGATGGTGGGCGGAGTGGTGACCGCGGCCGCCGGGTTCGACCTGGTGCTGCACGAGCCCTCCGGGCGCACCCCGCCGGCCTGGGCGGCGGTCATCCTGGGCGGCCCGGCGCTCTTCCTGGTCGGCCGGGCCGCCTTCGAGTACGAGGTGTTCAGCCGGGTCTCGGTCTCCCGCCCGGGCGGGGTGCTGGCGCTGCTCACCATCGCGCCCGGCGTCCTCTTCCTGCCGCCGCTGGTGGCCGCGACGGGGGCCATGCTGGTGCTCGCCGGCGTGGCCGTCGCCGACTACCTGCGCAGTCGGGGGCGACCGCCGGAGGCGCCGTCTCCGCCGCACTGAGCGGTGCGTACCGTCGACGCACAGTGACGGATCGCCTGACCGCTACCGATCACCGTTAGCCGTTCGACGGGATTGGGTACAACTCCTCCACCTCGAAATCCACCACACCCCCGTGGAGGCAAGTCATGCGCGGCACTTCGATACTCGGCGTCCTCGTCGTCATCTGGCTGATCATCGGCGCGATCGCCGCCGGTCAGCGCGGTTACTTCGGCAACGACGACACCAACTGCGCCGAAGCCGGCACCATCCTGGTCACCATCGTCGCCGGCCCGCTGAACTACATCGGCGCCAACCCGAAGCTGGACTGCCAGCTCCCCGAGCCGTCCAAGTAGGCCGACCGCCGTCCGGCCCGCGCCCCGCTCCCCCGCGGCGCGGGCCGTTCTGCTGTCCGGGCCACCTCCGTCACCACCCCCTGAGCCGTCCTAGGGGCTCGCACCGGCGTTTGTCGGTTCGCGTGCCGGGAAGGGCACCGGACCAGCGGCGCACGGAACGGGAGTCCGGCATGCAGATCGGCTACAAGCTCGCCTCGGAGGCCTTCGGACCGCAGGAGATCATCCGGCAGGCGGTCCGTGCGGAGCAGGCCGGATTCGACTTCGTCGAGATGAGCGACCACTACCACCCGTGGCTGGACGTGCAGGGGCACTCCTCGTTCACCTGGAGCGTCCTCGGCGCGATCGCCGCGAAGACGAGTTCGCTCGGGCTGGCCACCGGCGTCACCTGCCCGACGGTGCGCTACCACCCGGCGATCATCGCCCAGGCCGCCGCCACCATGGCGCTGGTCTCCGACGGCCGGTTCACCCTCGGCGTGGGGGCCGGCGAGCGGCTCAACGAGCACGTCGTCGGGCAGGGCTTCCCCAGCGTCCGCGGCCGGCACGAACGGCTGCGCGAGGCGCTGGAGATCATCCGCCTGCTCTGGCAGGGCGGGTACCAGTCGTACGAGGGAAAGCACCTGCAGTTGGAGGACGCACGGATCTTCGACCTGCCGTCCACCCCGCCGGTGATCGCGGTGGCCGCCAGCGGAAAGACCTCGGCCGGCATGGCCGCCGAGCTGGGCGACGGCCTCTTCGCCACCGAGCCGAAGCCGTCGATCGTCGAGCACTACCGGGAGGCCGGCGGGAAGGGCCCGCGCTACGCGGAGGTGCCGATCGCCTGGGCAACCGACGAGGAGCAGGCGGTCCGCGCAGCCCGGGAGACCAGCCGGTGGGCGGTCACCGGCTGGAAGGTGATGAGCGAACTGCCGAACCCGGTCAACTTCGACGCGGCGACCTCCTGGGTGGAGGACCACCACATTCGCCAGCAGTTCTCCGTCGGCCCGGACCCGGAGGTCCACCTGGACAAGGTCCGCCCGTACGTTGACGCGGGCTACGACCACATCGTGCTGCAGAACGCCGGCCCCGACCCGGACGGCTTCCTCGACTTCTTCACCGGGGAGCTCGCCGCGCCGCTGCGCGCCCTCGGCTGAGGTTGCGGCCGGCTCAACCCCCGACGTGGATGCCGGGACGCCGGCTCGGGTCCGACTCCGACTTGCGGATGATCTCCCGGACCACGGGCGGGGTGTCGCCGCGACCGAGGATCAGGTAGCGCAGCAGGTGCGCGATGGGATTCCCCTCGGACCATTCGAAGTGGGCGTGCGGGCGGACCCCCGTGACGTCGCGCAGCGCCAGCAGGATCGCGGCAATGGCGTTCGGCACGGCCGGGCTGCTGGCCCGGAGGATCCGATACCCGCCGACCTCCACCCCGTGCACCTGCAGGACCTGGCTGAACTGTGACGGGTCCACCACATCGATCTCCAGGAAGAGGATGTCCGCGGCACCCGGGACCGGGTTCATCCCGCGCTGCGCCCGCTCCTTGACCCGGTACTCCTTCAGCGTGCCGCTCTGCCGCTTGTTCGCGATGAGGTGCAGCCGGCCGTCGTGGGCGATCGAGTCGGTGATGAACCGACGCGCCGCCTCGTCGAACTCGATCCGCGCCGCCCGTAGCTCGGTGGTACGGGAGATCCTCGAGATCAGCGAGACCGCGATGATGCCGGCGATGAACATGCCGGAGATGGTGATCCCGTCCGGCTTCTCGATCACGTTCGCGGCCAGCGCGTAGAGCAGCACCAGGGTGAGCACCGTGAAGCCGATCCCGGCGAACCGGTGCCGCGACCGGTACGCCGAGATGGTCACCGCTATCGCGCCGGACGACATCATCGCCAGGATCCCGGTCGCGTACGCCCCGGCCTGCGCGTTGACATCAGCCCGGAAGGCGACGGTGATCGCGATGCTGATCAGCGTGTAGACGAGGACGACGGGACGGACCGCCCGGCCCCACTCCGGCGCCATGCCGTACTCGGGCAGGTACCGCGGCACGATGTTGATCAGGCCGGCCATCGCCGAGGCGCCGGCGAACCAGAGGATCAGGACGCTGCTGATGTCGTACACGGTGCCGAACGCCTCGCCGAGGTGCTCGTGCGCCAGGAAGGCCAGCGCCCGCCCGTTGGCAGCCCCACCCGGCTTGAACTCCTTCGGCGGGATGAGGACGGTGGTGACGAAAGTGGTGGTGATCAGGTAGACGGACATGATGAGCGCCGCGGTGGTGAGCAGCTTGCGGGTGTTGCGGACCCGGGCCTGGAGGCGCTGCTGCGGGTCGCCGCCCTCCCCCTTGACCAGCGGCATCATGCTGACCCCGGTCTCGAAGCCGGAGAGCCCCAGGACCAGCAGCGGGAACGCCAGCACGGCCGGTCCGATGAGGTCGCTCAGCCGGGTCGCGCGGGCGGTGAGAAGGTCGGTCCAGTCGGTCAGCACCCCCGGGTCGGCGGCGATCTCACCCAGCCCGACCACCACGATCACCGCGTTGAGCGCGAGGAAGACGGCGACCAGCGGGATGGCGACCTGCACCGCCTCGCTGAACCCCAACAGGAACACGCCGCCGAGGATGAGCAGCAGCACCACCGTCACCCCGACCGCGGCGGCGGTTCCGTGCGGGAACGACGCCGGCAGGTACGGGTTCTCCAACAGGTGCACCGTGGCGTCCGCGGCGGAGAGGGTGATCGTGATGATCCACGAGGTGGCGACGAAGCCGAGCAGCACCAGCACGAAGATCTTGCCCCGCCAGAACGGCAGCAGCCGCTCCAGCATGGCCACCGAGCCCTGCCCGTGCGGGCTCTCCCGGGCCACCCGCCGGTACATCGGCAGCATGCCGAACAGGGTCAACGCCACGATCAGCAGGGTGGCGACCGGGGAGAGCGCCCCGGCCGCCAGCGCGGCGATGCCGGGCAGGTAGGACAGCGTGGAGAAGTAGTCGACGCCGGTCAGGGTCATGACCTGCCACCAGGGGTGGGTTCTCCCCTTGGCCTCCGGTTCCAGGGTCTCCGGGCCGGCCGGTGACACCCGGTGCTGGAATAGCCACCGGCGCAGGCCAGTGGTTGGCTCCGCCGGTCGCACGTGGCTCTCCACGCGCTCCGGAACGCGCACCGGAGCCCGTCCGTCGCGCCCGCCGCGCTCCGGGTCGCGGGCCGCGCGCAGCGCGTGCCCCGGACCGGACTGCGCCTGGTTGCGCCGCGCCCGATTGCGCCGGGGCTGCGCCCCGTCCCGCCCGTCCGCCATGTCCATCCCTTCAGGCCCTGACCCGACCGTAGGCGGTACCCACGGCGTCGCCCGTCGGAACCCGACAAGCCGGAAAGATCATCAGGGCGGGAGGGATCGTACCGCCGATGGCCCCGGCCGGCAGGGTCAGCCGGCGACCGGGGTGTCCAGAGCGCGGAGCAGCCCGTCCGGGTCGGCGACGGTCACCGTGACCGCCGGGTGCCGCAGCCACCGCCCGGGCGCCAGGCCCGGCACCGGCGTGGCGAAGCGGAGGCAGACACCGGCCGTGACGCTGGTGCCGAAGGTGACCCCGCCGTCGGCGAGGGACAGGTGCGGGCCGATCGCCCGCCACCAGCGGTACGGCCCGCCGGGCTCCGCCCCGGTGACGTTGCCGCGGGCGGTACGCAGCCGCCAGGGCCCGAACCGCACCGTCAGCTCGTCCGGGCCGAGTTCCACGCCGGCCGTCTCTGGGCTTACGCCGAGCAGCGCCAGCGGCAGGCGGAACGCCGGGTCGAAGCGGAAGCCGAAGCGGCACGGCGGTTCGGTCACCGGCCGGGCGTACCCGCCCGGAAGCCGTCGACACCCGGTCACTCCAGCGCGCTCGTCCAGCGGCCCACGTGCGCGTCCAGGTACGCGGCGGTGGCCCGCCAGTACGCCCCGTCCTCGGCGTGGATCCGCGCCCACGGCTGCCGCCCCTCCCGGGCGCCGGCGCACAGCAGGTCGTACATGGCCCGGGCGCGGCGACCCAGCATCGCGGCGAGCGCCGGGCGGTCCGCCCCGGAGAGGCCGTAGCCGTCCACGAAGACCCGCAGCCGGTCGGCCGACTCGCGCACCGGGCGGCCCGGCCGCATCCCGGCCATGCTCTGCGCCGCGTAGGCCAGCTCCCACAGCCGGGTGCCCGGGCCGGCCGAGTCCCAGTCGATCAGCACCCAGCCGCGGGGCGAGCGGACCAGGTTCCACGGGGCCGCGTCGTGGTGGCAGATGAGCTCCTCGCCGTCGGGCGGGATGACCCGGTTCCACACCGCCGAAGGCGGAGGCACGAACTCCGCCGTCGCGCGGTGCAGGTCGGCCAGCAGGGCGCCGATCGAGGCCAGCTCCGAGCGGGGGTACGAGCCGTCGGGGCGGCCCAGCTCGCCGGGGACGTACTCCAGCACCTGGCGGCCCTCGGCGTCCCGGCCGAGCGGCCGGGGCGCGCCGGTGAACCCCACGTCCTGCAGGTGCCGCAGCAGGGCGTCCACGCTGTCGGTCCACGGGCCGACCGGCCGGCGGACCGCGTCGCCGACCCGGACCACACCCGCGGTCACGTTGCCGACCAGGAGCTGCTCGTCGCGTCTCACCCGGCCATCCTGCCCTGCCGGCCGCCCGGACGGCGTCCCCGCGTTCCGCCCGGACGGCGGAACGCGGGGACCCCCCGTCCCGGCTACTGCAGGAAGGCCCCGAGGGGCGAGAGCAGCAGCCGACCGAGCAGCGCGGCGTTGTCGTCCAGCCGCGTCCGCTCACACTCGCGGGCCTGCGGATCGTGCCGGCAGCGCCAGATCTTCTGCGCGTTGCGCCAGGCCACATTCCGGGTGTACTCCACCAGCTCGCCCTGGTACCAGTCGTCGATGTCGCCGTTCAGCATGTCGATCATGAGCTGCCAGTTGTCCAGGTAACCGCGGCGCAGCCCTGGGATCCGCTCGGCGAAGATGTCGTTGATCTCCAGGTAGTCGTGGTGCTGGTCGCTGCCGTCGACCGGCTCGGACTCCAGGCTGTCGAACGTGGTCACCAGCGCGAACGGCAGGTCGAAGTTGATGTGCGCGTTCACCCCGGCGGCCGCCGACGGCAGCGGACGGGCATCCGGCCCGCGCATCCGCTGGAACAGGCAGGACCAGGCCTTCGGCGTGTTCGGGCTGGACTCCGTCCAGAACCGCAGCGCGTCGAAGTAGCGGGCGGCGAACTCCACGTCGAGCCGGGCCAGGAAGACCGGGTCGGAGAAGCGGTCCTCGTAGAGGCCGTCCAGCACGCTGGTGGTGATGGTCAGGTAGAGCTTGTTGAAGTCCGCGAGGGGGCAACTCGCCTCCAGCGGAGGGAGCCGGACCAGCATGTCCTGCAGCTTGGTGAGGTGGTCGACGACCGCCGGCACGTCGGCGGGGTGGTCGGCGAGCAGTCCGACGATGTCCTGGTGCACAGGACCCCAGACCGGTTCGGTCATCTCTCCTCCACTGTGGTCCGGGCGGCGGAGCGCCATCGGTGACGTGGACAGCCTTCCAGCCAACGCCGGTCGGCCGGATCAGTAGAACGACGTATACGGGGTCGGCCCGTCCGTCTACTCCGGCCGGTTGCGGAGGAAGATCGCGCTCGCCTGCACCCGGGTACGGACCTGGAGCTTGTCGAAGATGTGCGAGACGTGCACCCCGATGGTCCGTTCGCTGATGAACAGCCGCTGACCGATCTCCTTGTTCGTCAACCCCTCGGCGACCGCGGCGAGCACCTCCCGCTCCCGGGCGGTGAGCACGGCCAGTTCGTCCACCGCCGGCTCGGCGGCCGGCGCGGCCGGTCGGCTGCGC
>NZ_QGGF01000158.1 GCF_003857015.1 Micromonospora globispora | reverse complement strand
CACCCACGGCTGCCGGTCGGAGTCGGCGGCGTACCAGGTGGTGGCCGACGGCGACCCGGCCACCACCTGGTACGCCGCCGACTCCGACCGGCAGCCGTGGGTGCGACTGACCTGGCCCAAGGCCCGCACGATCACCGGCCTGCGGATGACCCTGCCGCCGACCGCCGCGGCGGGGTGCTGGACGAGGGCGGCACCCTCGTCTTCGACCGGCCGCTGCGCAGCAACGAGATCACCGTGCTCATCTCCGACATCGTCCCGGCCCGCTCGTACGACCCGTACCGGCGGCTGACCCAGAACCTCCCGGTCGGGATCGGCGAGCTGACCGTGCTGTCCGACCCACCGGTGCTGCGCAACCCGCCCGATCAGCGGGTGACCCTGCCCTGCGGCAGCGGACCCACCGTGGAGGTCGGCGGCGTCCGGCGGCGGACCGCGCTGGTCGCCAGCCGCCGGGAACTGGTGGAGCTGCGCGAGGTCGACGCCCAGCTCTGCGGTGCCGAAGCCAAGGCACCGCTGGCGCTGGCCGGGGGCGAGGTCCGGGTGGTGGCGGTGGCGAGCCGACTGGCCGCGCCGACCCAGCTCGTGCTGACCCCGGGTGCCGTGCAGCCGGACCGCAGCGGCGGCTCGGCCGCCGGAAGCGGTGCTGCCATCCAGACCCCGGTACGCGTCGACGGCTGGTCGGCCACCGAGCGGCGGCTGCACCTGGACGCGTACCCGAACCAACGGGTGCTCGCCATGCGGGAGAACGCGAACGCCGGGTGGGTGGCCACCGCGGCGGGTCGGACGCTCACCCCGTTCGTGGTGGACGGCTGGCAGCAGGGCTGGCTGGTGCCCGCCGGACTGGCCGGTGAGGTGGTGCTGCGGTTCGCCCCGGACAACGGGTACGTGCTGGCGCTGAGCGCGGGGGTACTGCTGCTGGCCGGGGTGGCGGTGGTGGCGACGCTGCCGAGCCGGCGTACGCCCGGCCGGGTGCCGGTCGTCGCGCGGGCCCGGCGGGGTCGACGAGTGCTGGTCGGCCTGTTCGGCGGGGCGGCCCTGCTGCTGGTCGGCGGCCCGGCGGCGGTGGGGGTGGCGGTGCTCTGGGCGGTGCTGCTGCTGCTGGCGAGAGGGCTCGAACCGCACCTGCACCCGCCGGACCGGCGTCGGGCGCGCCTCCTCTACCAGGCGCTGCTCCGCTGGCTGCCGGTCGCCACCTTCGCCGTGGCCGGCTGGTACGCCCTCACCATCGGCGGGCACACCGCGGTGGCGCCTCAGTTGGCCGCGGTGGCCACCGCGACGATGCTCTGGCTCTCGCTGGTGCTGCGCCGCCGGCGCGGCCACTGAGCGCCCCACTGCTGGAACGGCCGCTCGATGGCGTAGTAGCTGATGGTGGCGAGGAACAACCCGCCCAGCGCGGTGAGGAGGAAGGTGTCCAGCGGGTCGCCGGTGAACTCGGGCCGGCCGGTGAGCACGTAGATGGCCTCGAGCACGAACGGGTGCCAGAGGAAGAGGCCGTACGACATCCGGCCGAGCCACCGGCCGGGCCCGCTGCCGAGGATGGCCTTGGTGCGGGTCTCCGGACCGAAGGCCATCGGCAGCACCACCATCACCGCGACCACCGCGTAGAGGACCAGCTTGAGGCCGAACTGGGCGGCGGTCGGCTCGGCCAGGTCGCGGGGGCCGACGACCGGGGTGGTGGCGACGGCCAGCGCGGCGAGCGCCACCGCCCAGCAGGCGAGCGGGGCGGCGCCCAGGTCGTCCAGCCAGCGCCAGCGGCTGTTGCCCTCGGTGCGCAGCGACACGTGCACGGTGGCCAGCGCCATCCCGGCACCGAACCAGCCGGCGTACGAGGGCAGCCACATGGTGTGCAGGCCCATGTTGAGCAGGCCCAACTCCATCAGGACGAGCCAACCCCCGGTGACCAGCAGCCCCGCGACCGCGACGATGAGCGCCCGACCGGGCCGCCACCGGCGGCCCAGCAGCACCTTGGCGAGCACCGGCAGGAGCAGGTAGAACGCCACCTCGGTGGCGAGGCTCCAGGTCTGGCTGAGCCCGTGGCGGAGCTGCCCGTGCTGGTAGATCTGGGTCAGCGTGGCGTGCCGCAGCCAGTCGCCGGTCGACGCCGGCCGGTTCTGCGGCAGCACGAGCAGGCACACCACGACGGTCACCCAGTAGGCGGGCAGGATCCGGGTGGCGCGCCGCCACAGGTAGCGGCCGGTCCGCGGGCGGGGCCGATAGGTCGCGAGGGCCTGCGCGTACGGCCGGAAGAGCAGGAAGCCGGAGAGCACGAAGAAGATCGCGACGCCCACGTCGAGCCGGGACAGCCAGGCGCCGACGGCGCTGTCACCGGTGTTCCGGCCGGTCGCGAATCCCACGTGGTGACCGACCACGGCCAACGCGCCGATGACGCGTACGGCGTCGAGCGCGGGCAGCCGGCGCATCACCTGTTGCGGAATTGGAGCAGACATCAGCCGTCCAGAGGGTCGCGTTGATATGTAACCGGGGAGTAACGTGCGGCCAAGTTTAGGGATCGAACCGCTCGCCGGACACCGGCTGACTGTCTTTGTTGGGGAGGATCAGTGAAGGCTCGCTTGGGCGCCCTGCTGTTCGGCATAGGCGTCTTGTGCCTCGTGGTCGCCGCCGGAGTGGCGTACTACGTGGCGCCGACGGTGACGAAACTGCCGTACGACCTGCAGTTGTGCAACGCCGACGGCAAGCCGGAGGGCTGCCTGAAGGCGAGCCACGCCGTCGCCGAGAACGCGACGTTCCTGCAGATCAAGAAGGACGACACGGCGATCCGGACCGGCACCCTGGACGCGGCCACCGAGGTGGCGCCGCAGGCCGAGACGACCGACAAGGAGATGACCGGCGACCTCAAGGGCGAGGCGGTCGTCTGGGACGGCTACGGCACGGTCAAGTGGACCGAGAAGGGCGAGGTGATCAGCCAGTACTCGGCCGAGTTCGCCATCGACCGGAAGACCGCCGCCGCGGTGAAGTGGGACAAGCAGTTCCTCCAGGCCGACGGCCCGGAGGGTCCGGACGACGTCACCTTCGCCGGGCAGATCTACAAGTTCCCGTTCCACACCGAGAAGAAGACCTACCAGTACTTCGACCGGGACCTGCGCAAGGCGTTGCCGATCAGCTTCAAGGGCACCGAGCAGATCAAGGGCGTCGAGGCGTACCGGTTCGAGCAGGTGATCCCCCAGACCGACGTCAGCCCGGCCGCCGACAAGGTCGGCTTCCTGCTCGGCACGTTCGCGCCCGACGCGACCAGCGGCAAGGTCATGTACACCAACACCCGCACGATCTGGGTGGAGCCGGTCAGTGGCAACTTCGTCAAGGTGCGGGAGCAGCAGAAGAAGCTGCTCGTGCCGGACCAGGGTGCGGCGACCGTCCTGCTGAACGCGGACTTCGTCTACAACGACGAGACCATCAGCAACAGCGTCGATTCGGCCAAGAAGACCCGCGACCAGCTCACGCTGATCGGTCGTACGCTGCCGCTCGCCCTGGCCGTGCTCGGCGTGCTGTTGTTGATCGCCGGTCTGTGGCTGTTCTTCGCCGGCCGTCGCTCGGCCGCCGCCCGGCACCGGGCGGACGACGTCGACGACACCGACGCTTACGGCGTGCCGGCGCAGTCGCCGGCGCCGGAGCAGGAGGAGGTGCCGGCGGGGGCGCCCGCGCGTACCGCCGACACCGAGGTCGAGCGGGAGCACTGACCCGCGACAGGGACACCTCCGCCGACGTGGCGGAGCGAGGGGCGGACCGGTTCTCCGGTCCGCCCCTCGCTGTTACCGCTCCGGTACCCGTAGCGTCACACTCCGCGCCCGTTACTCAATCGTAACCCGTCGATGGTTTCGCTACTCTCCGTTGATCCGACGGCGGGATCAGCTCCGGTTTGGACGCTTCGCCCTGCGGAAGTGGTCGGCCGCGTCGGTACGGACAGTAACGAAGGCGCTCGGTGGACAGTGCGGCGGGACATCGACCGACCGGCATCCCCTT
This sequence comes from Micromonospora globispora, assembly GCF_003857015.1. Taxonomy (GTDB): domain Bacteria; phylum Actinomycetota; class Actinomycetes; order Mycobacteriales; family Micromonosporaceae; genus Micromonospora; species Micromonospora globispora. Next base: position 5,061 of record NZ_QGGF01000158.1, on the reverse strand, counting down.
GTGACCTACGCCGCACCCGTGCACCATCATCGTCACGTTCGTTACTCGCCGGTAACAGGAGGCGTGGCACGGCACGCGGCTACGCCCGTTCGGATCCGGCCCACCCCGAAGCACCACCCCCACCGAGGAGGAATCCGTGCAGGAACGGATCGACAACCGGGGACGTACCCGGTGGCGGCGCTTCGCCGCGATGATGGTGCCCGCGACCGCGGCGGCCGGCGCCATCCTGTTCGGCATGTCGAGCGGTGCCATCGCGTCGAACATCACCGTGTCGGGTCAGACCTTCAAGGTCGGCGCCAGCCGCCTGGAAGGTGACGGCTTCAAGCAGTACGGCGGCATCGTCAACGAGAAGAACGGCACCGTCCACCCGGTCGCGGTCTCCGAGATCAGCCGGGCCGAGCTGTACAACCTGTGCCAGTCGGTCCGGGCCGACCTGCCCGGCATGCCGGTGGTGCTCACCATCAACGCCGGCGACGGCGACAAGCCGGCCACCGCGAAGGACATGCTCATCGCCATGGACTCGCTGGCGGGCAACGCGGAGTTCACCAACATCAAGATCGGTCGGGACGCGAGCGACCTGAACCCCTCGGCCCGGACCGGGTCGTTCGGCCAGAACGCCGAGCACGTCACCATCACCAACCTGGAGCAGGTGTCCCGCTACACCACGGCCGCCACCTTCAACCTGACCGGGCTGAAGCTCAAGGTCAACGTGGGCGACGACGCCAAGGGCAAGGAGTGCTTCTGAGCTGACCCGGGGCCTGCGGAGCGCAACCTCCGCGGGCCCCGTCCCTGTCCTTCTTCGCTCGGCTCCGGCAGGAGGAGTACGTGACAAGCGCCAACCCGCAACAGGCCCGGTCCGCTGGCATCGGGCGAGCCTGGCGCGGCTTTCGCCGCTGGCGGCGGACCCGACCGTTCTGGGGCGGTCTGTTCACCGCGCTCGCCGGCGTGGAGATCCTCGGCACCACCAAGATGAGCCTCAACGGCCTGACGTTCTCCAGCGGACCGCAGGGATTCCTCGCCTGGCTCGTTCCGGTCATCCTGGTGACCTGCGGGATGCTGCTCTGGTTCAGCCCCCAGCAGCGGCTGTTCTACTCGGTCGTCGCGGCGGTCACCACGGTCTTCTCGCTGATCGGGGTCAACCTCGGCGGCTTCTTCATCGGGCTGCTGCTCGGCATGGTGGGCAGTTCCCTCGGCTTCGCCTGGGCGCCGGCCGCCCCGCCGTCGACGAGCGAGGCCGCAACCGAGCCGGTGGACGACGAGCCCGTCCCGGCGGACGCCGCGGCCACGGTGCCCCAGCAGCGCGACGGCGGCCCCGAGGCCGTACCCGGGGCGCCCCGGTCCCACGATCCCCGGTTCCTCGGCGTGGCCCTGGTGGCGCTCAGCCTCTCCACCGGAGGGCTGCTCGCCGTGGCGAACCCGTCCCCGGTACGGGCCGCTCCCCGCTGCCCGTCGACCGCGTCGGCGAGCCCCTCGGCCAGCCCGTCCGCCACGCCCCACGCGAGCGCCTCGGCCTCGCCGTCGGCCAGCCCGAGCCCGACACCGTCCGACGGCAACCTCCTCACCGACATCCTGCACGGCATCGGTGACCTGCTCACCGGCGCGGGCGGCGACCCGTCCGCCACACCGTCGGCGACCCCGACCGCCAGCCCCGATGCCCCGCCCAGCGGCTCGCCGACGCCGAGCGGTAGGCCCACCGCCACCCCCCGGACGGCGTCCGGCCCCTGTCCCGCGCCGAAGCCCGCGCCCAGCAGATCGGGCGAGGTGGCGGCCGGTCGCCCGCTGCCGCGGATCGCCGCCGAGCCGGGGCAACCGCGGGTGGCGGCACAGCCGTCGAAGCTCACCGGCTCGAAAGTCACCATGACCGGACTGCGGTTCGACGGGATCGTCGAGCTGCCCACCGCCACCGGCAGCCTGCGGGCGCTCAAGTTCAGCATGAAGAAGGCCGTGACCGACGACTTCGTCCTCCAAGCCGACGGCCCGGGGAACAAGACCGCCCGGTACGTGACCGACCAGTTGACCGTCAAGGGCGACGTCGCGTTCTACGCCACCCGTTTCGTCGGCCGGCTCCTCGGCCTCAAGATCACGCTGACCCCGGATCTGCCGTTCCCGGACGGCATCCCGATCACCTCGCCGATCCCGATTACCTTCACCGACCCGGTGATCGACCTGGCGTACGTCGACAGCGACACGCTCACCGGCAAGCCGACGCTCATGCTCGACCTGGCCTGAACCCGGACACGCGGACGGCCGGGAGCCGGGGACCACCGCCCCCGGATCCCGGCCGTCGTCGGCTCAGAGCCGGGCCAGCGCCCGGCGCAGCGGGTCCAGCCCGAGCGAGCCCAGGTCGAGCGCCTGGCGGTGGAACTCCTTCAGGTCGAAGTCGGCGCCCTTGCGGGCCTTCGCCTCCTCCCGGGCCTGGAGCCAGATCCGCTCGCCCACCTTGTACGAGGGCGCCTGCCCCGGCCAGCCCAGGTAGCGGTTCAGCTCGAAGCGCAGGTTCTCGTCCGGCACCCGGCAGTGCGCCCGCATGAACTCCCAGCCCAGCTCCGGCGTCCAGCGCTCGCCGGGGTGGAAGCCGAACGGGTTGTCCTTCGGGATCTCCAGCTCCAGGTGCATGCCGATGTCGACGATCACCCGGGCCGCCCGGAACGCCTGCCCGTCGAGCATGCCCAGCTTGTCGCCCGGGTCCTCCAGGTAACCCAGGTCGTCCATCAGCCGCTCCGAGTAGAGCGCCCAGCCCTCGCCGTGCCCGGAGACCCAGCAGAGCAGCCGCTGCCAGCGGTTGAGCAGCTCGGCGCGGACCGCGGTCTGGGCCACCTGGAGGTGGTGGCCCGGTACGCCCTCGTGGTAGACGGTGGTCACCTCGCGCCAGGTGGAGAAGTCGGTGATGCCCTGCGGGACCGCCCACCACATCCGGCCCGGGCGGGAGAAGTCCTCGCTCGGCCCGGTGTAGTAGATCGCGCCGTCGCTGGTCGGGGCGAGGCAGCACTCGATGCGGCGGACCTGCTCCGGGATGTCGAAGTGGGTGCCGTGCAGCTCGCTGATCGCCTTGTCGGCGAGCGCCTGCATCCAGTCCCGGAACGCCTCCTTGCCCTTGATGGTGCGGGCCGGGTCGGCGTCCAGCTTCGCCACCGCCTCGTCGACGGTCGCGCCCGGGCCGGCGATCCGGGCGGCCACCGCCCGCATCTCACCCTCCAGCCGGGCCAGCTCCGCGAAACCCCAGGCGTACGTCTCGTCGAGGTCGACCTTCGCGCCGAGGAAGTACTGCGAGGCCAGCTCGTACCGCTCCCGGCCGGCGGCCTGCTTCTCCCGCCCCTGCGGGGCCAGCTCGGTACGGAGGAACTGGCCGAACTCGGCAGTGGCGGCGGTGGCGGCGGCGGCACCCCGGCGCAGCTCCGCGCCGAGCACACCGTCCGCGCCGAGCCGCTCGACGAGCCCGTGGAAGAAGTTGTCGCCCTGCGGGTCCGTCCAGATGTCGCACTGCTTGGCGACCTCGGTCAACTGCACCCGGGAGCTGACCTGCCCGGCGGCGGCCGCCTCGCGCAGCGTCGTCTTGTAGCCCTCGAGCGCACCGGCGAACCGGTTGAGCCGGGCGGCGATGTTGGCCTTCGCGTCGTCGCTCGCGGTCGGCATCAGGTCGAACACCATGCGGATCTCGTGCAGCCCGCTGGCGATCACGTTGACCTCGCTGGTCGTCTCGCCGGCCTCGTGCCGGGCGAGCTCCAGGCCGAGGCGCTCCTGCATGGCCTCCTTGGCGGTCCGCTCCGCCTCCGAGTCCGGCTCGGTCACGTCGAGCTCGGCCAGGGTGCGCCGGGTCAGCTCGGCGCGGGCCGCGTACCCCTGGGGAGACAGGTCGTCGAGTTGGTCGTCGTAGCCGGCGATGCCGACGTAGGTGGCGCCGGTCGGGCTCAGCGGGGCCCAGTCGGCCACGTACCGGTTCGCGAGGTCATCGATTCGTCCCACGGTGCGACCCTACGTGACCGGGGCACCCCGATGTCGACCGTGTTTACCGTGTTCAGGACGGTGATCGGGCCAGCCGGGGAAGGATCGGCGGCGGCCCGCCTGTGGCGGTCGACACCACGTCCGATTTTCGCGGGACTTCGTCGTACCCCTACGGCAGAGTGTCAGGGGTGACGGCGGACATCACTCCTGACCGGGCGGCGCTGAAGAGCTGGCTGCCCGGCTTCCTGGCACTCGGCGTGATCTGGGGTTCCAGCTTCCTGTTCATCAAGGTGGGGGTGACCGAGCTGCACCCGGTGCACCTCACTCTCTACCGGGTCGCCACCGGGGCGCTGACCCTGCTGGTGGTGCTGGCCGTGCTGCGCGACCGGCTGCCCCGCGAGCCGCGGGTCTGGGCGCACCTGGTGGTGGTCGCCGCGTTCGGCGTGTCCCTCCCGTTCACCCTCTTCGGCTTCGGCGAGCAGCGGGTCGAGTCGATGCTCGCCGGCATCTGGAACGCCACCACCCCCCTGATCGTGCTGCCCCTGGCGGTGCTGGTGTTCCGCACCGAGCGGTTGACCGTGCGGCGGGCGGTCGGGCTGGCGCTGGGCTTCGCCGGCGTGCTGGTCGTGCTCGGCGTCTGGGAGGGCGTCGGCGGGTCGCACTTCACCGGCCAGCTCATGTGCCTCGGGGCGGCCGCCTGCTACGGCGTGGCCATCCCGTACCAGAAGAAGTTCATCGCCGGCAGCTCGCACTCCGGTCTCTCCCTGTCGGCCGCCCAACTGCTGGTGGCTACGGCCCAGCTCGCCGTGGTCGCGCCGCTGGTGGCCGGGGCGCCGCCGGCGCCGACCGGCCTCTCCCTCCGGGTGGTCGCCAGCGTGCTGGCGCTCGGCGCGCTCGGCACCGGGCTGGCCTTCGTGATCAACCTCCGGAACATCCGGCTGGCCGGGGCGAGCACGGCGTCGACGGTGACGTACCTGATCCCGGTCTTCGCGGTGCTGGTCGGTGCGGTCGTGCTCGGGGAGCGGATGAACTGGCACCAGCCGGTCGGCGCGCTGATCGTGCTCCTCGGCGTCGCGGTCGCGCAGGGCGTCCTGGCCCGGCGCCGGCCGAGGACGGCGG
>NZ_QGGF01000159.1 GCF_003857015.1 Micromonospora globispora | reverse complement strand
CCGGCCGCCCGCCATGGCGGTGTACGCGAACGTCACCGACCTCGACGGGCTGGCCGCCTCCTGCGCGGTCGGCCGGCGGCTCGGCTTCGTCGGCCGCACCGCGATCCACCCCCGCCAGCTCCCGGTGATCACCGAGGCGTTCCGACCGGGCGACCGGGAGGTGGCCCGGGCGCGGGAACTGCTCGCCGCGGTCGCGGAGGCGCAGACCCGCGACTCCGGCACGGTGGTGCTGCCCGACGGCCGGTTCGCCGACCGGGCGATGGTGGCCGCCGCCCGCCGGGTGGTCGACCTCGCCGCCCGCTACGCCACCTGACGCGCCGGCCCGCCGGTCACCGTGGGAACGGATCACGGCCCTGGACGCGAGTCGCCGCCGGAGGGCGTTGGCACACGGTAAAGCTCCCGACCGGCTGCGCGCGGGAGGCGCCGTCGAGAGTGAAGCCGAAGCGCTCATAGAAGCGCCGGGCCCGCGGATTGTCGGCGACCACCAGAGCCGGATCTCGGTGAACCCAGTGCCGGCTCAGGTGCTCCACCGCCGCGCGCATCAGGGCCAGCCCGATCCCCGTCGACCAGTGCTCGGCGCGACGAAGATCGCCGCGATCTCACCCACGGCGTGCACATTGGCGATCCGGTCGCTGTCGTCGAAGGTCGCCCGCCGGATCCGGACCATGGCCGCACTGTATCGGCGGGACGGCCATGCGTTCAGCCCGTACCGACCTCCCGGCGGTCGGCTGTCGGGCCGTAGGCTGGCCGGACCATCGACCGGGGGGCGAGATCCATGGCTGAGGGACCGATACGCGTCAACCGGCGCACGGTGCTCGTCGCGGCCGGCGGCCTCGCCGTGGCCGGTGTCGGCATTCCCGCCACCCTGGCGGCGTCGTCCGAGCCCGCGCCGCCCGCCGAGAGCCCGAACCGTCGGCCGATCAGCATGGCGATGCACATCCACGCGTCGTTCAGCGAGGGCATCGCCAGCTACGCCGCGCACCTCGACCAGGCGAGCCACAACAACGTGGACGTCGTCTGGTGGACCGACCACGACTTCCGGGTCGCCGCGCACGACCATCGACGCGTGGTGCACTTCGACGGCGAGGAGGAGCTGGAGGGACAGCTTGCCTGGAACTGGTCGGCGTCGACCGAGGGCACGCTCACCGCGTCGGGGGCCGACTTCGTGGACAGCCCGCACGGCATGGACGACCCCCCGAAGGCGCTGCGCCTGACCGCGACCGGTGACGGCACCTTCTGGTACGCCGGCACGGCGTGGAACTGGACGCACACCGGCAACATCTCCGACACCACTCTCCACCTCGACGTACTGCCGGAGGCCGCGGGGACCGACGCGACCCTGATCGTCGAGATCGCCCTGTCCCATCACCCGGCCACCGGCGGCCGACCCGCCGGCCAGTACGCCCTGCGCTACCGGGTCGGGGCCGCCGAGCGTCGCGCCCATTCGACCGACGGACTGCTCGGCACCGTCGACCTGCCTGCCGCGCCCGGGCAGTGGCGCCGCCTCACCCTTCCGCTCGTTGAGGACGTCCGGCGGCTCTGGCCCGACCTGGCGGCCGGGGACAACTCGCTGCGCGGGCTGCGCCTCGGCGTGCACGTGACCGGCTCGGCGCCCGGCAGCTTCGTCGTCGACCGGCTGGTCTTCGACCGCGCCCGCCGCGCCGGTCAGGCCGGCGAGGACCTCCGCGCCGAGGTGCTCCGGGCGTACGAGGACCGCTTCCCGGGCGTCACCCACCACCGGGCGTACGAGGTGTCGTTGGTGCGGCACCTCAACTGGTTCGGCGGGGACCAGACCCTGCCGGCCTTCCCGACGCCGCCGTACCGGAACAACGATGTCGCCCGCACCGAGCAGATGATCGACTTCCTGCACTCCCATGGCGGTGTCGTCTCCTGGAACCACCCGCTCGACGTGGAGAACCGTGAGTCGTTGGCCCGGCTGATGGTGGAGCGCAACAATCTCGGCGCCGACCTGGTCGAGATCGGCCGCGCACCGCTCGACGACCACCTCTGGGTGCTCGACGTCGCCGCCCGCAACGCGGTCTTCTTCACCGCCGTCGGGGTCACCGACGACCACGACGGCACCGACTGGCGCGGCGCGGCCGAGCGCCACATCACGTACGTCTGGGCGTCGTCAACGGACCGGGACGACCTGGTGGCGGCGCTTCGGGCCGGGCGGGCGTGGTTCACCGATCTGGCCCGGTACCGCGGCGCGCTGGACATCGAGGTCGACGGCCGTACGGCGATGGGCGCGGTCGTGGTGACCTCGGCCGAGGAGTTGACCGTACGCCTGCTCGCCACCGACCTGCCGGCCGGCGCCGCGCTGGAATTGATCACCGGAACGGTCGACCTCGCCGGCGTCGCCGACCTGACCCCCGCCACCAGGACCACCCGGATCTCCGCCCGCCAACTACGGCAGGGCTGGCACGACCTGCGGGTGGAACCGGGAGCCGGTGCCTACGTCCGTACGCAGGTCAGGGGAGCGGACGGCAGGATTCTTGGCGTGAGCAATCCATCTTGGTTTCTGCGCTCGGTGAGCGGGGACGGCATCCCGCCCGCGCGTAGCTTCTGAGGACTGCGTGGTTCCGGCCTACATCACCACTCGGTAGCTGGGAATGCCTCGGAGTCGTTCCTCCGGGGGAGACGCCAACGACCTGGCGACCACGCCCGCAGGTATGGGTGCCCGAGAGATGTGGATCCCTTCCAAGCAGGTGTCGCACCAGAAGGCTGCGTAGCCGACATCCCTGCCGGGTGGACCGACGAAGACAAGGCGGAGCGTCTTGTGGCCACAGTTGGGACAGGAAGCATCAGCGGTGCCGGGTAAGGCTTGGTAGACGATGTCGTAGGCATCCAACCACTCGTCGAAGGTAGCCATCAGCCTGCTCCTTCCGGCCTCACCGATTGGGTTTCCCACCAGTGGTCTTCGTGGGCGTACGCCCTGTCCTCGAACGCGTCTAGATCCTCAGGAGCGGGGTAGGGGCGACCGTCGCGTAGCTCTGCCACGTGGAAGCGTTCGTGCTCGAGAGTACGGGCAAGATCTTCCTCGCTCCGGAAGGCGTCGCGGCACAACAACACCGATTCATCTGCTTTGGTGATGCCGCAGACACCCGAGATGCGGTTGTTGATCGTGATCCTTATATCGGAGATATCGATGCCGTACTTGGCCGCGATTGCCTGCACGGAGCCCAGGTTCATTGGCATTCGTGGCCCCGACCCGCGCCGCCGCACCCGATTGAGGTCGTCGGAGCTCCCGCCGTGGCCCCTTAGCCGACTGAGAATCTGCTTCAGTTTTTCGATGAGCTCGCCGAGGCGGTGCATCTCGGGGATGAGCCGCCGCAGGCTGGCCAGCAGCCCGCGCAGCCACTGCGCGATCTTCGCTGCCCACGCCGCCACCGTCGTGGTGACCTGTTCGACGACCAGGGGAGTGGCGAATCCCAGGGTGGCGGCCTCTTCCGCCGCGTACACGATCAGGCGGGAGACGCAGGTGGCGATGGCGTCGCGGACCATGAGGCGGACGGCGGCGATGAGCATCCCGGCGCCCTCGGTGACCAGCGCCATGGTGTCGGCGGCGTGGCTCAGGCCGACGACGGCCTGCTGCTGCTCGGCGGCCCAGTTGCGGTAGGCGGGGCCGGCGCTGCCGCCCCATTCCGTCACGTCCAGCCGTACCGCGCGGGCCAGGCTTTCCGCCTCGTCGCGCAGCGAGCCGGCGACGTTGCGCCAGGTCTGGGCGTGCGCGGCGATCTGCGCCGGGTCGCCGGCGAGCCAGTCCAGCGCTTCGGTGAGCGGTCGGACGTGCTCGATGATCCAGGCCACGCCGTACTGAAGTAGCGAGCCGACCGGGTCGGAGACGAGCGCGAGGCCGTCCAGGGCGGCGCCGACCACCCCGAGGCTGCCGTCGATCCAACTGCCGTTCGTGACACCCTCGCCGATGAGCTGGATGTCCTCGGCGATCCAGACGCCCGCCCACGGGTTGACCGGGGCGTCGGTCGGGGTGGCGACCAGCGGGTTGGTCACAGCCGCTGCCGGATCCGGTTCAGCATGGTCTCGGCGCGGGCGTCGGCGTCCTGGTAGCGGCCGGCGACGGCCCGGAGCCGATCGGCGGTGTCGCCCACCGAGTGCGCGGCCGTGTCGACGCCGTCCACCAGGATTCGCTGCACCTGGTCGAGCAGGAGCGGCATCATTACGCAGAGCTGCCCGTACGCGTCCGCGCCGAGTCGTACGGACTGGCCGGCCTGCCGCGCCACGGTCACCGCGTCGGCGATCGCGTCGAGGTGCCCGGCGTGCGCCGTCAGGTCTGCCGGGCTGACCTGGATCCCCTCACCGGCCACCACGGTCGCCGTCCTCTTCGGCGAGGCCGAGCCGGCGGCCGTACGAGTCGATGACGGCGCTGGCCGCGGGGTCATCGGCGCCGAGGGTTTCCCGGGTCGCCTCGGTCACCTGACGGAGCAACTCCACGTGTGCCGCCCGGGTGGTGGCGAGCACCTGCTCGGCGGTGTGCGCCGAGGACCGTGCGCGGATGCGTTCGTCGAGCCGCAGACCGACCAGGGTCCCAGCGGAGTCCACCGTGGCCTCGACCGTCCGATCGGGACTGATGGCGCTGGCCGTCAGGCCGGACAATCGGTCGGACAGCGCCCGGCTGCGCTCCGCTCGGGCACTGATGGAGGACTCCCATTCGTCAACCCGGCGCTGAGCCGCGTCGAGGCCGGCTTCGTCCGCCCACACATGAACCTCCCCAACGACCGCGAAGCGATCGACACGCTACCAATGGGAGTCGATCCGTGTCGGCCCGTGATCGGGCCTCGGGGCGGGATCCGCGAGTCGGATCGGCGACTCCGGAGGCCGCACCAGTCCGGCGTTCACGACGAAGCCCGGCGGAGCGATTCAGGCGCGCCAGGGGTGAGCAGGCAGGTTGGTCCGGCAATTCGGCAGGAGTGAACGGCGACGCAACGGGTAGGCGCGGCGCCGGGAGGCGGGTGCCTCCCGGGATCGAGGGGGACCATGGGAGCCGCCGCCTTCATCGCGCTGGTCATCATCATCGCGATCGTCGTGCTCGTGCTGTCGCTGAGCATCCGGCTGGTGCAGCAGTACCAGCGCGGCATCGTGTTCCGCTTCGGGCGGGTGCTGGACCGCGTCCGCCAGCCCGGTTTTCACCTGATCATCCCGGTCGTCGACCGGATGGTGCGGGTCAGCATGCAGACCACGGTGATCGGGGTGCCGGCGCAGGGCGTCATCACCCGCGACAACGTCACGCTCACCGTCGACGCGGTCGTCTACTACCGCGTCGTCGACCCGGTGAAGGCTCTGGTCAACGTTCGGGACTACCCGGCGGCCGTGCTCCAGGTGGCCCAGACCGCGTTGCGTTCCGTGATCGGCAAGGCCGACCTGGACACCCTGCTCCGCGACCGCGACAAAATCAACGCCGAGTTGAAGTCGGTGATCGACGCCCCCACCGAGAAGCCGTGGGGCCTGCTCATCGAGCGGGTCGAGGTCAAGGACGTCGCGCTGCCCGAGGGGATGAAGCGGTCCATGTCCCGCCAGGCCGAGGCGGAGCGGGAACGGCGGGCCCGGGTGATCGCGGCGGATGGCGAGTTCCAGGCGTCCCGGCGGCTCGCCGACGCGTCCCGGGCGATGTCGAAGACGCCGGGGGCGTACCAGCTGCGGCTGCTCCAGACGGTGGTGGACGTGGCGTCGGAGAAGAACAGCACGTTGGTCATGCCCTTCCCGGTGGAGCTGCTGCGCTTCTTCGACCTGTTCGCCCGGGAGCGGGAGCAGGCGACACCCGGAGGACCGGGGCCGCGGGAGCAGACCACGCCGGTCGGGCCGGTGCTCGGCCCGGTCACCGAGAGCGTCGCCGCCGCGGCCGAGGGCGGCGACGGCCACCGGCCGGAACCGCCGCTGAACCCTCCGCCCTCCGGCCCGTGATACACGGGCGGTTGCATATACCGTCTGCCTGTATATGCTTCCGATCATGACAGACAGCCCTCTCCGCGAACCGACGTTCCTGGTCCTCACCGCGCTGGCGGAGACGCCACAGCACGGCTACGCCGTCATCGAGGACGTCCTGCGCATCTCCGACGGCCGGGTCCGGTTGCGCGCCGGCACCCTCTACGCCGTCCTGGACCGGCTCCGCGCCGACGGCCTGATCGAGGTCGAGCGGGAGGAGGTGGTGCAGTCGCGGCTGCGCCGCTACTACCGCCTCACCGCGCTGGGCGCGCGCCGGCTCGCCGACGATGCCGCCCGCCTGCGCCGCAACGCGGACGCCGCCGGCGCTCGGCTGCGCCGGGCCGGCCTGCTCCCCGAGGGAGGAGCGGCGTGAGCACCGAGGAGCTGGAGCGCCGCTACCGCCGGCTGCTCGCCGTCTACCCGTGGGAACACCGCCGGACGTACGAGGAGGAGATGATCGGCGTACTCCTCGCCGACGCCCGGCCCGGCCAGCGCCGGCCTGCCGCCGGAGATGCCCTCAACCTGATCGGCGCCGGCCTGCGGGCCCGGCTGCGGGTGAACGCACGGGGGTTCACCGAGCCGGCCTGGGCCGACGCCGCGGCGGTGACCGGGGTGCTGGTCGCCCTGGTCCTGCTCGCCGCCGCCGGGAAGGGACTGTTCGACCAGGTCGTGCCCGACCCGAGCCTCCCGCCGCCGCTACGGCCGGTCGGCCCTGACCTCGTCGACTGGATCCGCGTCGCCGGCTGGGCGGGCGTCTGCTTCGCCGCCCTGGTGGGGCTGCGCCGGGTCGCTGCCGGGCTCGCCTGGGTCGCCGTCGCCGCGTGGGCGGTCCTGGTGGCACCGGGCGTGGCGGATCAACCTGCGTACGTGGTGCAGACCCTGCCGCAGTTCGCGCTCGCGGTCGTCGCGGCGGTCGCGCTGAGCGTGCCCGCCCCGCCCCGCCGCGCGGTCGCGGTGCTGGGCGTACGCCGACTCGCGGCGCTGGTCCTGGCGTCCCTGGTCGTGCTGACCATCCTCGAGCTCAACCGGCTGACCGCGGTGGCCTACGACGCGACCGGGTGGTACGCCTCCTACGTTCTCTACGACCTGGAGGCCCGGAGCAGGCTGGTTCTCTGGGCCTACGTCGCCGGGCTGGCGGCTGCCGCGGTGGCGATCGTGGCCGCACTGGCCACCCTCGCGCGACAGGTGCGCCGACGCATCCCGGTCATGCTGGCTCCGGTTGCCGCGCTCGCTCTGGTGATCGAAAAGGGGCTCGCCGGTTGGCGGGAGTCCTCGTTCTACCTGGGTCGTATCCCGCTGGTACCCGCGCAGTGGGCGGTGCTGGTCCTCGTGCCGGCCGTGACGTTCCTCGCCGGCGCGCTGCTGGTCCGGCGCCGAGAGGAGACGTTGCGGATGCTCGCTCTCGGCCGCGATGCCGACCGGGAGCGACCCGCGAGCTGACCAGCCGCAGGTGGTCCCGGGATCAGGCCGGGACCACCTGCGCCGGCTCGCCGGCCTGCTCGGGTACGACGGCGGCGGGCCGGGGCAGGGTGAAGAGGAACCGGGCGCCCTCGGAGTAGCTGTCGTCCAGCCGCAGCGTGCCGCCGTGGTACTCGACGATCTTCTTGCAGATCGCCAGCCCGATGCCGGTGCCGTCGTAGGTGCCGCGCGGGTGCAGCCGCTGGAAGATGAGGAAGATCTTGTCCGCGTACTTCGGCTCGATGCCGATGCCGTTGTCCGCCACGCTGAACGTCCAGCCGTCCGCGTCCTCATCCACCGTCACCCGGACCCGGGGCGGGCGGTCGGGGCTGCGGAACTTCACCGCGTTGCCGAGCAGGTTCTGCCAGAGCATGGTCAGCAGCGTCGGGTCGCCGTGCACGACCGGCAGCGGGTCCGCGACGACCTCGGCGCCCGCCTCGCTGATCGGCCCGGAGAGGTTCGACTCGGCCTGGGCGAAGACCTCGGCCAGGTCCACCTTCCGGTCGTCGCTGTAGACCCGCCCGATCCGGGAGAACGCCAGGAGGTCGTTGATCAGGTCCTGCATCCGGGTCGCGCCGTCCACCGCGTACCCGATGTACTGCCGGGCGCGGTCGTCGAGCTGATCGGCGTACCGGCGCTGCAGCATCTGGCAGAACGACGCCACCTTGCGCAGTGGCTCCTGCAGGTCGTGCGAGGCGACGTAGGCGAACTGCTCCAGGTCCTCATTGGAGCGGCGCAGCTCGGCGGCCTGCTGCTCCAGCGCGTCCCGGTCCCGATGGCTGGTCATCAGGGCGTCAACCACCCGCTGCCGCATGGTCTCCACGTCCTCGGTCAGCCGGGAGATGTCGGCCGGGCCCTCGGGGGAGAGCCGGTGGTCGAAGTCGCCGCCGGCCACCTGGCGTACCGATGCGCCCAGCCGGGTCAGCGGGCGCAACACGGTGAGCCGCACCAGCACCGAGATGACGATGCTCCACAGCAGGAGCGTGCCGAGGATGGCCACGAACAGCACGTCTCGGGCAGCGCGGGCGCCGTCCAGATCCGCGCGGCCGGCCGCCTGAACCCGGTCCAGCCGCGTCTCCAGAGTGGTAAGCGCGGTGCGGGCGGTGTCGAAGGCGAGCCGCTCGCCTTCCACCATCGTGGCCAGCTGGTCCGGGGTCGTCCCGGCCCGCCGGGCCGCGATCAGTCGGGTGGCGTACTCCGCCCGCCACCGGTCGGCCAGCCCCATCGCGCTGTCGAGCTCGTGCCGGGCGTCCGGCTCGTCGGTGAGCAGGCTCCGCGCCCGCCCCACCGTCTCGCGTTCGGTCCGCACCCCTTCCTCGTACGGACGCAGCAGCTCCGGGTTGCCGGTGATGACGTACCCCCGCACGGCCGCCACCTGGTCCAGCAGCCCGCTCTCCAGGTGACCGACCGCGGTACGGGCCGGGGCGATCCGGTCCGCGAGCCGGTTGGACACCGCCGCGGTGTGCGACAGGGCCGCCGCGCCCACCGCGCCTCCGGTCAGCACCAGCACGGTCATCGTGAGCATCATGACGCTCAACCACCGGCTCGTGGTCATCCGCGCCCGTCGGCCGCCGGTGGCGGCTTCCCCCGCTGTCCTCGTGCTGGTCACGGCCAGCACATTAACCGAGCGCGGCAGTGGTCGTCGTGGGCGACGCGGGCCGTACCGGTGCCTCAGCCG
>NZ_QGGF01000235.1 GCF_003857015.1 Micromonospora globispora | reverse complement strand
CACCGCCACTCCCAGCCCGTCCGGCACCCCCCCCCCGGCCCCGTCCACACCTGGTCCGACCCCGTCGGGCGGCACGCCGGGGCCGAGCAGCCCGGCGCCCACCGGCTCCGCGTCCACCGACCCGGCGTCGCCACCGGCAAGCCCCACCGGTACGACGACGCCGGTCACCTCCTGACGGTCGCCGCCGTCGGAGCAGGCCGCCGCCCATGCGCTTGCGAGGTAGTCCGGCCGTGAAGTCGCGGCGTCCGATGGCATTACAAATGTCCGGCGACCGCCCGCGGCCTGGTCGCGTGCGGTCAAGGCCAGTGCCAGCGGTGATCGCAGGCATCGCTGATGTGAGAGTTGGTCACCAAGTGGTCGCGTCTACCGTGAGCCACACTCCGCAGGGTCGCCTGCCCGGGGACCTTCCGGAAGCCAGGCGCCCGGTCGCGGCGCGGGTGAGGTCGAGGCCGACAGCAGGGCGACCCACCCGCGGCTGGCGAACGATTCCATGCCTGCGGAGGGTAAGCGCCACATCCTGGACCGGTTGCGGTACCTCGCCGGCCGCGTCTGGCGAGCGGACTGACCGCCGCAGTCGGTGCCGCCGGCCGGGGCGGGTGGCGGGGCGGATCGGGCAGCCGCCACGATGGTTGCCGTGACCGCCGCCGCCCGTGTGCCGCTTGCCACCCTCGAAGCGGTGCTGGAGCGGCTGACGTATGTCAACGAGGAGACGGGCTACACCGTCGCCCGAGTGGCTACCGACCGCAGCAGTGACCTGTTGACCGTGGTGGGTGCGTTGTTGGGGGCGCAGCCCGGGGAGACCCTGCGGTTGTCGGGGCGGTGGTCGTCGCATCCGCAGTACGGCAGGCAGTTCGAGGTCGACTCCTATACCACCGTGCTGCCGGCCACGATCCAGGGCATCCAGCGCTACCTCGGCTCGGGCCTGGTCAAGGGGATCGGGCCGGTGTTCGCCGAGCGGATCGTGGCGCACTTCGGCTTGGACACCCTGCGGGTCATCGAGGAGGAACCCTCCCGGCTGGTGGAGGTGCCAGGGTTGGGGCCGAAACGCACCGCGAAGATCACCGCGGCGTGGGAGGAGCAGAAGGCCATCAAAGAGGTGATGGTCTTCCTGCAAGGTGTCGGGGTGTCGACGTCCCTGGCGGTGCGGATCTTCAAGCAGTACGCCGACGCGTCCATCGGCGTGGTCACGAAGGAGCCGTACCGGCTGGCCGCGGACGTGTGGGGCATCGGGTTCAAGACCGCTGACACCATCGCCCAGGCCGTCGGGATCCCCCACGACAGCCCCCAGCGGGTGATGGCCGGGCTGCAGTACACCCTGTCCGAGGCCACCGACTCCGGCCATTGCTGCCTGCCCGCCGAACAGCTCGTCGCCGACGCCACGAAGATCCTCGACGTGCCCGGCGACCTCGTCAACCGCTGCCTCGACGACCTCGCCGCCGACGAGGGTGTCGTCCGTGAGGCGCTGCCCGGCCCGGACGGGGAGCCGGTGCAGGCGGTGTACCTGGTGCCGTTCCACCGCGCCGAGCAGTCCCTGGCCGGCTCCCTGCTGCGGCTGCTGCACGACCGGGCCGACCGGCTGCCCCACTTCGCCGGCGTTGACTGGGGCAAGGCCCTCGCGTGGTTGAAGGCCCGCACCGGCGCCGACCTGGCGCCCGAGCAGGAACAGGCCGTCCGTCTGGCGCTGACGTCGAAGGTGGCGGTGCTGACGGGCGGGCCGGGTTGCGGCAAGAGCTTCACCGTCCGCTCGATCGTCGAACTCGCCGCCGCTAAGAAGGCCAAGGTCACCCTCGTCGCCCCGACCGGCCGGGCCGCCAAACGCCTGTCCGAGCTCACCGGCCACCCCGCGGCCACCGTGCACCGGCTGCTGCAACTGCGTCCCGGCGGGGACGCCTCCTACGACCGGGACAACCCCCTCGACGTGGACCTGCTCGTCGTCGACGAAGCGTCCATGCTCGACCTGATCCTGGCCAACAAACTCGTCAAAGCCGTCCCGCCCGGCGCGCACCTGCTGTTGGTCGGCGACGTCGACCAACTTCCCTCCGTCGGCGCCGGGGAAGTCCTGCGCGACCTGCTCACCGCCCCGGCGATCCCCCGGGTGCGGTTGACGCAGATCTTCCGCCAGGCCGCCCAGTCCGGCGTCGTCACCAACGCCCACCGCATCAACGCCGGCCGCCCACCCCTCCTGGAAGGCCTGTCGGACTTCTTCCTGTTCGCCTGCGACGACACCGACGCCACCGCCGCGCTCACCGTCGAGGTCGCATGCACCCGAATACCAGCGAAGTTCGGCCTGGATCCGCGCCGGGACGTGCAGGTCCTCACCCCCATGCACCGCGGCCCCGCCGGCGCCGGCACCCTCAACACCCTGCTGCAGCAGCGCCTCACGCCGCACCGTGAGGGCCAGCCGGAGCGGCGCATGGGTGGGCGGGTGTTCCGGATCGGCGACAAGGTCACCCAGATCCGCAACAACTACGACAAGGGCCAGGCCGGTGTCTTCAACGGCACCCTCGGCATCGTCACCGCCCTCTCCCCCGAGGAACAGACCCTCACGGTGCGCACCGACGAGGACGAAAGCATCGACTACGACTTCGACGAACTCGACGAACTCGCCCACGCCTACGCCATGACCATCCACCGCTCCCAAGGCTCCGAATACCCCGCCGTCGTCATCCCCCTCACCACGAGCGCGTGGATGATGCTGCAACGCAACCTGCTCTACACCGCCGTCACCCGCGCCAAGAAACTCGTCGTCCTCGTCGGCTCCCGTCGCGCCCTCGCCGCCGCCGTGCGCACCGTCGGCGCCGGCCGCCGCCACACCGCCCTCGACCACCGACTTAGCTGACACACGCCAGTCGAACACCTGTACGATGCCGTGGTGGAGGACGTGGCGGCAAGATGGTGGAACGGGATCTGGGGGCGCCTGGGCCGCCGCGACGTGTGGCTGACCCGCCAGGTCCGATGGAAGGTCGTCGCCCGCGCCGGCGACAGCGAGACAGGCCGGGTGCTGCGGTGGGAATTCGACACCGAGCCCGAAGCCCTCGCGATGATCCAGCGCCTCCTCGCCGCCGACGCCGGCGGCAGTTGGCGCAAGCAAGCCGGCGACGCTGCATCATCCCCGCCCCAGTGACGGCTCAGGTTCCGGCCGGCGGCCGAGTCCGAGAGGACGGCGCCGCCGGCCGGAACCGCGCGGTCAGGAGCTGCAGGTGTTGAGCATGCTCTGCAGCGCGGACTTCTCCGAGGACTGCAGCTTCAGCCCCCAGCTGTACTTCACGGTGATCCACATCTTGCTGTAGGTGCACCGGTACGACGACAGCGGCGGCTGCCACGTCGACGGATCCTGGTCGCCCTTCGACTGGTTCACGTTGTCCGTGACCGCGATCAGCTGCGGGCGGGTGAGGTCGTTGGCGAAGCTCTGCCGCCGGCTGGTCGTCCAGGAACTGGCGCCGGAGCGCCACGCCTCGGCCAGGGGCACGACGTGGTCGATGTCGACGTCCGACGCGGCAGTCCAGGTCGCGCCGTCGTACGGGCTGTACCAGCGGCCGGACGTGGCCGCGCAGGAGCTGTTCACCACGACGGAGGTGCCGTCACGCTTGAGGACGGTCTCGCGGGTGTCGCAGCTGCCGCTGATGGTGATCCAGTGCGGGAACAGGTCCCGCGAATAGCCACTCGTTGAGCCCTGCGCCGCCACTGTCAGGGCGTTGAGCTGCGACTGGGCCGTCGCCTTCGACGGAATGCCCGGAGGCGTGGCCGAGGCGGGCTGCGCGTTCACGACGGCCAGGCAGGCCCCGGCGAGCGCAGCGACGGCGACCGCGGCGGCCTGCCGCCTGGCGCGCGGGAAACGGGGCAAAGATCGGGTGCTCCACATGGGGGCCTCCTCGTCAGGGGGTGGACGGCAACCGTGCCTGACGATCATGTCGATCGAAAGGCATGCCTGTAAAGGGATGCCATATGCCATACAGCCATTGGGCATTCGACATATTTCTGCGCCCTCCCCTGCTCGGCTCAACCCTTGAGAAGGAGGCGACGACTATTCGGGTTCGCCGAAAGCGTGCTCCGCGGCAATCAACGCCCTGGTCGGCATGGTCCGCACCGCCCCGGAACCGCTGCGCACCCAACTCCTGCACCTACGCAACTCGGAACTGATCATCACTGCTGCCGCGTTGCGGCCGACCCTGGACATCGCCGACCCGATGCGGCGACCAAGACCGCGATCCGTCGGCTGGCGCGTCGCATCATCGACCTGGACCGCGAGATCCGGGCCGCCGACGTCGACCTGCAGGTGCTACTCAAGCAGGCCGCCCCGCAGCTGCTGGAGTTGCCCGGAGTCGGCCCCGAAGTCGCCGCGCAGCTGCTCATCACCGCCGCGATAACCCCGAGCGGATCCGCGACGAGCTGGCCTTCGCCGCCCTCTGCAGGGTCTCACCCATCCCCGCCAGTTCCGGCCGCACCGACCGGCACCGACTCAACCAAGGTGGGGACAGGATGGCCAACAGGACGCTCTACATCGTCGCGGTCAACCGGATGCGCTGCCATCCCGAGACGCTGACCTACGTCGAGCGCCGACGGGAACAAGGGCTGAGCAACAAAGACATCTCCCGATGTCTGAAGCGGTACATCGCGCGTCAGGTCTACCCGCTGATCTTGGAATCCCTGCGGATCCGGCCCCCGTAATCCACAGCCCTCGTAGAGCTCTGACCAGCCCGGCTTGCATTACAGGAGCATCAGATACGCGAGTTGTCCACAGCCTGGGGGCCGGCCGTGGTGCGCCAAGGTCTCGACGGCGAAGCTGAGCTGGTCGGCGAGGCCGACGCCCGGCTGCTGGCCACGGCCACACGCAGGTGGAGCAGCCCCAGCCGCAGGCCACCGACCACCGGTCCCCACGTCAAGCAGCGGCGCGGGGACCGGCTGCACGCGTACGCAGCCAACGAGCGGACCCCGGCCTGCATCCGAAACCCTTGCCGGCCTGGGCATACAGGTGCTCGTAGCGCACGCCCCCTCCCCGGAGCAACACGCACCGCCGAATGGGTGGACGTGCTGCTGCGCGGCGGGCCAGCCGACGGGCACATCGTCCCCGGCGGCGGGGAAACCGTCCTGTGGCAGGCCTGCCTGTACGAGAGATCACGCCCGCGGTTGAACACCGGCGTGGACGCGACCTGCAGGTGTACCCAACACCGCCCGGCCTGCTGGCCACCGGGGTACTGGTCCTGGTTCCACCGGCCAATCGATGGTGTTCGTGGAACGATGGAAGACGTGGGAACTGCGAAAACTGCTACGCCTGCAATCTCGCCGCTTGCTGGCGAGCCGATCAAGCGCGCCGATGCCGAGCGGCTCGCGGGAGTGCTGAAGGCATTCGCCGACCCAGCCCGGCTGCGACTGCTCAGTCTCATCCAGTCCGCTCCGGAGGGCGAGGCATCCGTCAGTGACCTCACCGCGCCGCTTGGCCTCTCCCAGCCGACCGTGAGTCATCACCTTCGGATCCTCACCGAGGCCGGCCTGCTCGAGCGCGAGAAGCGCGGCGTCTGGGCGTACTACCGCCTGGTGCCGTCCGCAATCGCGGCGATAGCCGACCTGTTGACGCCGCCGCGCAAACGGGCGACGAAGAAGGCCCGCTGAGCGGCACTGTCGAAGGCCGGCGCCGGTGCCGGGTCCCCACCCCCCTCCCTGGTGGACGACATCACCTCCATCGGCGCTTCCACCCGCAGCCGTCAGGCTGCCGTCGTGCCAGATCACGCACCGGTCGTCGCTCGCTTCGCCGCTCTCTAACGCAGATCGTCGCTGCGAACGGCCAGCTACGCCGACTCGTTGCTCCTCAAGTGCCGCCGGGGCTTGCACCCGAGCGGCTCACGACTGGTTGCCATCTCGCAGGTTCCGCTCGGCGTGACGGGCGGCAACCTCGAGATCTTTGAGCCGCGCTTCATCGAATACCGCCTCCGCCTGGACCACCGGCATAGCCTCGGGGCAGGCGCCGCGGTGCGATCCTGGCGAGGAGATGTACACGGTCCAGGTGGGCGAGAACGTTCTGCCCGCCGTACCCATGCCGAGAGTGACCGCTATCTGGTACTCGTGCCTGATCACGGCTCGGCGAACCTTGTCGATGTCGCCGGTGTCCCCGACCGGCAGCTGCCAATGACGCTTGACCTCAACGAACAGCAGGTTGTTCCCGGCACCTTGTAGCCCTCGTCGGTGAACGATGAGGTCGGGCCGCATGTGGGTCGCCGCGTCCGGGTCTCGAACCTTGCGGTCCCCGTCCGTACCTTGCCGGTCGTACTCGGCGTCCACGTCCCAAGCCGCGTCGACGTGACGGGCAAGGTGATGGCCGAGACGGAATGTCGGCCCCACTCGCCAACCTGGTATCGCAGCAATGCTCGGTCACCCAGGTAGAAGTCGCGGAGGGCGCACTGCAGCCAGGCGACAGCGGCTTGCTCGTCTCCGATGAGTTCATCGATACCCATCGGCCTGCGCCTCGTCGGTCCGCTGGTAGCGGTAGACGTGGATGTCGTCGAAACGATCGCCCAGGACGTACACGTGCTCAGCCGACGCCGCAACCTCGGATGCACTGACATACAGCCCGCCCTGAGGCATCCTCACCACCTCTGGCAGGTCGCCCTCAACAGTCGTCTCCACCGGCATCAGCCGTCCGTCGATCGGCCCGCCAAGGAACCACGCCTCCACCGCCGTCACGAAGCCATGATGACCGTCGCCATCAACGTCTGCGGTTCGACTGGCGCTCGGACCGCTCGGCGTCGGGTTGGTGGCGCGGAACACCGGGACGACTCGGTCGCCGTGCTCCGAGCCATCGCCGGTGCACGAGCGGTCCGGACCGCCATCACCCCCGTGTGGACCATGCCGGGCGTCGAGGCCACCACCGGCCGTCTCACCAGCGAAGCCCAACGAATCATCGACGACGCACGCATGTCGATCGTCTGCTCAAGCTTCAACTTCACCCCGCACTCAGGCATGTGGACCGCCCTGGAGAACGCCGCAGCACGCCCTGGCCTGAGCGTCACGGTGTACCTCGACGCCCACGCCGGCTCCCCGGCGGCCGTCGCGGCCCACCTGCCGAAGGCGACCGTACTCCGGACGCTGACCCTTACCGGAGGCCACCAGCCGTTGGTCAGCCACGCCAAGTTCATCGTCGTCGACCGTGCGATAACGCTGCTGACGAGCGCGAACTTCTCGTACAGCGCCGAGAACACCAACATCGAGTTGGGGCTGCTGGTGCACGACACCAACCTCGCTAAATCGATCGAGACCCTCATGCGGAGCAAACACGGCATCCTCTACGAAAAGGTCACCTGACAGGCGCAGGCGCGCTCAGGGCTTGCAGGACCCCCTCCACGCCGCGGCAGAGGGATCCCGCCGGTGCGCCTTGAGCACGCCTATCGCCCAACTCAGCATGTCGCAGCCGCTATCCAGGCACTGCCTGCAGCGGCCTGTGGCCCGGTGCGGGTTGGTCGGCTCGGAGTGCGCTGTGATCACGCGCTTGGCCGTCCAGACAACCAGGGCTGGCGTAATAGGTCCGTCATCCATGGGCACGGTCAGACCTCCAGGGGGCGAGCAGGTCCGGGCACCGATCCCCGATCAGGTACCCGGACCGCTATCCGAGGTCCCGCAGGTTGCCGACCGGAGGGACCTGTCAGCGAACTTGCCATGGTTAGCCATTGCTAGTCAAGGACTCGCCATGGGTGATTGAGTAGGAGGTGCCGACCGGAGGGAACCACCAGTGCCACCGCAGTACGCCTACCAGCGCATAGCCGAAGACATGACGAAACGAATCAAGTCCGGGGAGTTTCCGCCTGGCTCACGCCTGCCCAGCCGGGCCGAGTTGTGTGAGCAGTACGAGGTGTCCAGCTTCGTCGCGGACCGCGTGTTTCTGATCTTGAAGATGCAGGGACTGACCGAGTCGCTGCCTGGAGCCGGGGTCTACGTGAAGGAGAACGGCTAGCTAGCGGTGGACGCGGAACGCCCGGACCCTCGCGGGGTCCTCGTGCGGACGGCTCAGGCAGGCGCAGCAGTCTTCCCCTGCGCCCTGCCTGCCTGCGTCGCGATAGGGGCTCGTGCGGGCTCCAGTGGCCTATGAATGGCGGTTTCACCGGCCACGCCGGGCGGCCCCTGTTCGACGACCCAGCCCGGCCTGTGGCGTACCTGCGTTGACTACTCGACGCCGCCCTCGTAACGGCCGCACCCGCTCAGGCCCGGTAGGCAGACGAGGCTCCGCAGCGTCGTGGCCGCCCGCAGCGATCGGCTGCACGCCGCCCGGACCAGTCTTGACGGGCGAGACGCCACCGCCGTGTCCGCTGGCCGCTGCAATCCCGCCGTCCGCACCGCGCTGCCCGCCGGGACGTCGCGGCCCTGCTCGACGCCACCGTGCCTGCCAAGCCGGTTGAGGCCTGGAAGGGATAGCTCAACCGAGCAGCGGCTTGCTCCGGAACCGCTGGCACCTCCTCCCCCTGCCAGCCAATCCGGTTCCCGGCCGATTTTGTCGTACCTCCGCGTCACAATGGTCGATGGTCCGGCGTCGGGGGGAACGGCGCTGGGGGCAACGTACCGACCATCAGGGGGGGGATTATGAGCTGGGACTATGAGGAATCTCTGGAGCGGGTTCAGAGGGCGTACGACGCCACCAAGGGGTTGACGGTCGGTGAGGTTCAACGCAAGACCGACCTGGAGAACACTACTCTGACGCACCCGAAGAGGATCATTGGAGCGCACTTCTACGTCGATGTGCCGAGCTACCGGACGCAACTGGCGTACGACCCGATCGACGACGAGAGCACAGGCGGCGGTGAGGACCTGCTGCACCAGTCGCACCTGTGGGCCAGGGAGGCTTCCCGTGTCGTCGAGACGGATTTCGATGCCACCAAGGTGCACTTCCAGGGCCCGAAGCTGCATGGGCTGGCGTACCGCCCCATCGGCGACGATGAGGCAATGGTGGTCAAGGCCGTCCTTACGGTGGCGGCGATCGTCGCCACCGGCCGGATCTTCAACGAGGTGCTGGAACTCGACCAGTCTGCGGCTTGGAGGACGGCGGCCGGAGTTGACTTCGGCGAGGCCCTGGTGACCGCCAACGGCGTACGGGGTGACCGTGAGCTGCTGTTCCTGGGCAACCCCGCGAACCGGGCCGCGAAGATCATCGACAGCAAGGGCATACGGATCACCTTGGAGGCCGCCGCGCTGCTCCCCGAGGCGTTCGACAACTACATCGCCGAGACTAGCGACCCGGACATTCGAGCAATCGCCCTCGACGATGACCGGCTGGAGGAACTGGTTGAGGAGTACCGCCACGGATGGTCGCGCGAGGCTACCCGCAAGCGGCTGAAGGACGCCCTCGCCGCCTACCCGCCCGGCTCCGCGACCGTGTACCAGGCGACGGTGAAGATCGACAAGGCCAAGCTGGGCATGAGCAACACCAAGCGCGTCAACGCCGTGTCCCTCTTCGCGGACGTCGACGGGTTCACGCGCTACGTCGAGGACGCCGACCAGGCAGGCTTGCTTGCCGAAGCGGTGCGCGCGTATCACGCTATCCGCTCCGAGATGCGACACGCCACCGTCCAGGACTACGAAGCGCTGCGGGTGCAGTACCAAGGTGACCGTGTCCAGGCGCTGGCCTACCTGCCCTTTGACGACGAGGACAAGGCGGCCCTGCGCGCGGTGAAGGCCGCCGCGGCCCTGCACTCAGCTGTCGCTGAGGTGCTGCCGCAGGTCATCGGCGCGGATGCCGCGAAGCCCTTGGCCATCGGCTTGGCGGGCGGCAACGTCCTCGTGTCGAAGCTCGGCGAGCACGGCAACCGTGACGTCGTCTCCCTCGGCACCTCGACGGCTGACGCGGCACGTATCCAGGGCTGCCTGAACGGCGGGCAGACCGGCCTCGACAAGGTCGTCTACGGACGGCTGCCGAAGTGGCTGCAGGAACTGTTCTCGTGGGACAGCACGGCGCGCGCCTACGTGTCCAGCGACCTGACGCTCGATGAGATCGAGCGCGCCGAGAGCGTCGACGCCAGCGCACGCGCAAAATCCGCCAGCTCGGTCAGCGTGGCATCTACCGTGGCGTACGCCTCCGCTTCGGCCGCCGAGCCGATCCGCCCCTATTGCTCGGACTGCTGATCTAGTGGCGAACCGATCAGGTGGGGGTGCTCGCCGACGGGCAGGCGCCACCCTTCCCAGGGGCAGGGTGGCGTACCGGCCACGCATCAGCGCCGAAGCCCGCCGCCGGCTTCAGACCCACCAGAGCTGGTTGCAGGTCCACGAACCCGGCCTGCAGCTGACGATGATTCCCGAGGGCGGCCACGCCACGATCACCGGAACATTGCGCCTCCGAGCAGGTGCCGGCATTCCTCGGGAGTTTCAACTTCGGCTGGTCTACCAGCGCTCGCCCGACGGCGCTGTCAATGCCTTCCAGCCACCGGACACCTACGAGATCGGCGGCCGGTTCCCCCGGGGGAACCCGGACCGACACATCGAGAGCGACGGACGATTCTGCCTCTGGCTCCCGGTGGCCGCCCCGACCGACTTTGACGGCCCCGACGGCCTGGCACTACACCTGGACCGGGTTCGTCAGTTCCTCCGCCTACAGCTGGCCTACGAGGACCGGCAAGCGCGAGGCCTGACCCCAGCGTGGCCTGGGCCAGAGTGGAAGCACGGACTGGACGGCTACCGCCAATGGGCACAGGAGCACGCCGCCGGGATGGACCAAGCAGCATTGCGCCGACTCGTCCTCACCGTGTGGAACATCCACGAAAAACAGCAACGCGTTCACCCCGCCAGCCTGTGCCCCTGCGGATCGGGACGGATCTGGAGGTCCTGCCATTCGGCATGGGCAGGCCCCCTGCTCAAGGCACTGAACGACGACTACGTTGCTGGAACCGTGCTCAACGCGCTACTCGCTCTGATGGAGGACAACGATGACCACAACGCCGGCAAATCCGCCGACGCCACTAGCCTCGACGGCTCCAGCCCCGGCAGTCGACCACATCAAGACGAACCTGGACCTGGCATGGCGTAGCCACACTGCCCAGGAGAACTGGACGGCCAAGGTCGACACCAAGGCGTCCATTATCTTCACGGTCAACAGCGCGGCCATCGCGGCGATCCTCGCCCTACGCACACAGAAGGGGAGCTACCTTGAGCAGCTCGGCGGGTGGCGGGAGATGGTCTTCACCATCGCGATCACCCTGTGCGGCGTGGCAGCCTCCACTGCTGGAGCCGCTGTCTATCCGATGCTCGGCCGGGTAAGCAGGCACCGCAGCCACCGAGGCACAATCTACTTCGGGCACCTGCGCCACCGAGATCCAGCTGACCTAGCAGAGCAACTGGAGCGCCTCACGCCCACGGAGCACTTCAACCAGCTTTCTCAACAGCTTACGGCGATGGCGAAGCGGAACTGGTGGAAGCACCGGATCCTGCAGGGCGCACTCCTGATCGCCACCATTGGCTACATCGCCATCTTCCTCGTGGTTATGGTCTAGCAGCAGGCTGCGCGTGACCTGGACCAGCCGCCCTCGCCCCACAGCCCGAGCTGCTCTACCGCCGAGGCCGCTGACGCGAATGTCCAAGTCTTCACGCGCTATGGGCGTCGCTCGCAGATCATGCCGGGGAGGATCCTCGACGACGCCGAGCAGGCGCCCCGCCTCGGATGGGAGGGCCGGGTGAACACGGCGGCCGGCCACCATTGACGCCCCTGCTCGCGACCGTCGCGGCGACGGTCTGTGAGAAGTGGCGTGAATTTGTGGAGGTCACGAGCACCCTGTCGCAGTCGCCGGCCTGAGGGGCATTGCTCCGGCACGAGGTACCAGATCGTACTCGCCGATCAAGACCGCTGGCAATCACCGATGTTGTCGAGATGGTGTCAACGCCGGCTCAACCTTGACCCCTCTGTTCCGGCCGGATTTTGAACCCACGAGGAACCACGGGGTCAGTTTTCAGGCGGAGCCGACAGATGGACGGCGGTATCCCTATTAGCACTAGGGTCGCTTCTGATGCCCTGCAGTTCGGGCCGAAGCGAGGGTCACCTTTAGGAGGTGGGTCACCTCGTCGGATAGTTCCGTGGAGCCGACTAGGGCGACCGAGCCGTGGTCGGTAACCGCGAAGGACAACTCCACGCTGCTGTCCCGTAGCGTGAAGGTATCGTCGCCAACCGCCGCCTGAGCCACCACATCCCTAATCGTCTCGATCGCCTCGACCAAGGTGTCCTCGACGTCCCCGCCGGCGCGAACTTCGTGCTCCTCGGTGAGGTCCGGCGGAACGAGCGTCATAGTAAGGGTGTTCGTGTTCTGCTTCCTAGTTTTGCCACCAAAAGACAGAGGCATGCCGATGAATGGGATTTTGAGCTCGACCTTGGCGCCACGCCCGGTGATCACGACAACATTCAGAGTCAACTCGAGTGAAATGATGCGCAGGTCGCGGTCGACGTCAGTGGTTGAGATGTTTGCTAGCGTAGCGGCCCGCTGAATGGCGGCAACCATGTCGGTTACGGCGACACCAGTATCAGTGATCTCCACTGCTCTCCTTTTTGACGGCTAGGGGGCGGCGGCCAGCGCTGAAGGATCGCCATAGACGGAATAGGCAAGCCATGTCGGGTCGGCGGAATGCTTGCCGATCTCCACGCGGGCACATTTCGTCGCAGCACCGAGCGTCTCACCGGCCACTAACTGCTGATAGAACACCTCGGCGAATGCGGCAGCACGACTGCTGTGCACTGCCCACAAAGTGCCGACGAACGCGCCCGCGCCAGCCGCCATGAAACGCTGAGCAAACCCCATCAATTCGGTGTACTGAGGCACTGCGCCAGCGCTGCGGCACGCGTTGATGAACACCAGGGGGTGGGTAGCGGCGAAGTTCTTGGTGGCTGCCGCGTCGTTGAGCAATAGCGGAGAAAAATTGCCGTTGCGCATCTTGATCGCGGACCCACCTTTTTCACGGCGGTAGTTGTTGTGGCAAGCGAAGTGGGCCATCCCGAGTTCGCCAGCGTCAATCAAATTTAGTAACGCGTCGAGCTCGTCGATGTCCGGTTCGGTGGCGACGCCCAGAGTCTCGCGTATTGTTCTCACCTCGGCTTTTGCGTCCGTGGGAGAGTTCTCAGGTACCACGAATCGTGGGTTGCTCAGGCTGATGCGGTGGCTCCGTTGCTGGTTGTACACCCGACGGAGCACGGGAAACTGCTCCACGAGGAAGCCTTCATCGTGGCTAGGCGCGAGAGGGTGCAGCAACTCCCAGGGAATGACATCGCGGTCAGAAGCGATGGTGAACGACGAGATTTGCGGCTGGATTTCCCAAAACTGGTCCTTGATCGCTGCCGGAACCATCTCGCTCCACAGTTGGATCCCAGCATTGCGTAGCCACCGGCTTGCGTTTCCGCCGGAATATCCGCTTCTGCCTCGGGCCATCTGATCCAGTTCAGCGATGGTGCGTTCGACCACGGGGCCGGGTTGAGCCGCCAACGAGTCGACGTGCACCATCTCAAACATGTGCGACGACGACAGCAGTTGGAATCGGTAATGGACTCCGTCGTACAGCACCTGCAGCGTCGCTTCGCCGGGGTTCGGTACTAGGGGTGCCAGGGACGCGGAGCGGGGAGGGGCGTCACGGTAGAGGGCGTTCTGAGTCACCGACACCTCAAGGGTCAGCTCACCGAGGAACGTACCGCCGACCCAGGCAGTGACTTGAACCTTTTGCAGGCCCATTGCCGCAGCGACGAATTCGAAGCGGATGGGGGCTGGGTCACCGCACGGAGAGACCTCGATGTCCTGCTGGCGTGGGCCCTGCGCGGACAGACCGCTACCGGCGTTGACGATTACAGTTACGACGACTCCGTCAACGCCCACCCGCAGCTTGTCCAGCGTCACGTGCGGGGCGTTGACGGTGACTTCGGCTTGACGGCAGATGCGCACCAGAAGGCTCAGTGGTGTCGCGACCGGCACCTGTGACGGCATTTGAGCTACTAACACGTGCTTCGGATCGACTGGACGGTGCGTGTTTGGTTCGGCGAGGACGAGTTGCTCGTCCGCACCCATCTGGTCACCCCGAACTCGCACTTCTATTGGGGCTGCCGTCACGGCGGCTCCGGCCCTGCCTTCCGCTGAAACTGTCTCTCTTTTCCTGCTGCGGTTAATCGCTTGGGAGACAAGTGCGTCGCGCAGTATCAGGTCGTTTTCCGTAACCGCCAGCTCGCGCGGATAAAGGTATTCTTCTAACCGGAGCGCGGCTCCACTATCTGGTGACCACAATCCGTCTCGGCCAGTTGCCGTTTGTCGCAGATTTTCCTGTTCTCCTAGAATTTCCGGCGCCTCGATCATGGTGGGGGCCACATCGATGCTGGAGGCCGCGGCATGGCTGGGTAGCTCCGCGGCGAGCGCGGTGGCGAGCGGCCGCCGGTACGGCGTTCCGAAGAGCAGGACTGCTGCGGATAGACGCACGTCGGAAACGGGATGGAACAGCAGCTCGTCGAGTAGTACGGGTATCAGATGATCGTAGAAGTTGGGCACATGGCGGGGCATGTTGGCCATCACGGCATCCGCGATTCGGGCAATGAGGCTTTGACGGGCCCCTGCGGCGCCCGTCGGGCGGGCGTTCGATGCCTGGCCGAGCTTCGCCGCGCTGATCAAGATGTGGCGACGCGGAGCTCTAGCCGCTAACGCCCGTTCAGCGATGTCCGTCCCCGCCGAACCCGGCGTGATCGCTTGTCCTGACGCGATAGCGAGATAGCTGGCCAGTTCGTCCCAGTCCGCCCCTGTCAACATCTCGTCGGAGCGGGCCACCTCTATCAACTCTTCCAGCCCGGGCACCTGCAGGGGGCTTCCCTCATGCGGACGCCTGCCGAGTAGCGCGGCGCTGCCGACGGTCGCGGCCGAGTAACGGTCGATCGTGTCGATCGGCGCGACGAGGCTATTGGTGGGTAGCTGCAGCAATTCCTCGTACCGGCGTACCGCCAAGTAAGGGACGCGAACCCTGGCTGTTTCCCAGCGAGAAATTCGGTACACGCTGGTGCGTTCGGGCCAGCAGCCGCCCTGGAAGGCGGCAGCGAAGACGGCGCCGCGTAACCACTGCTCGTTTTGCCCGTACAGGCGATTGACGCGTAGCAGCCATGCCACCCGTTCCTGCTGCACGGGCCATCCTCGCCGCGCTGCCACCTGCCGCGCCACTCGATCCGGCCGACCACGCCCACCGCCGGTGCCCACCGGCTAGTTATTGCAGGTGCCGCCAGCGCACGCAACGAAGCGGCAGCAACCCGACACTCAAGTCGATCACTGGCGCTCCGGCCGATGAGGGCATCTGGCGAAGAAGGCCAATCGCCTGACCGGTACCTCCGAGCTGGCGCTGCGTAGCCCTGCCTGAACGGACGTGGGCCTCTTCGGGCTCGCCGAAGAGGTCAGCTTGCTGGAGGCCCAGGTCAGGGCTCTGCACGTGGGATTCGCGTCTCAGCTCGCGGGACCCATGTCGACGCCGTCCGCGGCAGCACCCAATCGGCCGGATGATGAAGAGGTTGATCAGGCGACGGACTTCGTTGACCGCCCGCTTGATCAGGCCCGTGGTGTCGTTGGTTGCGCGGGTGGCGGCGTCGCCGGCGCAGATCGCCAGGACGGCGAGGGCGGCCAGGGCGGCCAGGGCGGCCAGGGCCAGTGTGGTGAACCGGTGCCATAAGTGCCAGCGGCGGACCTGGTGCTGGTCGAGGCCGGCCTGGCTTTTGGCGGCCTGAAAGCTCTCTTCGACGGTCCAGGGGATCCCGGCGACCCGCACGAGCTGGGCGAGGGTGGCCGGTTGTGGGGTCCAGCAGCGGTAGAACCCAAGCTCACCGGTCGAGGTGTTCTTGCGGATCAAGGAGGCTGTGCCGGCCTCCGTCGTCGGGGTCGGCGTCGCTAGCGACATCGTCGAGCCACGCCCAGTCGTAGAACCTCGGCCCCTTGGATCCGGCGCCGCCGCTGCGCCGCTGCCACGCCGATGCCGGTAGCCCGGCGGCGACCCGGTCAGCGCGCGAACCCTGACTTTGCCGCCATCGAGGGGCACCAGGTGACCGCGGGAGACCGCCAGGATGTAGCCCAGCCGGTGTTGGCGTAGGTGGACGCGTAAGGCACTGCTGTTGCCGTATGCCTCGTCCGCAGCGGCCCACCCCGCCGGCACATCGGCGTCGACGGCGACGGCGATCATGTCGGCGGCCACCTCGGATCGGGTAGCGAATCCGACCTCGTCTGGCACGCCGGCGGCCCGGCACCGATCCCGGTCATCAGTCCACGACGCCGGCAGGTAGACCCTGCGGTCGATCAGGGTGTGCCCGTCCCGGCCGGCGTAGGCCAGGAACACCCGGACCTGCGCGTTCTCGATCCGCCCGGCCGTGCCGGTGTACTGCCGCTGCACCCCAACGGTGTGCACGCCCTTCTTCAGATCACCGGTCTCGTCCACGACCAGAACCGCGTCCGGGTCACCGAACCCGTCGACCACCACCTGCCGCAGGTCGTCACGCACGGCGTCGGCGTCCCACACCGCCCCGTACAGCAGCCGCTGCATCGCATCCGGCCGAGCGTGGCCGGCCTGCTCCTCCAACTGCCAACACGTCTTGACCTCAAGATCGGACAGCAGCCGGGTCACGGACGTCGCCGCGCATCGACGGGGCTCCACCCGCGGGGACCGGCCCGCGAACGAGCCGAGCACCCCGGCCAACACCCGCTCCCAGCCGTCACGGTCTACGCTGTGGCCCGCGGCCACCGCAAGATCTGATGTTGTGTCCACAACGCACAGACGATCACGCGGTGGCCGTCTCGCGTCCACCCCGCGACAGCAGCAAGATCTCAAACGGCGGCTAGACGCGCCACCGCGCTGGCGAACCCGATCGACGTCCTGACTCACGGGCAGTGTCTATCCCGCCGCTGGCGTACTAGATTCACTGCCATGCCGGAGCCGACCTTCGACGAGGCAACACTCCAGCGGCGCTTCGTCGGCGACCTCGATGGCCACTTCTTCGTTCCCGGATACCAGCGCGGCTACCGGTGGGGTGAGCACGAGGTCGGTCGACTGCTTGAAGACATTCAGCAGAGCGGCAACGAGCCGTACTATCTTCAGCCCATCGTGGTGAAGAGGCTGGCCGACGGCAGGTGGGAGCTTGTCGACGGGCAACAGCGCCTGACGACGCTCTTCCTCATCCTTCAGTACATCCGGCTCAACGCCCTTCCGACCGCACATCCACGCTATCTACTGGAATATGAGACAAGGCCCGACAGTCAAGCCTATTTGTCGGAGCTGAACCCCGATGACCATACTCGCAACATTGACTTCTTCCACATCTACAAAGCTTATGTGTGTATTCGTGAGTGGTTCGAACGTCAAGGCAACGAGCTTCAGGCAGCGATCGACTTCTACACCGCCATGTCCAAGTCGGTCCAGGTCATCTGGTACGAAGCGCCCGCGCAGATGGACTCGAAGGAGCTCTTCCGGCGACTCAATGTCGGACGGATCCCGCTGACCGACGCCGAGCTTGTAAAGGCGCTTCTCCTCGCGAGGGTACGGGACACGCCTGGACAGACCGATCAGGCTCACGAAGTGGCGGCCCAGTGGGATGTGATCGAGCGGGATCTGCGCGCACCCGAGGTCTGGGCGTTCGTCACTAAGAAGGCCCACGGAGAGGCGACCCACATCCGCCTGATCCTCGATACGCTCGCAGACGCCATTTCGAGGCCGCCGGTCCGGGGATCGCGGCCCCTCTTCCATACCTTTGAGACCTTGCGCCCGCGCATCGAGAAGTCGGCACGCTCGGTGTGGAACGACGTCCAAACTATGCACTCCCTGCTCCTCGGCTGGTATGAGGACCGAGATCTCTACCATCGGATCGGTTTTCTAGTGGCGATGGGTGAGCCTTTCGAGAACGTTGTGAACCTCGCCCGAGGCCGGGCAAGATCCGAACTTGAGGTCCTCCTCACCACGAGAATTCGCGCACGACTCGCTCGGACCGCCGAGCAGATTAGAGAGCTTACCTACCCCTCTGAGAAATGCACCGAGGTTCTTCTCCTGATGAACGTGGAATCCATCCGCCGGCGCACCGGCTCGTCCGAACGGTATTCATTTCAGGCCCACGCATCAGGAGCATGGTCGCTGGAACACATTCACGCTCAGAACGCAGAGCCCCTCCGCAGGGCCGAGCAATGGACGGAATGGCTTCGGCTGCATCGTGGGGCGTTGTCCGCCGTTCCGGCGGACAACGAGGCTGAGCGCGACATGCTGCTCGCGGACATTGACGGCGCGCTGGCGACAAGCCCGCTACCCGAGCATAGGTTTCGTGAGCTGGAGGAGCGTGTTGTCCGTAGCCTCTCGGTCGATGGCGAGACTGAGGACGAGGTTCACTCGATCTCGAATCTCGCCCTGCTGGCAAGCGGCGACAACAGCGCGCTGAGCAACTCCGTCTTCGAGGTCAAACGACAGGAGATCATCCGACGAGATAAGGCCGGTGCCTACATCCCCGCATGCACTCGCGACGCCTTCCTGAAGTACTACACCGACGCGCACGCCCAGCAGACGCACTTCTGGGGTACCAAAGATCGTGAAGGCTACCTTGCCGAGATGCTTCGCCTGCTCGGCCCGTATCTCACCGCTTCGAGTGCCGCATGAGTGGCATCGTCACGAGCTACGTCGGCCTCTTCCGTCCTCGCGGTGACGAGGCCGCCGCCATCGAACGTATCGAGATCCCGTTGATCCAACGGGACTACGCCCAAGGACGGGTGGAAGCGGCAGTCGCCGATATACGATCCGACTTCCTAGATGTCCTACTCGCGGCGGCTGTCGGAGAAACGCGAGTCGGTTTAGATTTCGTCTATGGCGACGTCCAGGGCGGAACACTGCGGCCGCTGGACGGTCAGCAGCGGCTCACGACGTTGTTCCTGCTCCACTGGTACTTGGCGTTCCGGACGGATCGGCTCGAGGTCGGGCTGGACTGGACCCGCTTCTCGTACGCGACCAGGGCCAGCGCAAGGCTCTTCTGCGAACGGCTCACCGAGAACCCGCCGCCGCGCGCAGTGGGGGCACCGTCCATCTGGATCAAAGATCAGTTCTGGTACTTGCACGTGTGGCGGCACGATCCGACCATTCGGTCCATGCTCGTCATGATCGACGCCATCGACAGCCACTTCCGGGACATCGACATGGAGGCGGCGTGGTCACGGGTGACCGACGACGCCGACCCCGCGATCTCGTTCCACCTGCTTCCGATCGAGGAGATGGGGGCGGGCGACGAGCTTTACATCAAGATGAACTCGCGTGGTAAACCGCTCACGCCGTTCGAGAACTTCAAGGCGAGGTTCGAGAAGACTCTGGAAGGCTCGCCACGTGCGGCGGAATTCGCTGAGTGTGTCGATGGTCCCTGGTCCGATCTCTTCTGGGCCTACCGCGGCACGGACGACATCGTCGACGACAAACTCATCCGCTACTTCACCTTCGTCACACAGATCGCCGAGTGGCAGAACGGAACGATTTCCCGAAAACGGCTGGAGACACGAGCGGAGGAAGTCTTCGGCCCGGGCCGACCGAACGGACCGCAGAACCTCGATTTCCTTTTCGACGCGTTCAATGCGTGGCGGGACACGGAGGTCGCCACCTTCTTCGCCGATCTCCTGACGACCAGCGCCTCGCAGAGCGGGGAGAAGGTTCTGCTGTTCGGCTCCAAGCCGATCGATCACTTCCGAGCTTGTTGCGAGAGCTACGCCTTTGGCGGGAGCCGCATGTTCGGCTGGGCGGAGACGCTCACGCTCTACGCCGTTCTCATCCACCGGATCTACCAGACCGACGGCTTTCCCCGCCGGCTCCGCATGCTGCGCAACCTGCTCGAAGCCTCGAGCAACGAGCTTCGCCTGGAGAACATGCCCGCGCTCGTCCGGGAGGTCGCGTCCCTCGTGCGGGGCGCCTCTCCGGAGGAGGCGTTGGCAGGTCTGTCAGCGTTCAACGAAGCTCAGATCGAGGATGAAAAAGCGAAGGCCGCGTTTCTGACGGCGCATCCCGAGCTGACCAGCGTCGTGTTCGCCCTTGAGGATCACCGGCTTTTACGCGGATCCCTTGTCGCCATCGAGCTCGATGCCGATCGACTCGCCGCCCGTGCCGGGTCCTTTAGAAAGGTCATGGCGGCTCGGAGTCTCTGGCCGGCCTTGACCGGTGCCCTGCTGGCGAAAGGCGACTACTCCCGGCACCCGAATCCCCGTTCCTTCAGATTTGGATCCCCTGAGGATGATCTTTGGTGGCGTGGTCTGCTCACCGGCACGAGGCGCTCGAACCTGAGCCGCACGTCGAAGGTTCTTGCCGAACTACTCGACGCCATCTCCGAGGCGGACGGAAACCTGCGCGACGTGCTGCGGGAAATCCGCCAACAGTGGATCGGCGAGCAGGATGCCTTCGACTGGCGGTATTACCTCGTGAAGTACGACGTTATGCGCTCCGGCAAGTCCGGGATCTACTTCACCATTGGCGGGGAGATGGGCTTCCAGCTGTGCATGCTGGACAAGACTCAGTTGAACAGCTGGTACCGCGACCCATTCCTGTTAGCTGTTCGGGGAGCAACCGAGAAGAAAGAAGCTGTCGAGGATTCGTGGTTTATGGGCTACGAAACCGCCGCACGATGGATGGACCTACGTGCCAGTAACACGAGGGTCAGATGCGTCAAACAGGGCTTCCAGCTCATGCCACCGCCCGGCGAGGCAGATCGAGAAGCCTTCGACGCGGTTTGCCAGGCTTCAGGAATCGGGAAGGACCACCTGCTTCGGATCCCGCAACTACAACGCGACGGCCGGCCGTTCGACACCGAGGACCGCGTCGAGCGAGGAGCCAAGCTGCTCACGGAACTCATCGCCGCCGGGCTGTGACGCTGGCCGGCCACGAAGCCCCGTCCCGTCATGCCGCTGGTGATCGCCGACGTCGCGGGGAGCAGGCTGCTCCCAATCTGCTCCCAATTTAAGGGGCAGACGGCAAAAAGCCCGTTACCGGGTATTCCGGCGACGGGCTTCTGACCTGCAAATATCTACGGTGGGCGATACTGGGATCGAACCAGTGACCTCTTCGGTGTGAAAGAAGTGCTCTCCAGAGCATTGTGAGTCCACGCTGACGCCCGGCAGGGCACGCCACCATCAAGCAGGGGTCGCCCCATCCCGGCATCGCCAAGTGACATGACAACCGCATAGATCTAACGCCCGCCCTGTTCGACGAGCGGCCGGTGCCTAACGGCACCGGCCGCTTTTCCACGCCCGCCCGCTCAACCGGCACACAACGGCGAGTGTCTCGACCTGCTCGACCGCCGGACGGAGGCGCATGACCCAGCCATCCGGTCGCCAACATCAGGGACGTAGACGGCCCGGTCCGGCAACCGCACCGGACAAGCAACTTGACCAGCCAGGCGAAGACAACAGTTCATGGACGGTCGACAACCCCGACGGCAGCGCAACGACCGGGGTCAACAGCGTGGCGGCTCCCGGCCGACCACCCGGGCTGCACCCTGGTGCAGCTGCCGCCCTACCGGGCGGCCCTCGACGCCGGTGCAGATCCCGCGGTGGTCACCGGCTGGATCACCCATACCCAGGCCGAACGGACACGAGCCGAAGCGGCGCTTCAAACGACACAGCTAACGGAGCCACGCCGGATGAGCCGTTCCGAGATCGACGTCCTGGTCCGAACGCTCGGCGACATCGTCACCGTGCTCCGCGACGCCGACCCGGACCACAAGGCCGAGGTCTACCGGCAGCTCGGGCTTCGGCTGACTTACCACCCGGACACACAAACGGTGCGCGCTGAAGCTGATCTCAGCGCGCACCGTGGGGTTATGGGTCGTGTCCGAGGGGGGATTCGACGGCAGCAACTCGTCCGAGCCGCCACGGGCGCTGGTCAGGATCGCCTTGATCAGCTGCACAAATTTACGGCACCCATGCTCAGCATGGGTGCTCATGCCGCAAGCCTATAGCGGCCAGCGGGCACTGTGGAGAAGCAGCGGCGTCGTCCGGATCGGACGCCCGAGCGCTCGCGGTGGCAGGGCCGGGTGCGCCGTGGCCTCGCTGGGCTGAGTGTCAGCCTTTCTGGGCAAATGCGTTCAGCCCTCGCGCCGCCCTTGATCAGCGGTTCCGCCGTTAGTCATACACACCCCTCTGGTGGATGCGCGTGACGAGTCCTGTCTGCCGCAGGGTTCGATGTAACAGCTCCATAGCCAGCACCAAGGTATCAGGGTCCTCGACGCCGGCGAGAATTTCTTCTACGGCCCGCCGAATCTGCACTCGGGGCTCTGCATCCCGGTCGTCGGCGTCGGCGAGTGTTTCCCGTAGGGTCTGGAAGGCGGCGACGATCGAGGTGACCTTGGCTTTCGGGTCTCCGGCAGCAAACTGGAGGTCGGCGTAGCGGTCCACCCACCAGACCAGCCCGAGAGCAGGATCAGTGAGGCGGCGCTGCAGCATCCGCAGCTGAACCGTCTCACGGGCGAAGGCGGTGTGAAGAGCATCCTCCTCAGCGGTTCGTCGTCGCATTGCCCGCCGAGCGGCGCGGGAGACGGAAATTCGTCCGCTGCCGCTGATAAGGATGCGAGCCTCGGCATCACAGACGTCGCGACACAGCTCGGCGTTGACCGCGTCCTCCGCTCTGCGGTGCTCGGACAGCCGGTATTGACCCGCGATTCTTCTCACCGTTTCTCTTAGAACATGCCGGGCAAGTGCATCCGGCATGCGCGGCTGGCCGTGGAGGCAATCGGGATTCGGTCGCCAGGAGTAGCGAAGACGTACGTCGTAGTGGAGGCCGTGGTCCAGAGTCTCCGGATACATAAAAAAGGAGCTGTGCCGGAAGGACAACAGCCCCTTGATCCAGGTGGTGATCCTCATCTAGCTTTAATCGTTCGCAATGTCAGGCGCACCGGTGATGACCGTTGCGACAGAAATCGATCCCTCGGGTGCGCGATCGTAGGCGATTGCTACATCGGCAAAAATCCTAGTAATTAGTTTGTCCTTCAATCGACCCTCTGCCTTGACGACATTGAGGAAGAGGGGGTCCACGTGTCCCATGTGGCGGCCGAGAGACACCATGAAATCGACGAATGTTTCTTCTGGCACGAGGTTGGTTTCAGCGGCGCGTCGCCACTCAAGCAACGCCTCCTGGACGGGCCCGGTACGATGCTCCCGCTCAGCGACCTGAACCCATCCTTCGATGAGCCGGCGGCGAATAGCCTGTCCAGCTTCGTTCTCCTGAGATAGTGCTTGCAGCAGAGGCTCGGGCGCTGGCTTGCCATTCGGGAACGGCGAGAAGGCATTGAGGAACACACCTGCTTCGACCGTGGCTGTCTCCGTCTCGGCGGAAATCCACTTGACCAAGGTGTCGACGGTCAGCGCCGTAAGCTCGGGCGTTGCTATCAGCCGTCGTAGTGCCTTCAGCGCACGCTGACGAACGTCTTCGCTTCCGGGTGACCTGAGAAGGCTTCGAACTCTGTTTAGGGCCTGGCTGGTATAGGTTCGCCCAAACTCGTTAGCAACGGCGTGAGCGATCGCTTGCTGTCGTGCCGGTTGCGATTTTCCGCCAGCCCACTTCGCCAGCTCGGGCCTGATCTTGCCGCCGAGCGTCGGATGAACGGCGAGGTCCGAGAGCAGGTCACCCACTAGGTCGATGCTCCCGACATCGTTCAAGGCGAGCCAGCCGTCCACCAATTTGAGAACTGGTGAAATGCCCACCGCTTGGGCAAGCGTCGTGAGCGACCCGGCGAGCACGTCAAGGTTTCCCCTTGCCGGTCCCGAGCTGATCTCCTGGAGCCAACGAGTGAGTACCTGACTGAGCTGGATGTGTTGCGTCCAGAGATACGTCAGGAGCGCAGGGCCTTGAGACGCATGAACCAGATGCGCGGTTCCGGTGCCCGGATCAAACGACATTCCCGCGGGTTCAAGGCGTTTGCTGGCGTCTGGCCGTGCGAGGAGGCCCCCCGCCTCCCGCGGAAGATCGATTTCCGGCGCCCGGAGGAGCGCGTCTGCGCTGTCCAGGATGACTGCCGCGGGCGCCTCGTTCAGGACGGCTCCGGCGATTCGGATCGCACGGGACTCGACGTCGCCGCTGCCTCCACGGAACCAGCTGCGGACAGTGTCGGTCCAGCCGAGGTACTCGTCCAATCTTTCTACGTCGACCGGCCCCTTGGCCCTGACAATTACGTCTGCCAGTCGGACAGCTTCGCTTGGCGCTGATTCGGCCGGGAGTACACCAAAGAAGCTACTGCCAGGGTCGTCCAACCAGATTACGCGATCAGCGGGCAGATAGTGCTCGACGACCTTACGAGGGACCGGCCTTTCGATGTCGACCACGCGAATGCCCGTAGCCGCCTCGGGCAATCTCCCCGCCCACACATCCGAAGACGCGGTGACCACCAGGTAGCTGTCGGCGGTATCCAGCTTGCCAGCGTAATGGACCAAGTCCTGGAAGAACTGCGCCGGAAGCGGGGAGGCAACTCCCCGCAGGTTCAGAAGATAAGCCGCATTCCTCTCCTCCGGAAGGGTGGCGACATCGGGCTCGTCCCAGTCGGGTAAGAGTTCGAAGTGCCGGCCGACGGGCACTGAGGCATCGGCCAAGAGGCGCATGCCAGCTGAGCGCCGACCGGATGACTCAGGTGCTCTGAGCACAATGACCCGTGATCGTGCAGGGAGAAAGCTGGTGGATCGGACTGATTGCAGCGCTGCGTCGAAGCCGGCCGGAGGGGCGAATCTGTCAGACGGCATCACAATGTTCGGATCGACGGGCCGTGGACGCAGGTGGCGGAGCCCTGTCAGGTAGTTTGTGATGACATTGTCGCGGCCCGCAGTGTTGATGTCGCGACCCGCGAAGTTGTTCTCCACCCGTTGCTCCGGCACGGATACCAGTTCCTGGTGTGGGGCTACCATCAGCGATTCGTCCCGAAGTTGTTGTCGCGGCCGGCCGTATTGATGTCACCGAGCGCGTAGTTTCCCGTGACCGTTTGATGGGCGAACGCCGGCCTCAACTCTGCCAGCTTAGCCTGTAGGATCCGGACGAACTCTTCGAGCTCCTCCGACCGGTTGTCGTCGACACAGGTGGAAATAATCTTCTCGATGGGCACCTGCACCCCCTTCGAGAATGCCGGCCGTTGTGCCGGCTCGAGTGCAGCGACGGCATGCTCCAGCATGTCGAGTTGCTGAAGCTCGGCGGGGTCTTCGCCGGAGGATCCGCCATGACCCGCCAGTTCTTTGAAGCGTGCTCGAGCGTACTGGTACACGTCCGTTCCCATGGTCCCTGCGAAGGCGGCGCCGGCGGCGGTCAAGAGCTCAACAGGAATGGACATGATGCGCTCCTCATGCAGGGTTGAAGC
Organism: Micromonospora globispora; assembly: GCF_003857015.1. Lineage (GTDB taxonomy): Bacteria > Actinomycetota > Actinomycetes > Mycobacteriales > Micromonosporaceae > Micromonospora > Micromonospora globispora. The sequence continues at coordinate 7,406 of NZ_QGGF01000235.1, read as the reverse complement.
AGCCGATTCGTGCGATCATCGGCTTCCGGACCTAGCAGAATTCTAGACCATTGGGCCAATGTGGACGGCGCAGTCGCGGCCATCCTAGGATCGAGAATCCGACACTTGCTCATAGTGGTGCTGTTGCATTGGGTGCAAGCGTGATCGGCTACCACGTTCGGCCGGTTTGGTCTGCTTGCCCTGTGAGGTCGCTGTCTCATGCCCTGCCCTGGCTCCCGCCCAGGGCCATTGCGTAGTCGAGCGATGGTGCTCTGAGCTGGGAATTTACGCGGCGATCGGCTTCTGTGGAGGCGAGTGAAGCGGGTGAGATCCCGAAGGTGGTCATGGAGGTCTCGACGCCTCATGACACCGAGGAAGACCTCACCCGCCGATGGCATCGTCCCTGATCCCTACCCTGGCCGTCACCGCACCCGCCACCCATGCTGCGCCGGCACCAGTCACCGACGGTGAACACGGTGGACTGTTGCAAGCCTTGTCCGTTGTCCCGGACCCGCGTGACCCGGGAGGGGTGCATTACCCGCTCGCCGGGCTCCTCGCCGTCGCGGTATGTGCGGTGTTGGCCGGCGCCTCGTCGTTCGCGGCGATCACCGGCTGGCTGCACGACCTGGACGACCAGGGCCGGTCCCGGCTGGGACTCTGCCGGGGCGTGCCAGTGGGCACGACCGTGTGGCGAGTGCTGACCCGCCTGGACGCCGCTGCACTCGCGGGCGGTCCTGGCTGGCTGGCTACGCGCCCGTACCAGCCCGGCGCCACCGCGACCGAAGCGGTACCGCACCATCGCCGTCGACGGCAAGCCCCTGCGTGGCGAGCTGCAGGGCCGACATCTCGCTGGCCGGCCACCCTACGGCTACCGACTCGTCGACGCCGGCCCCCACCCGAACCACGCCCGCGCCGCCTGCGGGCGCTGATGTCGTCGATGACCGGGGTGGGCCAGGCTGGCGTACGGTGCGTGTCGGCGCCACGGGCGGGCGCGGATGACGATCAGGCGGCGATGTTGTCGGGCGGCGGTGACCGCGCCGCGCAGCGGTTCGAGGATCGCGGGAAAGGCGGCTAGCTCGCAGGGCCGATCCCGTGGCGGGTGCGGGTAGGCGACCAGGACCGCGGCGGCGACCGGCCACAGCCACCTCCGTCGGGCTCGGAGGACAAGCCCGCCGCGATCCACGAGTTGGGCGCGTACCGTGACGAACAGGCGTTGATCTCCGGCCGCGGACAGCCGAGGTCCAGCGATCGTAGCCGTTCGGGGAACTCGTCATCGGTGGCGATCTGCCTTCCCGAAAGGCGATGTTCCCGCCTTCCCGCCGCACATGGGCAGAACAGGTGCTCGTCGAGGACGGCATCCGCAGCGAACACGGCAGCCGAACGGGATCCCCCCACCTGCGAACCGGACATCGAGAACCGTTCAGCCTGCGCAAATGCGGAGTTGGGGGCGGAGTGGTCAGCGCATCGCCAGCGAGGACGACGGGCTCCTAGCGGCTACCATCCGTCTGTGGTTCTTGACAGTCAGGGATGTCCTACCCCGCGCGATCCCGCTCGATTCGGAGAGGGGATTCAACGCTCGCCCGCAAGTGCCTGCTCAAGGCCGTAGGCTCCTGCCGCGGCGAGACTGTCGATCACATTGAGGCAGCGCTCCCGGGTCGGTCTGTCTCCTTGCCGGTAGAGGCGCAGTACGACGTTGATGACGTGGTTGCTCATCGCGGCGCGGGCGGTGCGGATGTCGCCGAGTTCGCGACCGGCGATCTCGACGGCCCTTTCGCAGGCTGGCAGAGCACCCGCGGGTAGCAGCCGTGTGCTGTCGTCGAGGGCGATGAACAGCTCCTCGAAGTGGTCGTCGTAGGCGGCGCTCGTCACGAAGGCGGTGATGAGCGTCTCGGCGGTTGGAGGCGGGAGATCGCTGACCTTGCGCAGTGCATGGGCGGCAGCCTTGCGTACGGTGTGGTCCTCGTCGTCGAAGAGGCGGATCAGCTGCTGGGGCGCGACGGAGGGGTCGGAGGCGAACGCTGCGGCGGCTCCGCGGCGGGCCGGTGCGCTCAGCTCGGCCAGGTCTCTGGGGGCCGGGTCGACGAGCAGGTCGTTCACGGATGCGGCCACCCACGTGGATCCGGCTCGTTCCGCGACGGAGTCCTGTCCGGTGAGCGCGCGGAGCAGGTGTGGTGTGAATGTTTCCGGCTCGCGTAGCAGGGCGTAGGTGAGCAGCCGGTTGACGGTTACCGAGTCGAAGAGGTCGAGCGGTGCCTCGTCGAGCAGGTCGTTTGCGATTTTTACAGCGGTTTCGCGTTGGTGGTTCATCAGTGCGCCGACTGCCTCGGCGGCCCACGTTCGTACCGCGAGGACCGGGTCCGTCGCAAGTTTGGCGATGGTCGGGATCAGCCGGTCGGCATGTTCGGGACTGGCGAACAGCAGGCGGGCAATAGTCCGGGCCGCTGCGCCTCGGGTGGAGTTCAGGCCAGCGGTGAGCAGGTCGCCACCGTAGTAGTACTGCCCTGAGCCAGCGTGTGTTCGGGCTAGCTCGCGGTCAGGGTCGTCATCCCTGGCACAATCCTCCAGAAGCTGGAGGAGGGTGTCGTTCGCGTCAGCACCTACCGACTCCATCGCGTGGCAGATTGAGCGCCCAGCCCTCTGTCCCGCGACATCGCGGGCACGGCAGCACAGCTCCGTGAGCAGTTCGGTAGGTACGCCGCTGGCTACGGCGTCGATCACCCGGTTGAAGTAGACCGAAGGGGTGTCGGTGTCGAAGGTCAGCGCCAACCGGGCGAACCGCTCGGGCTCGCTCTTCGCGCGCGCGCCGAGCTGGTTCGCGAGCTCATTCGCCCCGCCAACTGGGCGGTCGCCCGACCAGTCCCTCTTGTCGCTTCGGTGTTTCCGGATCGCACGGATCCAGTCGCGGTCGGTGAGCAGATCGGCTGCCTTGTCGGGTATCGGGGAGCCGACAAAGTGGGCCTCGACCCCCCGTGGCCCGGTCAACGGCCAGTCGGTGAACTTCCGTTCCAGCTCACCGATCCGCCGGGTCACCTCGGTGCTGCGCCGTGACGGCTCGATCGCTGACAGCAGCTCGTACTGGGCACGGCCGTACAAGTAGCGCCGCTCGGCGCTCTTCTCCCAAGCCGGGTAGTACTCCAGGAGTCGCCGGGCAAGCGTGCAAAGGTGCTCGTCATCGCAATGCCGGGTGGCGGCCTCGATGAGTTCCCGGGACGCCCAGCGCGGACTGTCCACCCAGCCGAGCCTGAGATTGCGCTCGTCGGAGAGCAGCCAGTCGACAGCGTCATCGCCGGATCCCGCGGCAGCGAATGTACGGCAGGCCAGGAACCGCAACTCGTCGGCGCTGCTGTCGGCGAGCTGCCGGATCAACGCAACCGTCTCCTGCGGCTGGAGCACCGCCATCTGGCGCAGGGCCTCCTCGACGCCGCTGTACGCCGCGTCGTGGATCCCGTGGTCGTCGCCGACATGGCGGTACCGCCATCGGCTGGTCGCCCGGAGTCCGTCCCGCTCGACCAGCTCGGCGGCGTCGACGACGCCGCGGATGAAGGGCAGGACCTGGTGAACGAACTCCGCCGGCGCGGCTGCCGCGACCTCGGCGATAGTCGACGCCCCGCCGCTCGATGAGTACGTGTCGAGGTGGCCTGAGGCGAACGGGTCGCCGCTGCCGTCCGCCCGAGCGCGGACGTGTGCGCGACGGAGGTAGGCGCCTATCAGGCGGGCCGCTCCTGTCGGGTCGTCGGACTGCAGGCCGTAGAGGATCGACCAGAAGTCGCTGTTGACGGCGATCGGCCCCCGGGCGTCGTCAAGGTCGCCGCGTTCGATCAGCTCCGCCGCGAGATCGACCAAGCCAGGTCGCAGCGACCACTCGATGAGGGCGCGCAATCGCATCCGCCACGCCTCGGAGCGTCCGATGTACGGGCGAAGGAGAGCGACGGCTCGGTCCGGGCGTTCCTGAGCGGCAAGAATTAGCTGGTGCGCCGCCGCGTCCGCGGTCGCCGGGTCGGCCAGCAACGCCTCCCATCTGCCGGCCGCGTCCGCAGCGTCGAACCAGCCGGGCGAGGACAGCAGGGCAGCCAGGCGCAGTCCACGCGTGCCGTCGCCGAAGGCGAGCGGCTCAATCGCCCGCCAGTCGTCGGCGTCGGCGTCCAGCTGCTGCAGCACCGCGACGACCACGTCCTGAAGGTGCCGACGGACCTTGTCACTGGTCAGTAACCGCACCACCGTGGCGCGGAACGCCTCGCGATCGTTCGCGGCCAGGTACTCCAGTACCTGGCGAGTCGGCGCGCGTCGGAACAGGTATTGCCCGGAGCCAGCAAGGTAATCGTGTAGGTCCCGGTTCTCAACGACGAACGCCGTTGCGAACAGGAAATCGAAGTACGTCTCGTGGAAAAACGCGACGCGGCTGCTCTCCGACACCAAGATCCCGTAGGAGTGAAGGGCGGCAACCTCACTCGGCGACGCCGAGCCAAGCACCACGGTCGGAGCGTCCAGCCGCTCGTTGTCGCTCATGTACCGGACCAGCACTCCGATGATCCCGCTCCAGTTGAGCCCGCCGATCTGACGCTCGATGTCACGGCGGATCTGCCCGGTGAACTCCTCATAGAGGTCGGGGAGGGTCCGGTACGCGGAAGCTCGGCTTCCGGGTGACAGCCGGCTAAACACCGCAAGGTGCAACGGCGTGCGCAGCAGCTGCAGCGTGCTATCCGAAAGCCTGGCCGGGTCCGATCCGGCCGCCTCCAGAGCCGCTCGGACATCGTCGAGATCCAGCTCGCCGACGGTGAGGCGGTCGACACGCGGGTCATCAACCAGCGACCGTATCCGCGGGTCGGCAGTCAAGTCGGCGGTCCGCACCACTAGCACGACCTTGACGTTGAGCAAGGGCGCGGCCTGGTCAAGCAACTCCGCGACCGCGTCGTAAGAGTCCGACATCCGGCCGCCGTAGGTGCTGACCGCGTCCAGTTGGTCAACGAGCAGCACTGCACGGGAACTGTCGGCGACCCCGCCCAGGAGGACCGCGGGCGATCCCGTCAGGTCGAATGCCCGCCCTACGGCCGCCGCAGTTTGCACGTCGGCACTGACCGCGTCCATCCGGATCGTGACGGCATGCCAGCCCTCCGCGCTGAGCACCCGGACCGCCTCCGCCGCGACCGTGGACTTGCCCGTACCGGCCCGGCCGTCCACCAGCAGCACCTGCCGGCCGTTCGCTGCACGCAGCCGTTCCACCAACTGCGCAACGTACGGCTGCGGGACGAGGCCATGCGCGGGACGCATTGCCTCAACGCGCCGACGGTGCCGCTCCACGGTGGCTGCGAGAGCATCAACCGTGGCCGGGTCACCAGCGAGCAGGCGCCGGGCATACCGCTTGTTTTTGAGGCGGTCCCACAGCATCGGCGCGGTCAACGTCTGGTGAAGCAGGTCGTCCAGCCAACTGCGCAGCTCGTTGACCACCGTTTCCGGGTCGCCCTGCAGGAGGAGTTCGTAGGTCAGGTGAACCAGGTGGCGAAGCTGTTCGGCAGGGCGGTGCTCGACGTGCACGCGCTGCAGGTAGCCCCATGCCTCGGTCTCGGTGACGTTCCATGTCTTGGCCAGCCGCTCGAAGCCTGGCAGCTGTGTGTCGGTGAGGATCTCGCGGTACTCGGCCAGGCTTTCCGCGTCCCGGGCACGAGTCGACAGAGCTGCAAGATCTGGCGCTTGCACTGACGCCACGAGCCGGACATTGTGGCCGGCCGCAAGATGGCCAGCCACAGAGGGCAGAACACCTTCAGTAATCAGGCGATGCAGAGTCCAGGTGCGCTGGGCGTCCTTGACCTGCTCGCACCATCGGTCCCCTGCCTCGTCCACCCAGAACTCGATGCCGGCGCCACCGGCTTCGGGAGGTTCGAGCCGCAGCTTCGTAGCCTGGCCTTTTAAGACGTCGGCAACCCGAAGCAGGGTCCACCAGCCTTCGTATCGGTCGCCGAGCTTCGAGGCTGCTCCGCCTGGTAACGACGACACCCGTACCCCTCTCTCGGTCCCGATACGAGTATGCGTCGCCGGCCCGACATTGCCGGGAACCCATCAGCCATGCCGAACGGTCACGGTCCTGCTACCAACAGCAGCGGCCGCCACGGTGCTGCGTTGTGCGCGACCGGTGCCAGCGGCATGGCCGGGAGCAGCGCCATGGGGATGGCAGGGCCGAGGGCACCGTCTGCGCCGCGTCGCGGCGCCGCATATGACGCCGTAAGCCGCTCATAGCCGGACGCTGGTAGTAGGGACGACCAAAACCAGCGCCGTGCCGGCGAGCGATGAGCCCGACCCTGGTCTTGCGGGAGTCCGGGTACGCCAGAGCCTGCGGCCGGTCGAAGCTGATGCCGCACTGATGAGCTGCTCACCACCGGAGGGCGGTAGCCGAGATGGACTCATGTCCACCATCGTCGCGGGACACCCCGAGTCAAACTTCCCGCAACAACCGGCACAAGCAGCCGCCTGCGGGTATGGTGACCGGTCACGCAAAACGTGAATCTTCACCGAAACTGGTGTCCGAGGGGGGACTTGAACCCCCACGCCCTATACGGGCACTAGCACCTCAAGCTAGCGCGTCTGCCATTCCGCCACCCGGACCTGCTCGTCCAGCCTACCCTGTCGGCCGCGGTGATCTCATCACCCATCGGCCGCCCTGGGGGGCCGCACGGGGGATTACTGTACACGGCCCGGGTGGATCATGCACATCGCCGTCCGCCGCTCGGTTACGCCAAGAGTTTGCCCTGCTCAGAAGGGTGCCGTCGGCGCCCGACGTCCCGGACCCGTCGGCCCGGGTAGCGTCCGACCGCCGAGTACCGGCAGCATTGCTCACGTGTCCCATCCGTCCCAGCTGACCGCCGCGCAGCATCAGGCACTCGCCCTGCGCTCCGCCGGTGATCTGGCCACCGCCCGTCGACTGCTCGCCGACGCGATCGAGTCGGTCCGGCCGGCGTACGGGGAAGACCATCCCGACGTGCTGGGCAGCGCCCACCTGCTGGCCCGGCTGCACCGGGAGGCGGACGACCCGGCCGCGGCTCGCCGGGTGCTGGAGGAGGCGTACGCGGCCGGCGAGCGCCGCCGTGGCGACGCCGACCCCCTGATGCTGGCGCTCTCCTTCGACCTGGCAAGGGTGGCGGAGGAACTGGGCAACCGGCACGAAGCCCGGCGGAACTACACCCGCGTGGCCACCTCCGGGCCCGCGGTGCTCGGTCCGGACCACCCCGCCGTACGCGCCGCCCGGCACTACATCGGCGGACCCGGCACGCCGGCTCCCGACCCGACGGCGCTGGCGGGGCCGACCATGCCCCTGCCGCCGGTTCCCGTCCCGGGGCAGCCGCCGCAACCTCTCGTGCCGCCCCGGGTCCCGCCCGCACCGGCCGTACCGGGGCCGCAGCCCGCCCCGGCCACCACCGCCCGGCCCGCCGAACGCT
>NZ_QGGF01000306.1 GCF_003857015.1 Micromonospora globispora | reverse complement strand
CGGCCGGCCCGCCCGGCGCCACCCCGGTGACGACCGACCGGCCGGTCGCCCCGCGACCTCCGCCGGGCGTGCCCTCCCGGTGACCCGCGTCGCAGTCCATGCCCCTCCCGCCGTCGTCCCGACGCTCGCCCACGCTGCGGTTCGCCGCAGGCGGCGTAACCTGCAACCCGCAGCACGACGGGAGGAGGGGCGCCATGACAGACCGGGTGGAGCGGGACCGAGCCGCCGCGCAGAACGGCGGCCGGGTGCTCAGGCCGCGGGCCTGGGCCGCCCCGGTACGGGCGATGACCCGGATCCTCAACGCCGACGGCACCCCGCGTACCGCGCAGCCGGCCGGCCCGGACCGCACCGGGATCGTGGACTGCGGCCTCTACGTCGACGGGGAGCGCCAGCCCGGCGAGTGGACGTACGCCGAGGCGCTGGAGGCGGCCCGCCGGGAGCGGCACGCGTTCGTCTGGCTCGGCCTGCACGAGCCGGAACTGGCCGAGATGAGCGCCATCGCCGACACCTACGGCCTGCACGAGCTGGCGGTGGAGGACGCGGTCAAGGCCCAGCAGCGTCCCAAGCTGGAGCAGTTCGGCGAGGTGAGCTTCCTGGTGCTGCGGACCGCCCGGTACTGCGAGCACACCGAGCTGACCGAGAACTCCGAGGTCGTCGAGACCGGCCAGGTGATGCTCTTCATCGGGCCGAAATTCCTGATCAGCGTCCGGCACGGGGACGCCTGCCGGCTCGCCCCCGTCCGGGCCGACCTGGAGGCGAAGCGGGACCTGCTGCGCCACGGGCCGTGGGCGGTGGCGTACGCGATCACCGACCGGGTGGTGGACCTCTACCTGGAGGTCGCCGACCAGTTGGAGGACGACCTCGACGTACTGGAGGCGGACGTCTTCGACCGGCAGGGCACCGGCCGGATCCAGCGGATCTACCAGATGAAGCGGGAGCTGGTGGAGTTCAAGCGGGCGGTGATGCCGCTGCAGCGCCCGCTGATGAGCGTGACCTCGCAGGTCAACCGGGAGGTGCCGCAGGAGGTGCGGCGCTACTTCCGGGACGTGCAGGACCACCTCAGCCGCACGGTCGAGCAGGTGAACTCCTACGACGACCTGCTCAACTCGATCCTGCAGGCGCGGCTGGCCCAGGTGACCGTCGACCAGAACAACGACATGCGCAAGATCGCCGCGTGGGCCGCGATCGGCGCGGTGTGGACCGCGATCGCCGGCATCTACGGGATGAACTTCAAGTACATGCCGGAGCTGGACTGGACGTACGGCTATCCGGGCGTGTGGGCGCTCATGCTGGCGTCGTCGTTCACCCTGTACCGACTGTTCCGCCGCAACGGCTGGCTGTAGCGGGTCGAGACGCGGAAGCGCCGGCCACGCGGGGCTTTCCCCGCGCGCCGGCGCTTTCCGTGACCTCGCGGGTCAGCGGTGACCGCTGGCCTTGGCGGCGTTCTTCCCGTTGCTCAGGGCCTTGGTGACGTCGTCGGCCGGACGGCCGGAGACGTCCCGGGCACCCTCGGCCACCGAGGGGACCTTGTCGGTCTGGGCGATCACCGGGCCCGTGCCGGGGGTGGTGGTGGAGGCGCTGCTGCCCCCGGCCACCGCCGAGCTGCCGGCCCCGGTCGGACCGCCGGCGACACCCGAGCCGCTCGACATGGTCGAGGCGTCGGTGACCTTGGCGCTCGGGTCGGGGGTCTCCACCACGATGGTGTCCACGTCCTCGCGCATCGGGTCGAGCTTGGCGGTCGGGTCGTACTCGGCCCACTCCTGCTGCTCGCGGCGGCGGCGCATGGCCATCGCCCCGGCCAGGCCGGCGACGGTGCCGGCGGCCAGCAGGCCGGTCATCATCCCGCCCCGCGACTTCTTCTGCTTCTTCTTGGCGGCCTTCATGTTCTTCGCCTTCACCTTCTTGCTCATCGCCACCTGCTTGGCGGCGGCCACCTTCCTGTCGGCGACTGCCTTCCCCGCCGCCCCGGCCTGGGCGTTGCGGACGGCCAGGAGCAGCGGCGCGAGGGCCGCGGCCGTCGACGCGACTCCGCTCGAAGCCCGGTCCCGCACCATCACTGCGGTCGGCGCGACGGCGCCCCGGGCTGCCTGGACCCGCGGGCCGACCGTGGCGCCGGCACCCTTCGCCGCATACGTCGCGGCCTGCCTCAGGTGACCGATGCCCTGGTTCAGCTCCGCCTTCGCGAGCTGCCCCTGGGTCTTACGCCGCCCGATTCCAAACACGATCGCACCTCCTGGGAGTTCTTCCTCCGTCATCCTCCACCCTCGGATGCCTCCGCATGGCCAGATCGGGCACATGGGAGGATCCGCATGGAAACTGACCAACAAGTGAGGAGTACCCGTGGCCGAGGCTGTCTACGCCACCTTGCACACCAACGCTGGCCCGATCCGGCTGGAGCTCTTCCCCAACCACGCGCCGAAGACCGTCCGCAACTTCGTCGACCTGGCCGAGGGCAACCGCGAATACATCGACCCGCGTACGGGTCAGCCGGGCAGCGGGCCGTACTACAACGGCACCATCTCGCACCGGGTGATCAGCGGTTTCATGATTCAGATGGGTGACCCGACCGGCACCGGTCGCGGTGGCCCGGGCTACACGTTCGCCGACGAGTTCCACCCGGAGCTGCGCTTCGACCGGCCGTACCTGCTGGCGATGGCGAACGCCGGACCGGGCACCAACGGCTCGCAGTTCTTCATCACGGTGTCGCCGACCCCGCACCTGAACAACCGGCACACCATCTTCGGCCAGGTGGCCGACGAGCAGTCGGCGAAGGTGGTGGACGCGATCGCCAACACCCCGACCGGCCCGAGCGACCGGCCGCTGCAGGACGTGGTGATCGAGCGCGTCGAGATCGAGCGGAAGCCGGCCTGAGCGTCGCCCAGGTACCTTTGCACGCATGACTGAACGCTCCGGGCAGGCAGGTGACGGTGCCGGCGGGTCGGTGCCGACCACTCCGGTCTGCTACCGCCACCCCGGCCGGGAGACCTACATCCGGTGCACCCGGTGCGACCGGCCGATCTGCCCCGAGTGCATGCGGGACGCGTCGGTCGGGCACCAGTGCCCGGAGTGCGTGAACGAGGGACGCCGTGGCGTGCGGCCGGCGCGCACCGCCTTCGGTGGCGGTGCCGCCGGCCGCCACGGCTACGTCACCAAGACGCTGATCGCCCTGAACGTGCTGGTCATGCTCCTGTCCATCGCTTCGGCCCGGAGCGGGACGGCGGTCGCTGGCGGCTCCGGCCTGGGCGGCCTGCTGGGCAGCTCCACCCCGCTGACCGACTGGGGTGCCGTGCTGGGTCAGGCGGTCTTCCCCGACGGCACCGTGGGCGGCATCGCGCAGGGGCAGTGGTACCGCCTGGTCATCGCGATGTTCCTGCACTACGGCCTGGTGCACCTGCTGCTGAACATGTGGGCACTCTGGGTGCTCGGCCGGACCCTGGAGGCGGTGCTCGGCCCGCTGCGCTTCCTGGCGCTCTACCTGATCGCCGGGCTCGGCGGAAACGTCGCGGTCTACGTGTTCAGCGCCCCCAACCACCCCGCCGTCGGGGCGTCGACCGCCATCTTCGGCCTCTTCGCCGCGATCTTCGTGATCATGCGGCGGCTGGGCCGGGACACCTCGGCGATCGTGCCGATCCTGGTGATCAACCTGATCTTCACCTTCACCGTGCCGGGCATCTCCATCGCCGGGCACCTGGGCGGTCTGGTCACCGGCGCGGTGATGGCGCTGGTCCTGGCGTACGCCCCGCGGATGCGGCGGACCATCTTCCAGGCTGCCGGGGGTGCGATCATCCTGGTCGCACTGCTGGGGCTGGTGATCGTCCGGACTGCGATGCTCACCGGCTGACCGGCCGCTCGGCGCTGCTCAGCCGGCGGCGGAGCGGGCCGCACGCAGCACCTCGGCCACCTCGGCGGGCGGGGCGTCCAGGTCGTACCGACCGAAGAGGTGCAACGACTCTCCCGCGTCGATCTCCAGCGTCTCGCTGGTGAGCCCGTGCCGGGTACGCCGGTCGACGGTGATCGCCTCGACGACCGGCCAGGGCAGCCGTCGCCGGCCGGCGAAGCCGTGGATCACCGTGATGCCGTCCCGGTCCACCGCCAGCCGGACCGGCGCCACCAGATCGCGCAGCCCCCAGCCGGTCAGCGCCGCGGCGGCCAGCCCGGCCAGCACCGGTTGGACCCGGTCGTTGCCGGCGAAGAGCAGCCCGAGCCCGACCAGGACGACCGCGCCGACCAGCTTCGCCACCGGCAGGATCACCGGTACCCGCCACTGGTGGACCGGGGACGACTCTGGCTGCACCGCCCCAGCATGCCAGCTCGGGCGGCCCCGGGCCTGACGCAAACCGTCGGCGAGGACGTAGGATCGGGGACACCCAAGTTACCGGGGAGTAGACATGAGTGACGCGGTCATTGTCGGTGCGGTACGGACCCCGGTCGGGCGGCGCAAGGGCAGCCTCGCCGGCGTGCACCCGGTCGACCTCTCGGCGCACGTGCTGCGCGCCCTCGCCGAGCGGACCGGCATCGACCCCGCCCAGGTCGACGACGTGGTCTGGGGCTGCGTGTCGCAGGTCGGCGAGCAGTCGTGGAACGTCGCCCGCAACGCCGTGCTCGCCGCCGGCTGGCCGGAGGCGGTCCCGGGCACGACGATCGACCGGCAGTGCGGGTCGAGCCAGCAGGCGCTGCACTTCGCCGCCGCCACCGTCCTCTCCGGCCAGGCCGACCTGGTGGTCGCCGGTGGCGTCGAGTCGATGACCCGGGTGCCGATGGGCTCCAGCGCGGCCGGCGGCATGCCGTTCAGCGGCCAGATCCTGGAGCGCTACCGGGGTGTCGAGGGCGTCGCCGAGGACTCCCCGCTCCCGTTCAACCAGGGCGTCGGCGCCGAGTTGATCGCCGAGCGGTGGCGCTTCTCCCGCACCCAGCTCGACGAGTTCGCGCTGGCCAGCCACGAGAAGGCGGCCGCCGCGCAGGACGCCGGCGCGTTCGACCCGGAGCTGGCGCCGGTGGCGCTCGCCGACGGCGGCAAGTTCGCCGCGGACGAGGGCATCCGGCGGGACACCTCGCTGGCCAAGCTCGGCGAGCTGGCCACCCCGTTCCGGGCCGACGGCGTCGTCACCGCCGGGTCCGCGTCCCAGATCTCCGACGGAGCCGCCGCGCTCGCCGTCACCACCAGCGAGTGGGCCAGCCGCCACGGCCTGCGCCCGCTGGCCCGGGTGCACACCGCCGTGGTCGCCGCCGACGACCCGGTCACCATGCTCACCGCACCCATCCCGGCCACCGCGAAGGCGCTGCGCCGCGCGGGGCTGGGCATCGAGGAGATCGGGGTGTACGAGGTGAACGAGGCGTTCGCCCCGGTGCCGCTGGCCTGGCTGGCGGAGACCGAGGCGGACCCGGAGCGGCTCAACCCGCGCGGTGGGGCGATCGCCCTCGGCCACCCGCTCGGCGGCTCCGGCGCCCGGATCATGACCACCATGCTCCAGCACATGCGGGACAACGGGATCCGCTACGGCCTGCAGACCATGTGCGAGGGCGGCGGCATGGCCAACGCCACCATCGTCGAGTTGCTCTGACCGACCGGCCCGGAAATGGTCTCGCCCGCAGGGTGGCGCGCCGCCTACCCTGCGGGTCGTGACGACCTCCTCGACGCTCGAACCGGGCTGGTCCACCCCGCAGTGGCGCGACGACGCCCTCGCCTGGGTAGGTGACGCGCTGGCCGGGCCGGGCCTCCGGGTGACCGGGCCGGTGGAGCCGCGGGTCCGTCCCTGGTCGCTGGTGTGGCGGGTGCCCACCGACGCCGGCCCGGTCTGGTTCAAGGCCAACAACCGGGGCACCCGGCACGAGGCCGGCCTGCTGGCCGCGCTGGCCCGGCTCACCCCCGGGGCGGTGCTCCGTCCGGTCGCCGTGGACGTCGACCGGGGCTGGTCGCTGCTCCCGGACGGTGGCCCGAGCCTGCGGGACGTGCTGGCCGGGAAGAAGGACCTGACGTACTGGGAGCGGGTGCTGCCGGAGTACGCCGCCGTTCAGGTCGCGCTGGCGCCGTACGCCGCCGAGCTGCTCGACCTCGGGGTGCCCGATCACCGGACCGAGGTCATGCCGGGCCGGTTGGCTGAGCTCCTTGAGGACCGGGAGTCCATGCTGGTCGGTGCCGCGAACGGCCCCACGCCCGAGGCGTACGACCGGCTGCGCGCGTATCGGCCGGAGTTCGCCGAGGTGTGTCGGCGCCTGGCCGAGGTGGAGGTACCGGCCACCATCCAGCACGACGACCTGCACGACGGCAACATCTTCGTCGCCGACGACGGGTACCGCTTCTTCGACTGGGGCGACGCCTCGATCGCCCACCCGTTCGGGACGCTGCTGGTGACCCTGAGGTCGGTGGCGTACGCCTTCGAGTTGGAGCCCGGTGACCCCGCGTTGGTCCGGCTACGCGACGCGTACCTGGAGGCGTGGACCGACCGGTACGACCGGGCGACGCTGCGCGCGGCGGCCGACCTGGCGATGACGGTGGCCAAGGTCAGCCGGGCGCTCTCCTGGCAGCGCGCCCTGCTCACCTCCGACCCGGCCCGCGCCGAGTACGCCGAGGCGGTCCCCGGCTGGCTCGGTGAGCTCTTCACCTCCAACCCGGTCTGACCCGGTGTGGCCGCCGTCATGGTGGTCACACCGCAGCCCAAGGCAGGGTGCCGGTATGGACACGGGGGACAGATACCGGAGGTTCGCCGAGCGGGAGGCGCGGGGCCAGTCCCCGACCTACGAGCGGCTGGCCCGGTCGGTCGCGGAGGATGCCGGTCTGCTTCGGCTCCTCGACGAGCTGCCGGAGCCGAAGCGGCAGCCGAATCTGCTCTTCGCCGCCGTCCGCTTCCTCGGCGGGCCGGTGGACGACCCGGACCGGTTCCGGGATTGGGTGACTGCCGCCTGGCCGGAGGTGGCGGTGACCATGCTGGCCCGCCGGACCCAGACCAACGAGGCGGCCCGCTGCGCGGTGCTGCTGCCGGTGCTGGCCCGGCTGCCGCAGCCGTTGGCCCTGATCGAGGTCGGTGCCTCGGCCGGGCTCTGCCTCCACCCGGACGCCTACCGCTACTCCTACGGCGACCATCGGGTCGGGCCGGCGGAGAGCCCGGTCGAGCTGAGCTGTGCCGTCGAGGGCGAGGTGCCGCTCCCCGACCGGGTGCCGGAGGTGGTGTGGCGGGCCGGGCTCGACCTGAATCCGCTCGACGTCGCCGACCCGGACGACCTGCGCTGGCTGACCGCCCTGGTCTGGCCGGAGCAGCACGAGCGGCGGGAGCGGCTGCGGGCCGCCGCCGACATCGCCCGCGCCGCACCCGCGCCGGTGCACCGGGGCGACCTGCTCGCCGACCTGCCCGCGCTGGCCGCCACCGCGCCCCGGGACGCCACGCTGGTGGTCTTCCACAGCGCGGTGCTGGCGTACGTGTCGGCGGAGGTCCGGGCCGCGTTCGCCGAGCTGGTCGGCGGGCTGCCCGGGCACTGGATCTCCAACGAGGCCGCCGGAGTGCTTCCCGGCGTGATCACCGACGTGCCGCCGCCCGACGGCGCGGCCCCCTTCCTGCTCGCGCTGGACGGCCGGCCGCTCGCCTGGACCGCCCCCCACGGCCAGGCGCTGCGCTGGCTCTGACGCCCGGCCGGCAACCGGCCGTGCCGGGTCGCGAGTCGCTGTCCCGCTGGTGTCGGACAGCCGGTGCGACGGGCGGCGTGCAAGTTGCAGAAATGCCGGAGTGACCCATATCACGCCTGGTCAGCCGTCGTTGCACAAGGCATGGACGTCTTCTCACGAACGTTCCTTCCGGCCGCCGCCGAGACCGGGCTGGCGGCCCAGACGGTCAGCCGGCACCTGCCGGTCTTCCGCCGGTGCGTCGGCTCCGGCGATGCCACCATCCTGGTCACCCGGTGCAGCCGCCCGGACCATCCGGTCGGCGGCGAGTACCTGATGCTGCTCACCCACCGACGGCTGGTGGTCACCCAGCAGACCCGGGTGCTGCACCGACTCCGCCTGCACCTCAACACCGAGCTGCGCGAGCTGAGCAACGTCACCTGGAGCCCGGATCCGCGACACCACAGCGTCGAGCTGGCGGCCACCGCGATCGACGGGATACGCGAGCGGTTCGTGATCCGTATGCATCACCCGAAGCAGGTCTGGCAGCTCGACACCCTGCTCCACCACGCGTTCCGGACCCGGCTGCGGACGCCCGCGGAACGGCTGGTCGCCACCATCGGCGAGCCGTCCGCCGCCGCCCGGCCGGCCGTGTTCCGCCCGGCCGCGGTGCACTGACCATCTCCTTACCGAACCCGAACATCGCCCGGACGTCCCGGGCGGCCACCGGTCGGTAATCATGGGCCGGTGACCGCCGACGCCGCCCAGCGCGGGCTGGTCCTCGTGGTGGAGGACGAGCCCGCCATCGCCGACCTGGTTCGGCTCTACCTGACCCGGGACGGGTTCGGGGTACACGTGGAACGCGACGGCACGGCCGGCCTGGCCGCCGCGCGACGGCTGCGCCCGGTGGCCTGCGTGCTCGACATCGCGCTGCCCGGCCTGGCCGGTACGGAGATCTGCCGGCGGCTGCGGGAGGCCGGCGACTGGACGCCGGTCATCTTCCTCACCGCACGGGACGACGAGGTCGACCGGATCGTCGGCCTGGAACTCGGCGCGGACGACTACGTGACGAAGCCGTTCAGCCCCCGTGAGCTGGTCGCCCGGGTCCGGGCCGTGCTGCGCCGCGCCGCCGGTGCACCGGCCGGGGCGGAGCAGCCCCGGGTGGTCGGCCCGGTCACCCTCGACCCGGCCCGCCGGACGGTGACCGCAGCGGGCCGCCCGGTGCAGCTCACCTCGACCGAGTTTGACCTGCTCGCCCACCTGATGGCCCGGCCCGGCCGGGTGTTCACCCGGGAGGAACTGCTGGCCGGGGTCTGGGGCTACGCCGCCCACGGCGGCACGCGGACCGTGGACGTGCACGTCGCCCAGGTGCGCGCCAAGCTCGGGCCGGCGAGCGTGATCCGCACCCACCGCGGCGTCGGGTACGCGGCCGATGGCTGACCCGACCGGCCCGCAGCCGCCGGCCGGCGCGTGGCCGCCCGCTGACGCCTCCCGGCCGCACCAGC
>NZ_QGGF01000161.1 GCF_003857015.1 Micromonospora globispora | reverse complement strand
GCCCAGGTCGCCGGTGGCGACGCCCCGGCCGGCCCGCTTCGCGGCGCGCAGCGCCTCGCGGGCCTGCTCGAGCCGGTCCTGGGCGGAGGGCGAGCTGATGACCGCCAGCACCTGGCCGCGGCGCACCGGCTGTCCGGGCTGGACGCGCAGGCTGGCCAGGGTGCCGTCGGCGGGTGCGGTGAGGGTCGCGGCGGCCCGCGCGGTCACCGTGGCCGGGGCGTCGATCACCTCGGTGACGGCGGACCGGCCGACCTGGGCCAGCGCGACGGGGGACTTCTCGTCCCCGCAGGAGGCGGCGGTGGTGCCGGTCAGGACGGCGACGGCGAGGAGGGCGGTGAGCAGGCGGGGCCGGGTGGCTGCGGGCAGCCGTGGCGAGTGGGTGCGGACCACCTGGCCCATGCTACGACCCGTCGACGACCGTCGAACGGCGCAGCCGGCTCAGGCCGCGACCGCGCGGACGTAGCCGACGCAGTCGTCGTGCAGGGTCGACCACTGCTCGCCGAACGCCTGGTCGGACGCCTCGTCGAAGGACCGGTCGTCGTGCACCACGGCCTTGAAGAAGTCGAGCACCCGCTGCTCGCCGTACCGGTCCACGAGGTGCCGGACGGCGAGGTAGCCCACGCCGTAGCTGCCGCCGACCCGGTCGTCGGCCGCGTCGTCGGCCGGGGCCAGATCGTCCAGCCGGCCGTTCCAGCCGCCCCGGACGAGTTTCCGCACCTCGGCCAGCCCCTCGTAGTGGCTCACCGGTTGGCCGTCCGCGCCGGCGTACTCGGCCAGGCCCTCCACCAGCCACCAGGCGCCCTTGTTCGCGTAACCGCCGTCGGGCAGGGACGCGGCGTGGGTCAACTCGTGCCGGAGCAGGTCGTCGACCCCGGTGGGCGACAGGCTGCCGGCGTTGAGCACCACGTCGTGGTGGCCACCGCCGACGCCGACCGCGTACCCGGCGGTCCACTTCGGGCGGCCGCCGCCGTACCAACGCTGCCACTCGGTACGGCCGGCGTAGAAGATCAGGTAGCGGTCGGGGGGCGAGGCGTCGACCGCGTACAGATCGGCCACCCGCGCCGCCGCCTCGGCCTCGGCGAGCAGCCCGGGCAGCTTACGTCGCAGCGCGGGCGTGGTGGCCACGACCGTCCGCTTCCCCACCGC
The DNA here is from genome assembly GCF_003857015.1 of Micromonospora globispora. Classification (GTDB taxonomy): domain Bacteria; phylum Actinomycetota; class Actinomycetes; order Mycobacteriales; family Micromonosporaceae; genus Micromonospora; species Micromonospora globispora. The sequence continues at coordinate 7,962 of NZ_QGGF01000161.1, read as the reverse complement.
CACCGCCAGGTCGCTGACCTCCCACGGCCGGGTGCCCGCCGGCCTCGACCGGGACTCCTCGACCGCGACGAGCCGGGGCTGCTCGCCGGCCTCCCGCCACCGGGTGCCGAGCACGACGGTGCTCGGCGTGCAGCCCGGGACCACGAAGCAGTACTCGACGGTTACCGGCAGCCGCCACTCCCCCGGCCGCCCGTTCACCCGGGTCGGCAGCCCGTCGGACTCCGGCCGCCAGACGGTCACCCGCAGCGCCCGCAGCACGGCGTACCGGTGGGTGAGGCCGGCCCGGGCGGCGGGCTCGGCGACGGCGAGGAAACCGGGCCGGTCGCCGCGGAGCAGCGCGGCGGCCTGGCGGTCGAGCTGCGCGGTCATCCGCTGGCCGAGCTGCCGGGCGGCCGCGGTGGCGGCGTCGTCGGAGGGGGTGCCGGCCGGGCGACCCACCGCGTCGCCGACCAACCCGATCACCAGCACCGCCGGCACGCCGCAGGTCAGGACCGCGAGGACCAGCCCGAGCGCCACCCACAGCGGCCACCGGCGGCGCGGTCGCGGCCGGTCCACCCCGGTCGCGCTCTGCTCGCCGCGCTGCTGGTCGCCGTCGGTCACCGGCGAAGGGTACGACCTGCCGGGCGACCCGGCCAGAGCGACCCGCGCTTCTGGGGCGCCGCCCCACCGGGCGACGGGTCAGGCCGGGTCGCCGGCCAGGCGGAGCAGCGTCGTGTTCGCCACCCACAGGACCACCAGCAGGATCCCCGGTACCGGTCGGCCCGCCAGCGCCAGCAGTAGACCACCCGCCACGAAGCAGGCCGCCTGGACGGTGGTCTTCGCGGGGGCGGCGAGGGGCACGCTGGCCTTCGGCGAGCAGAAGATGCCCCAGACCACGGCGATCAGCAGCGGCGCGCCGAGCCCGGCGAGCAGCCGCACGGCCAGCCCGGCGTCGAGGGTGAAGCCCCACCAGCCGGCGGCGACGAGCATCGCCAACTCCAGCAGGAAGGCGAGCGCCAGCAGCACGGCCATCATCAGGACCTCCAGTCCCGGTACGCGGTGTCCAGGGCGGCCACCATCTGGTCGAAGGAACGGTCGATGTCCCGGGGCAGGCCGAACCCGCCGGACGCCTCGAGGGTGACGAAGCCGTGCACCGCGCTGCGGAACATCCGGGTGGCGTCCACGGCCGCGTCGTCGGTGAGCCCGTACCCGTGCAGGATCGCGTAGACCGCGCCGACGGCCCGGTCGGCGGCCGCGACGTGCTCGGGGTCGGCGGGGTCGGGCGGACGCTGGGTGGCCGGGTAGCGGCCGGGGTGCCGGCGGGCGTAGTCCCGGTAGGCGCCCGCGACCGCCCGCAAGGCGTCACTGCCGGCCCGGCCCGCCGCTGCGGCGGTGAGCTCGGTGGCGAGCTCGGCGGTGGCCAGCGCGGAGAGCTGCTGGGCCAGCGCGTCCGCCCCCTTGACGTGCTTGTAGAGGCTGGGCAGCGCGACGCCGAGCCGGGCGGCCAGCGCGGCGAGGGTCAGCCGGTCGGGGCCGACCTCGTCGGCGAGTCGGGCCGCCTCGCGCACCACCGTCTGCGGGGTGAGGCCGGCCCTAGGCACCGGAGGTCACCGCGAGGAACTCGACGAGCTGCGCGGCGGTCTCCGCCGGCCGGTCCGCGTGCGGGTAGTGGCCGGAGTCGGCGATCATGCGCGCCTCCGCGGTGCCGAACTGCCGCCGGGCCGCCCGTGCCTCCGCCCCCGGATCCTTGAAGTCGGGGTCCTTGGTGCCCATCAGGATCAGCACCGGCTGCCGCACCTCGCGTGCCCGCGCCGTCCAGTGCGGGTCGACCGGCTCGACCACCCCGCGCACCGCGTCCATCCGGCCGCGCAGCTTGGCGACCATCTCCTTCCGGTACGCCGCGTCGTCGGCCGGCCGGTCGCCGGGGAAGAGCGTCTTGTGGAACATGCCGAAAAGCCGGGGGCTGCGCAGCACCAGCGCCTGGGCGGCCCGCATCACCGGGTTGGGCCGGGGCTGGGCGACGAAGGGGCTGAGCTGCACCACGCCGTTGACCAGTTCCGGGGCGTCGACGGCGGCGAAGACCACGGCCGCCGCGCTGGACGAGCTGCCGACCAGGGTGGCCGGGCCGCCGCCGAGCGCCCGGACCACGGCCAGCAGATCCGCGCCGACCTCGGCAGGGGCGTACGACGGCCAGTGGGCGCTCGAGTCGCCGTGCCCCCGGACGTCCACCGAGGCCACCCGGTAGCCGGCCGTCACCAGCAGCGGGATCAGGTGGCGGAACGTCCGCCGGTTCTCCCCCATGCCGTGCGAGAGGACGGCCAGCGGCCCGTCCCCGTGCACCTCGTACGCGATGGTCCCGCCGTCCCGCTGCACCTGGCTAACACTCATAGCCAAAAGGCTAATGGCATTAGCTTTAGTTGTCAAGGCTTGACCTGAGCTCCGGTGGAGATCGCAGGATCGGGCCCATGACGCCATCGGGAAGCTCGCACGTCCGCATCGCCCGCCCCAGCCGCGACCTGGCCGCCGCCGAACGCTTCTGGGTGGACGGGCTCGGCCTCAGCGTGCTGTACCGGGACGAGGCCGGCGGCCCGGGCGAGCACGACCTGGTGATGGTGGGCTGGCCGGACGCCGCCTGGCACCTCGAACTGGTCGACGGGGCGCAGCTCACCGTCGCGCCCACGCCGACCCCGGAGGACCTGTTCGTGCTCTACCTCGACGGACCGGTCGACGACGACCTGGTCGACAGACTGGAACGGGCCGGCGGGACGCGGGTCTCCGCCGGCCCGTACTGGGACCGCTGGGGGGTGACGGTGGCCGATCCGGACGGCTACCGCCTGGTGCTGAGCACCCGGGGCTGGTCGAACGCCTGAGTCACTTCTTGGAGACCAGGGCCCGGCCGAAGAACATCAGGTTGGCGGGGCGCTCGGCGAGCCGGCGCATCAGGTAGCCGTACCACTGGTCGCCGTAGGGGACGTAGGTGCGCACGGTGTAGCCCTCGCCGATCAGCCGGGCCTGCTCCTCCGGTCGAATGCCGTAGAGCATCTGGAACTCGAAGCGGTCCGGGCCACGGTCGAACCAGCGCGCCCGGTCCTCGCCGATGGCGATCAGGCGCGGGTCGTGGGTGGCCAGCATCGGGTAGCCGTCCCCGGCCATCAGCACGTTCAGGCAGCGGACGTACGACTTGTCCACCTCCCGGGCGGACTGGTACGCCACCGACTCGGGCTCCTTGTACGCGCCCTTGCAGAGGCGCACCCGCGACCCGGCGTACGCCAGCTCCCGGCAGTCCGACTCGGTCCGGCGCAGGTACGCCTGGAGCACCGCCCCGGTCGACGGGAAGTCCTTGCGCAGCTTGGCGAGGATGTCCAGGGTCGAGTCGGTGGTGGTGTGGTCCTCCATGTCAAGGGTGACCGTGGTGCCGGCCGCGTCGGCCGCCAGGCAGATCGCCCGGGCGTTGTCGTAGGCGAGCTGCTCGTCGAACAGCTGCCCCAGCGCGGAAAGTTTCACGCTCACCTCGGCGGCGGGGGTGAGCCCGGCGCCGGAGAGCATCTTCAGCAGCCTGAGGTACTCGTCCCGGGTGGCGTTCGCCTGCTCGGGGGTGACGGTGTCCTCGCCGAGATTGTCGAGGGTGACCGCGAGGCCGTCGTCGACGAGTTCGCGGGTCGCGCGCAACGCGTCGTCGGTACCGGCGCCGGCGACGAACCGGCGGACGACGTCCCGGGTGAACGGGGCCGTCGCGACAAGCCGCTCAACCTGGGATGACCGGGAGGCGGCGAGGATGACGGAACGGAGCATGCGCTGAGCGTAACGCCCACCGACCGGCCCGCGCCGGGGGGCGGCGACGGTACGTCACGCAGCGTTCCCGCCGCCGGTCGCGGGGCCAGGCACTGAGCCCCGACGGTGCTGGGGAGCTGGACCGCCGACGGCGGGTCGGCCGGCGCGGCCGTCCGGGAGAGCGAGAGCCTCATCACCGACGGTTACCCGGGGTTCCTGCCGCGCTACATCGACGCGCCACGTGCCCACTGAGTCGTCTACCGTTGGTGTCGTGAACTTCGACGCGTACGCCCGGACCGGTGTTGATCTCGTCAACGCCCGCCTGGACGACCTCGACGCCCTGCGGGCCCTCTTCCCCGACGAGAACGCGTGGATGCGCGACGAGGTCGCCGAACGGGACCTGGCAATCTTCCGGCGCGCGCAGAAGCGCCTGCGGGACGTCTTCGAGTACGGCACCTCGGGGCGGGACGCGCAGGCGGTGGCCGAGCTGAACGCGCTGCTGGAGGCGTTCCCGGTGCAGCCGCGCATCTCCGGCCACGACTCCAGCGACTGGCACATGCACGTGACCAGCCGGGGCGCCTCGGTCAGCGCCGAGTACCTGGCCGGTGCGGTCTGGGGCCTCTCGGTCTGGCTGTGCGAGTACGGCAGCGCCCGGTTCGGCGTCTGCGCGGACGAGCGCTGCGGCAACGTCTACCTGGACACCTCGTCCAACTGCTGCCGGCGGTTCTGCTCGGAGCGCTGCGCCACCCGCTCCCACGTCGCGGCCCACCGGGCCCGCAAGCGCGCCGCCATCGGCGAGCAGCTCTCGGCCCCCGCCGACTCCCTGACCCCGGTCAGCTGACCCGCCGGCTCCCGCCGGGGCTGATCGGGGATACCCGCGCGGAGGGGGGTCAGGCGTCGATCGGGGAGGGGGCGGTGAGGTTGGCGCGGGCGAAGGCCAGGGCCTCGCGCAGGTCGTCCTCGCGGACCGCGCGGCTCTTCGCGCCCCGGGTGGTCACCTCGACCGCGACCGAGCCGGTGAAGCCCCGGCCGGCGAGCGAACGGAGCAGCTCGGCGCAGGGCTGGCTGCCGCGCCCGGGCACCAGGTGCTCATCGCGCCCCTCGCCGGTGCCGTCGCCGAGGTGCACGTGCGCCAGGCCGGCACCCATTCGGTCGGCCATCGCCAGCGCGTCGGTGTGCGAGGCGGCGCAGTGCGACAGGTCCAGGGTGTACGAGGCGTACCCGGTGTCCGTCGGGTCCCAGCCGGGGACGTACGGCACGAACTGCCGGCCGGCCATCCGGACCGGGTACATGTTCTCCACGGCGAAGCGCAGCCCCCCGAACTGCCCGGCGATCGTGTCGAGCCCCTCGGCGAAGTTGCGGGCGTAGTCCCGCTGCCAGGTGAACGGCGGGTGCACCACGACGGTGGGCGCCCCCAGGGTCTCGGCCAGCTCGGCCGCCTTGCGCAGCCGCTCCCACGGGTCCGGGCTCCACACCCGCTGGGTGACCAGCAGGCAGGGCGCGTGGACGGAGAGCACCGGCACCCCGTAGTGCTCGGAGAGCCCGCGCAGTGCGCCCGGGTCCTGGCTGACGACGTCGGTCCAGACCATCACCTCGACGCCGTCGTAGCCGAGCGCCGCGGCGAGCTGGAACGCCGCCGCGGTCCGCTCAGGGAAGACCGAGGAACTGGAGAGGAGCACCGGGACGCGGGAAGTCACGTCCCTCAGGGTAACCGGCCCGGCCATCCGGCATCGGGACGAGCATCCGCAAAGCGCCCAGACCGGCCGACCGGGATCACATCGGTTCGAGCTGATCCAGCCGCCGGAGGATGACGCCCTCCCGCAGCGCCCACGGGCAGATGTCCAGCGTGTCCACGTCCAGCCGGCGCATCACCGCCTCGGCCACCACCGCACCGGCCAGCAATTGGTGGGCCCGGCCGGCGCTCACCCCCTCCAGCTCCTGCAACTGGCCTGGCGGGATGTGCCGGATGAAGCCGAGCACCTGCCGCAGCCCGGTACGCGTCAGGCTGCGCCGGGCCCAGAGCCCCGCGCCGGACGGCGCCGCGCCGGCCAGCCGGGCCAGCATCCGGAACGTCTTCGAGGTGGCGACCGGGCGTTCCCAGCCCACCTCGGTCAACTTCGCCACCACCGGGTCGAGCAGCCCGTCGACGTACTCCCGCAGCTCCTCCACAACCTCCGCGGACGGCGGCACCGCACCGGAGGGGTCGACCCGCAGCCGCTCCCGGCTCAGCCGCCCGGCGCCCAGCGGCAGCGAGACGGCGACGTTCGGGTCCTCGTCGATGCCGGCCGCCAGCTCCAGCGAGCCGCCGCCGATGTCCAGCACCAGCAGCCGCCCCGCCGACCAGCCGAACCACCGCCGCACCGCGAGGAAGGTCATCCGCGCCTCGTCCGCGCCGGAGAGCACCTCCAGCCGTACGTCGGTCTCGTCGCGGACCCGGGCCAGCACCTCGCCGGCGTTGGTGGCGTCCCGGACCGCCGAGGTGGCGAAGGCGAGCAGGTCGTCGGCAGCCAGGCCGGCCGCCGCCGCGCGGGCCATGCCGACCGCCTTGACCAGCCCGTCCGCGCCGGCCTCGGTCAGCGCGCCGTCCGGGGCGATCTGCTCGGCCAGCCGGAGCACCACCTTCTCCGAGTGCGCCGGCCAGGGGTGCGCCCCGTGGTGGGCGTCGACCACCAGCAGATGCACCGTGTTGGAACCGACGTCGAGCACACCCAGTCGCATGCTGATGACCCTAGGGCCAACACGTTTCCCCGGCTCGCCAGCCGGTACGGGTCACCCCGCGTACGCTGGTCCGGGTGACAGGCCAGATCGAGCTGCATGTGCTGGTGGACGACCCCGACGACCCGCGCAGCCGGGAGGTGGAGCTGGACTTCCCCCGGGAGTGGATCGAGTTCCTCGACCCGGCGGACGAGAAGCACATGGTCCGGGCCGACCTGACCTGGCTGCTGTCCCGCTGGACGTGCGTCTTCGGCAAGGGCTGCCACGGCATCATCGCCGGCCGGGCCGCCGACGGCTGCTGCTCGCACGGGGCGTTCTTCACCGACTCCGACGACGAGAAGCGGGTCCGCAACGCGGTCAAGCGGCTCACCCCGCAGACCTGGCAGCACTTCCGCAGGGGCTTCAAGAACTGGACCGAGAACGACACCATCGACGGCAAGAACCCGGCCCGGCGTACCGCCACCCGGGACGCCGACTCCCCGTGTGTCTTCCTCAACGACGCCGACTTTCCCGGCGGGGGCGGCTGCGCGCTGCACGCCCAGGCGCTGCGCGACGGGGTGCACCCGCTGGAATACAAGCCGGACGTCTGCTGGCAGCTGCCGATCCGCCGCGACCAGGAGTGGCACAAGCGGACGGACAACACCAAGGTGCTGATCTCCACGCTCTCCGAGTTCGACCGGCGGGGCTGGGGCGCGGGCGGGCACGACCTGGACTGGTGGTGCACCTCCTCCACCGACGCGCACGTCGGCGCCGAGCCGATGTACGTCTCGTACGGCCCGGAGCTGACCGCGCTGATCGGCGCCGCCGCGTACGCGAAGCTCGCCGAGCTCTGCGCGGCCCGGCTGCGCCAGGGCCAGATCGCCCCGCACCCGGCCAGCGAGGGCTGAGCGAGCCGGCGCGCCGGCCTACGCCTGCCCGTCCACGGGCAGGACGACGATGCCGTCGTCGTCGCTGTGCACCTGGGCACCCGGGTGGAAGACGCAGTTGCCGAACGACACCGGCACGTCCCGCTCCCCCGCCCCCGTCTTGGCGCTCTTGCGGGGGTTCGCGCCGAGCGCCTTGATGCCGATCGGCAGGGTGCGCAGGGCGGCGACGTCGCGGACCGCGCCGTTGATGATCACACCGGCCCAGCCGTTCTCCACCGCCGAGCCGGCGATGAGGTCGCCCATGAGTGCCGTGTGCACGGATCCGCCACCGTCCACCACCAGCACCCGGCCCGCCCCCGGTTCGGCGAGGACCGGCTTCACCAGTGCGTTGTCCTCGAAGCAGCGCACGGTGACCGCGGGGCCGGCGAAGGCGGCGACCGCGCCGTACTGGCGCAGCTGGGTGTCGCACGAACCCAGGTCGTCGCCGTAGCGGTCGTACAGGTCGGCGGTGGAGGTCGGCATCGTCGTTCTCCTTCTCATTCGGATGGTGTCCGGTGCAGGCCCGTGGCGGCGACGGCCGCGCCGGCGAGGCCTGCGGCGGTGCAGGCGAGCACCCCCGCCGCGCCGGCGC
>NZ_QGGF01000416.1 GCF_003857015.1 Micromonospora globispora | reverse complement strand
ACGGCGCGTACCTCGGTCCGGACTTCACCGCCGCCTACCTGCACCGGTACGCCTCGGTGGTCGCCTTCCTCGCCCTGCCGCTGGCCGGCTGGCTGCTCGCCCGACGGCTCGGCGGCCGCGCCGCCCGCTGGCTCCGCGGGCTCGCCCTGACCAGCCTGGGCCTGGCGGCGGCGATGATCTGGTCCGCCTACCCCGGCGACCGCGTCCTGCTCGGCCTCGCCGAACGGCTGCTCATCCTCGCCGAGGTCGCCCTCCTCGCCGTGGTCGCCGCGATCCTGGCCCGGCGCCCTGGGTCACTCCAGTTCGTGGAGCATGAGCTGGCGGGCCGCCTCGGTGATGGAGCCGGAGAGGGACGGGTAGATGGTGATGGTCTGGGCGAGCTCGTTGACGGTGAGGTTGTTCTCCACCGCCATGGTGATCGGGAGGATCAGCTCGCTCGCCTTCGGCGCCACCACCACGCCGCCGATCACCTGGCCGCTGGCCGGGCGGCAGAAGAGCTTGACGAAGCCGTCTGCCAGGTCGTCCATCTTGGCCCGGGCGTTGCCGGAGAGCGGCAGCATCACCTGGCGCGCCGGGATCTTGCCGGCGTCCACCTCGTTCTGCGAGACACCGACGGTGGCCAGCTCCGGGTCGGTGAAGACGTTCGCGGCGACGGTACGCAGCCGCAGCGGCCGGACCGCCTCACCGAGCGCGTGCCACATCGCGATCCGGCCCTGCATCGCGGCGACGCTGGCCAGCGGCAGCACCCCGGTGCAGTCACCGGCGGCGTAGATGCCGGGGACGTTGGTGCGGGACACCCGGTCGACCGTGACGTAGCCGCCGCGGGCGAGCTGGACGCCGTACTCGGCGAGGCCCAGGTTGGCGGTGTTGGGGATCGAGCCGACCGCGATCAGCGCGTGCGAGCCGACCACGATCCGGCCGTCGGCGAGCACCACCTCCACCCCGTCGCCGATCCGGCGGACCGCCTCGGCCCGGGAGTTGTTCAGGATGGTCATGCCCCGGTTGCGGAAGACCCGCTCGATGGCCATCGCCGCGTCGGGGTCCTCGTGCGGCATCACCCGGTCCCGGCTGGAGACCAGGGTGACCTCGACGCCCATCGCCAGGTACGCGCTGGCGAACTCGGCGCCGGTCACACCGGACCCGACGACGACCAGGTGCTCGGGCAGCTCGGGCAGGTCGTACACCTCGCGCCAGGTCAGGATGCGCTCCCCGTCCGGTACGGCGGTGGGGAGCTGGCGGGGGGTGGCGCCGGTGGCGATCAGCACCGTCGATGCGGCGATGGAGTACTCCTCGCCCCCGCCGGCCGGGGTCACGTTCACCCGGTGGGTGTGACCGAGCGTGTCCTCGCCGAGCCGGGCGGTCCCGGCCACGAACTCCACCCCGGCCTTGACGAGCTTGGTGTGGATGTCGGCCGACTGGGCCAGGGCGAGCCGCTTGACCCGTTCGTGCACCGCGCGGGCGTCCACGGTGACCGCCTCCAGCCCGTCGGAGTGCACCCCGAACTCGTCGGTGTCCCGGTAGCCGGTGACCACCTCTGAGCTGGCGATGAAGGTCTTCGACGGGACGCAGTCGGAGAGCACGCAGGCACCGCCCGCCCCCTCGGCCTCGACCACGGTCACATCAGCGTCCAGCTGGGCGGCGACCAGCGCCGCCTCGTACCCGGCCGGCCCGCCGCCGATGATCACGATCTGGCTCACAGCGCTCGCCCCTCGTCAGTGGTCACAGTGACTTTCTTCTCCCCATCGCGCTCGACACGCACCGTCGTATTCTCCCCCACCCGTCGGCCGGGCTATCGTCGTCGCCGTGCGTCATTACGCCGCTTACGGCTCAAACCTGGATCCCGCCCGGATGCGCGCCTACTGTCCGCATTCGCCGATGGTGGGTACCGGCTGGCTGGAGGGGTGGCGGCTCACCTTCGCGGGCGAGGGCGTCATCGGCTGGGAGGGCTCGGTCAGCACCGTGGTCGAGTCCCCGGGTGACCGGGTCTTCGTGGCGCTCTACGACATCCACCCGTACGACGCGGCGCAGCTCGACGAGATCGAGGGCGTGACGGCCGGGACCTACCGCAAGCTCACCGTCCGGGTCTCGACGCTGGACGGCGACGTGACCGCCTGGGTCTACGTCTTCGACGGCTACGAGGGCGGCCTGCCGACCTCGTGGTACCTGTCGGAGATCGCGAACGCGGCGGAGAAGGCGGGCGCGCCGGACGACTACGTCACCGAGCTGCGGTCCCGCCCCACCGGCACCGCGTCGGCGTAGCGCGTTTCGCACGCCTCCAGTCTGCTCCGGCCGGCTCCGCGGCCGCCCGCCGACCCCGAACCGGGTCGCCTATGACACAGCGGCGGCGACCGTCCGCTCGTACATGTCGGTCCAGCGCACCTCGCGCAGCCCCACCGAGCGGTAGAGGGTCACCGGGGTGGTGGGGTTGGCCAGGTCGACGCCCAGGCCGGCGGAGGTCCGGCCCTTCCCCGCGTAGACCGCGAAGGCGCGGCGCAGCAGCGCCGCCCCCACCCCTCGCCGCCGGTACGCCGGCAGCACCGAGAGCGTCTTGACCCAGCCCATGTCCTGCTCCAGCGCCTGGTCGGAGGACTGGAGGGCGCCGGCCGGCTTCCCGTCGACCTCGGCGACGAACCACTCGTCCCAGACCTTGCCGGACGACGGGAGCGCCTCCCGCCACCGGTCGAAGCCGACCGGCTCGTAGTCCGGGGTGTCCCGGAACGCGGCGTCGAAGATCCGGTGGAACTCCCGCAGGTCCGCCTCGTCGTCGGGGCGCAGCAGCCGGACGGTCATCCCGGGCGGGGGCGGCGGCTCGGCGGGCAGGTCGGCCAGCGAACGGGTCATCCGCACGTACCGCTTGACCCGGGTGAAGCCCGCCTCGTCCAGTTCCGCCGCCCAGCGGGTTTCCGGAGCGAAGACGGCGGTGCGCGCGGTCAGCGCGGGGAGCCGGCGTTCGGCCGCCCGCTCGGCGATCCGGTCGAGTTGCCGGGCGAGCAGCGGGGCCCGCAGCGCCTCGCCGCGCTCAGGGTCGACGTAGACCTCGACGAACTCCCGGCCCACCCCGGTCGGGTTGTTGAGGATCGCCCAGGCCACCACGACGCCGTCCGGGTCGGTGACCACCCAGGAGTCTCGGCCCGGTTCGAGGAACGGGGCGGTCAGCGCCTCCCGCACGTCCTCGGCGTCGAAGTCCGGGTACCCGACGGCGAAGGTGTCGGCGGCGTGCACCACCTTCAGGATCGCGGATGCGTCGTCCAGGGTGGGTCGGCGGGCGGTCCAGCCGGGCGCGGGTCGCCTGCCGCACCGCGCATGCGGTCGGCGCGGCCGGGATCGTCGCGCTGGCGTTCCCGCTGCACCCGCCCGGGCGCCCGGAGCGGTCCCGGGCGGACGAACTGCGCACCGGGCTGCCCACGCTCGTGGTGAACGGTGACCGCGACCCCTTCGGCGTGCCCGACCCGGGCCCGGGAGTCGAGGTGGTGCTGCGCCCGGGGGAGCGGCACGACCTGCGCCGCGATCCGGCCGGGACGGCCGCGGTGGTACGCGACTGGCTGCGCGCCCAGAGCCGGGTGTCCCGCTGAACCCGCCGCGTGCCGCGTGACCGGGGGCACCCGCAGGTCGTTGCATCGGATGGTGTCGGCGTCCGGTTCGGGCGGTTGGCACCATCCTCCCAGGCCCTTCCTGGTCCCAACGTCGGTTCGCGGCCGGCCGGGACCAGGAAAGGCGGGTGGGGAGGGCGGAATGTGCCGGGCGGCGACTCGCGTTACCAACCACGGACGACTTTTCAGCCGAGGGGGGTGACCGTGCCGACCGAGACACGGAGTCGGGAGCGGGACGAACGGGACGCACAGCAGCTGCGCCAGCTGCTGGACGCGCCGGAGTGGCCCGCGGACGGGTCGGTGGTGAGCACCAGCACACCCGCTGGAAGTGAATCTGCGCCCAGGTGGGTACGCGTATCCTCGGCGGGAAAGCATCCGACGCGAGGGGATGTGCGGTTGACCACCGAGAAGACGGACGAGCGCAGGGCCCGTTTCGAGCGGGACGCGATGCCCTTCGTCGATCAGCTCTACGCTGCCGGGCTGCGGATGACGCGCAACCCGGCGGATGCAGAGGACCTGGTCCAGGAGACGTACCTGAAGGCGTACGCCGCCTTCCACCAGTTCGAGCAGGGCACCAACCTGAAGGCCTGGCTCTACCGGATCCTGACCAACACCTACATCAACTCCTACCGCAAGCGGCAGCGCCAGCCTGTGCAGGCGCCCACCGACGAGATCACCGACTGGCAGCTCGCCGAGGCCGAGTCGCACACCTCCAGCGGGCTGCGCTCTGCCGAGACCGAGGCGCTGGACCGGCTGCCGGACAGCGACGTCAAGGAGGCCCTCCAGCAGCTGCCGGAGGAGTTCCGCCTGGCCGTCTACCTGACCGACGTCGAGGGCTTCTCCTACAAGGAGGTCGCCGACATCATGGGTACGCCGATCGGCACCGTGATGTCGCGTCTGCACCGGGGTCGACGCAATCTGCGCAAGCTGCTCGAGCAGTACGCCGCGGAGCGGGGCTTCAGCTCCGCGCCGTCGTCGAAGGGCTCGACCGCCGCCGCCGGCCGGGAGGTGTGATCGTGAGCTGTGGAGAGCCGCACGAGACGGACTGCCGCGAGGTGCTCGCGGAGGTGTACCTCTACCTGGATTTGGAGTGCGGCCAGGAGCGGCGCACCCTGATCCGCCACCATCTCGACGAGTGCGGGCCCTGCCTACGCGAGTACGGCATCGAGCAGGAGGTGAAGGCGCTGGTTGCCCGCTGTTGCGGCAACGAGACCGCGCCGGAGCAGCTGCGCGAGCGGCTGCGGGTGCGCCTGACCGAGCTGGTGGTCTTCGAGACCAGCGAGTCACGCGAGCTGGCGGACTGACGTACGTACGACCGGTGGCCCGGGTCCGATCGGACCCGGGCCACCGGTGTCTCCCGGCCTCGCGCCGGGGGCGATCGTCTCCGGCGGGTGCCCCGCCGCCGATCAGGAGTTGGGGCGCTTGCCGTGGTTCGCGCTGTTCTTCCTCCGGGCCTTCTTCCGGCGGGCCTTCTTCGCCATGCTGTGCCTCCTTGAGTTGGTCACGGTCCGACCGCGGGCGAGCGCGGCGGAGGTCGCGTACCGGTCCTCCGGGCGTCCGGGGTCCGACCCGCTGATGCTAGTGCCGCCCGCGCCGCCGGTGGTCCGGCGGGGCCGAAAGCGGCGCGGCGACCGCTCCGCGCCCGCGGTGATCCGGGTCATGATTGGATACCGTTCGACACACCGGTGGAGAGGGAGGGCCGTGAGATGGCCGAGGAGATCCGCGCCGAGATGGTGGCGAACGTCTGGAAGGTCGTCGCGTCGGCCGGGGACACCGTGTCCGAGGGGGACACGTTGGTGATCCTCGAGTCGATGAAGATGGAGATCCCGGTCGTCGCCGAGTCGGACGGCGTGGTCAAGCAGCTCGCCGTCAACGAGGGGGACGTGGTGCAGGACGGCGACCTGATCGCGGTGATCGATTGACCGGCGTCTCGGTTCGCCTCGCCGACCCGGCGGACTTCGCGGCGGTGGCCCGGCTGACGGTCGCCGCCTACGAGGCCGACGGGCAGCTCAAGGGCGAGAACGGCTATGCCACGGTGCTGGCCGACGTGGCCACCCGGGCGGAGACCGGCGAGGTGCTGGTGGCCGTCGACGAGGCCACCGGTGAGGTGCTGGGCGCGGTGACGTTCGTGCTGCCCGGCACCCCGTACGCCGAGCTCTCCGGCCCCGGCGAGGCGGAGTTCCGGATGCTGGCGGTCGATCCGGCCGCCCAGGGGCGTGGTGCCGGGGCGGCCCTGGTCGACGCCTGCCTGGCCCGGGCCACCGGGCTGGGCTGTTCGGCGGTGGTGATCTGCGTACGCAGCGGCATGGCCGCCTCGGCGCAGCGGCTCTACCAGCGGCTGGGCTTCGTCCGGGTGCCGGAGAAGGACTGGTCGCCGCTGCCCGGCGTGGACCTGCTGGGCCTGCGCCTCGACCTGACCATGCGCGGCTGACCGGCGTCCGGGATCCGGGCCGGGTCAGTCGCCGTCGGCGATCCGGGCCAGCAGTTCGTCGGCGACCTCCAGCGCGATCTTCTTCCGCTCCTCGTCGGTGATGTGCGGCTGTTGCACCACGAAGAAGCTGCTGTGCACGGCGAAGAGGGTCAGCGCGGCGCGGAGTTGCGCGGCGGGGGAGTCGTCGCCCCGGGACAGCTCCTGGGCGAGGCGCAGCATCCGGTCCCGCATCTGCTGCCCGGCGGCGAGGCTCTTCAGCACGGTCTGGTTCTGCTCGAAGAAGCGCATCACCGAGGGCAGTTCGCTGGCGAACATCGCGTCGGCGTATGTGGCGATCAGCGTCCGGCGGGTGGCCAGGGTGGCCGGCTGGGTCTGGGCCCAGGCGATCAGCTCGTCCATCCGGTGCAGCCGGTCCTCGACGAGACTGTTGACGATCTCGTCCTTGCTCCTGAAGTGGTAGTAGAGGGCGGCCTTGGTCACGCCCAGCCGCTCGGCGATCTCCCGCAGCGAGGTCTTCTCGTACCCCTGCTCGGTGAAGAGCTCCAGCGCGACGGCCTGGATGCGTTGCCGCGTGCCGCCTGTGCTCTCCCTCACCCTTACCACCTATCTCGCTTGACGGTTCCTACCCACCAACTTACCGTGCGGCTAGTAAGGTAACTAGCCGGGCGGCAAGTAAGTCGGTCACAGTCTTCGGGGGAGCTTACCCATGAGTCAACCAGCCCAGGCGTCTACGAGGCCCAATGTCCGGGTCGTGCTGTTCGGCCTGATGATCGCGATGATGCTCGCGATGCTCGACAACATGATCGTCAGCACGGCGCTGCCGCGGATCGTGGGGGAATTCGGCGGCGTCGACCACTTCACCTGGGTGGTCACCGCGTACGTCCTGGGGACCACGGTCTCCACGCCGATCTGGGGCAAGCTCGGTGACCTCTACGGTCGCAAGACGGTCTTCCTCACCTCGGTGGTCATCTTCCTGATCGGCTCGGCGCTCTGCGGCATGTCCGGCTCGGGTGTCTTCGGTGGCGTCGACAGCGGCATGATCGAGCTGATCGCCTTCCGGGCCGTTCAGGGCCTCGGCGCCGGCGGCCTGATGGTCGGCGTGATGGCGATCATCGGTGACCTGGTGCCGCCCCGGGAGCGGGGCCGCTACCAGGGCATGATCGCCGGCATCATGGCGATCGCCATGGTGGCCGGCCCGCTGGTCGGCGGCTTCATCACCGACAACCTCTCCTGGCGCTGGGCGTTCTACGTGAACCTGCCGCTCGGCGGTCTGGCGCTGCTGGTGCTCGCCACCACGATGCACCTGCCCAAGTACCGCACCGAGCACAAGATCGACTGGCTGGGCGCCGCGCTGCTCTCCGTCGGCATCACCGCGATCGTGCTGGTCACCACCTGGGGTGGCAACGAGTACGACTGGACCTCGCCGCAGATCTTCGGCCTCTCCGCCCTCGCGGCGGTCGCCCTGGTGATCTTCGGGTTCGTCGAGCGCCGGGCCGCCGAGCCGATCCTGCCGCTCCGGCTCTTCGCCAACCGCAACTTCGCCCTGATCTCGGTGATCGGCTTCCTGCTCGGCTTCGCGATGTTCGGCGCGATGAACTTCCTGCCGCTCTACCAGCAGACCGTGCAGGGCGCGTCGGCCACCAACAGCGGCCTGCTGCTGCTGCCGCTGATGTTCGGCATGCTGGTCGTCTCGCTGGTGGTCGGCCGGGCGATCACGAAGACCGGCCGGTACCGGATCTTCCCGATCGTCGGCGGCGTGGTGATGACCGCCGGCATGTTCCTGCTCAGCCGGCTGGACGTCGACACCAGCAAGGCCGCGTCCTCGCTCTACATGGTCGTGCTCGGCGCGGGCATGGGCTTCCTGATGCAGACCTCGATGCTGATCGCACAGAACAGCGTCGAGCAGAAGGACCTCGGCGCGGCGAGCGGTGGAGCCACCTTCTTCCGCTCGATCGGCGGTTCGTTCGGCATCTCGCTCTTCGGCGCGATCTTCGCCAACCGGCTCGCCGACTCGTCGGCCGGCGGCGCGTTCAGCGGCGGCGGAGGTGAAGGCCGGGGCATGGACCTGGAGAAGCTCAAGGAGCTGCCGCCGCAGCTGCGCGAGGTCGTCCTGGGTGGCCTGGCCGACGCCATCTCGCACGTCTTCCTCTGGGCGGTGGTCTTCACCGTCGCGGTGCCGGTGCTCGCCTGGTTCATCAAGGAGGTCCCGCTCCGCTCGACCAACGACGCCCCGTCGGCGGCCGCCAGCCCCGACGAGCAGGCCGAGGCCGCTCTCGGCAAGGCCCCCGTCGCCTGACGCTCCCCGCCGCGGCCGCGCCGACCCTTCCCGGGTACGGCGCGGCCGCGGCGCATGTTGATCTGGTGTCGATCTTGCCCCCGGCCCCCGGCCCCCGCCGCCGGCGGTCGGTGAGGGTGTGGCGGGTCAGGGGCGGTGGAGGAGGAGGGCGACGAGCCGGCGCCAGAGGCGGCGCAGCGGGCCGATCGGGGCGGCCGCCGGCGGCCCCGAGATCAGTTCACGGGCCAGGGCCGTCGTGGCCGGGTCGAGGGCCGGGGTGGCCAGCGCCAGGTGGGCCAGGGAGGTGGCGATCGGCACCCGGCGTTCGCGGGCCACGGCCATCACGTCCGCGAGGCGTTCGGCCACCACCCCGGCCACGTCGTCTCGTACCGCGGGGTCGACCCAGGCGGCGGTGACCAGGGCGTACAGCGCCGCCTCGGTGATCCAGTCCTCCACCCCCCAGACCAGCTCCACCAGCACCCGGCGCCGGGTGGACTCCGCCCACGGCTCGTCGGTGCGGTGGTGCAGCAGGCCGAGGCAGGCCCAGACCTGCACGCATCGGACCCAGAGCGACGGGTCCTGGCCGGCGAGCACCCGGCCCAGCGCGGTCGGCGGCGGCTCGGGTGGGTGCACCAGCAGGCCGAGCAGATCGGCCAGGTCGACGGTGGCCAGGCCCACCGCCGCGTCGTACGCCGCCGGCGGGTGGGGCCAGGCCGGGTGGGCGAGCTGGCGGAGACGTTCCGCCGCCTCGGCCGAGGGGACCGGCAGGGTGGGCGCGGCGGTGGTGCCCTCGTACCGCCAGAGCTGGCAGGTGGTGGCCCGGCGCG
>NZ_QGGF01000163.1 GCF_003857015.1 Micromonospora globispora | reverse complement strand
GCCGGCGCCGCGGGCGGACGCCGACGCCCCGGCCGGCACCGGCTGCGGCACCGGGTCACACCGGACGTCCGAGCGGCGGCCGCCGACCCGGGCCGGCAGCTCCCCGGTCGCCAGGTACGCGGCGATCGTGTCGTCCACGCACGCCACCCCGCTCAGCGAGCCGGAGTGGGTGCTGCCGCCGACCCCCTCGACCAGCACCGCCTTCGGGAACCGGCTGCGCACCTCCAGCGCGCCCGGGTACGGGGTCGCCGCGTCGAGGGTCTCGTTGATCAGCAGGATGCCGCCCACCTTGCGGCCGTCGACCCGCACCGGCCTGCCGGCCTCGCCACCCCACCAGAGGCAGGGCGCGTTGAACCAGGCGTTGCCCCACGTCTCGAAGGGCGCCCGGGCGAAGGTCCGCCAGTTGTCGGCCCGCCACCTCTGCCAGCTCTTCGGCCACTGCACGTCGGTGCACTGCACGCCGAGGTAGACGGCGAAGCCGTTGTCCGCCCCCGGACCCTGCGGGTTGGCACTGTCGTAGAGCGCCTTGAGGGTCTGCCAGTCGCCCCCGTGGACCCAGCCCGCGAAGGCGCGCGCGACCTCCTCCCAGCCGAAGACGTAGTAGCCGGCCTGGAGGAAGATGTCGGTCCACTCGTCCGGGCCGATCACCCCACCGGCCGGCTTCTTCAGCAGCTTGAGCTGCTCGGCGTAGAAGCGCCGCTCGACCTCGCGGCCGGTCTGCCCCAGGTGGTAGACGCTGTCGTAGCGGGCGATCCAGTCGAAGTAGATCCGGATGTTGCGGTCGAAGGCGATGTCCTGGTCCAGGTTCGCCTGGTACCAGACGTTGCGCGGATCGACGTTGCCGTCCAGCACCATCCGGCGCACCCGCTGCGGATAGAGCGTGGCGTAGACCTGGCCCAGGTAGGTGCCGTAGGAGAAGCCGTAGTAGTTGATCCGGTCCTGGCCGAGCGCCTTGCGGATGCTCTCCATGTCCTGGACCGTGTCGGTGGTCCTCAGGTGGTCGAGCAGCCCGCCGCCGGTCGCCGCACAGGCCTTCGCGTACCCCTCGGAACGCTTCAGCCAGGTCCGCTCCAGGTTCGGGGTCGCCGGCACGTAGAACGGCCGGTCGTAGCCGAAGTAGCCGCCGTCGCAGGCCAGCGCGGGCTCGGAGGCGCCGACTCCGCGCGGGTCGAAGCCGATCCAGTCGTACGCGTCACCGGCGCCGTTCGGCACATACTCGCCGAGCACCGACAGGCCGAGGCCGGACCCACCCGGGCCGCCCGGGTTGACCAGCATGACCCCCTGGTACCGCGCCGCCGGCGTCCGGTGCGCGATCCGGGAGACGGCCAGCTTGATCTTCGTGGCCCGCGGGTGGGCGTAGTCGAGCGGAACCTCCACGAAGCCGCACTCGCCGCCGCGGCGCTGCAGGCCGGGGCTGGCGCACGCACCCCAGGTGATGGGCGGCGGGGTGTACGACGGCGCGGCGGCGGTGCGTCGGGGTGCGGGTGCCGCCTGGGCCGGACCGGCCATCGCGCCGCCGAGGATCAGCCCGGCGGTGGCGATGGTCGCCACGAGTCTTCTCATTGCGTCCCTTTCGGAGTGTCGCACCGGGACGTTGCGGAGTCCCGGTGTCCGGAGCCGAGTTTGCTACCCGATCGTGTCGGGCGGAAGACCGGAGGACACTTTGGACGATCGTGATGCCCGGGACTCTGTGCGGCGTGCCACGCCACTGGTAGCGTGCCGAGCGTCGTGTGTCCACAGTGCTGGTCCGAGTGGCCGGGCCAGGGTTCGGGAGAGAAAGCCAGTGGCTAGTTGGCAGGGAGACATCCGGCGCGCGTCGAGCGCCGACGCGCAGGTCGTCGGCATGATCCTGGCGGAAGCGTTCATGCGCGACCCGGTCAGCGGGTGGATCTTCCCCGATGACCGGCACCGGGCGGCGGCCCACCCAGCCTTCTTCGGCGAGTTCGTCACGCTGGCCCTCGACGCCGGTGAGATCCACCTGGCCGGGGACGGCGCGGGCGTGGCCCTGTGGCTGCCGGTCGACGGCAGTGCGGGCGGCGACGAGGGCGACGGGCTGTACCAGGCCCTCGAGGCGTCGATCGGCGCCGAGGCGACGAAGCGGTTCGGGATCCTCGACGAGCTGATGACCGCCAACCACCCGGGTGCGCCGCACTGGTACCTGCCCTTCATCGCGGTGCACCCCGACCAGCACAGCCGGGGCGTGGGCTCGGCGCTGCTACGGCACCAGCTCGCACGGCTGGACGAGATCGGCTCCGCCGCGTACCTGGAGGCGAGCTCGCCGCGGAACGCCGCCCTCTACGAGCGGCACGGCTTCGCCCGGGGCGAGGTCACGCTGGACCTGCCGGACGGCCCGAGCCTCTACCCGATGTGGCGGAACCCGGCCTGACGCGCGTCGCCCGCCCCGTCGACGGCGGGGCGGGCGGTCAGCGGCGCACCGTCACCGTGGCCGCGTCGAGGGCGGCGACCACCGCCGACAGCAGGCCGTCCAGCGGCGGCGGGAGGAACTGCCGGCAGTCGCGCATCCGGGCAGTCACCTGGTCGTCGAAGACGTTCGAGCTGAAACCGACCGCGCCGGTCAGGCCGGCCAGCAGCAGCGTCCCCGGGTCGAGCTCGGTGCGCTGCTGGCGCATCAGCAGGGCGGTGAGGCGTACCCGGGGCGAGGCGGCCTGGTTCGGGTCGATGGCCGGCCATCGGACGGATCGGCGCAGGGCGCGGCCCTGCTCGCGGCGGACCACCCCGGCGGTCGCCAGCCGGGTGCCGACCCGCTCCTGGATGTTGAGGTGGTCGCGCAGGTAGCGAATCCACAGCCGGGTCGGGTGCACCCCCTCCCGGCCCATGATCTCCGTGACGAGCAGGTCGGTCAGCGGCTCCTGCCAGAGCCGCCGGTCGATCGCGATCACGCCACCGTTGTCGATCGTGATCCGGCGCTCGAAGATCAGCTCGGCCAGCGCCGCGCCGGCCAGGGCGCAGTTGAGTCGGTCGATGGCGACGTGCGGCTTGCCGGAGAACTCATCGTGGCCGATCAGGAACAGCGCATCGGCGAGCCGGTACGCGGAATGTGCACTGTGGTAGGTCATCGTCATCCTCAGCCGACGGCCGTGAGCATCGACACGGCACGGTACGGCATGGATACTCACAGTTCAATTCGGACAGTCAGCCAGTTGTTACCGCTGATTGTCCGAAGTGGACTTGTGACCATCAGTGATGGCCAATACTCTGCCCCAGGATCTCCGATCCCCACGCCTCTGGAACCCCCTCACGCCCCCTGGAGCCAACGTGTCCAGTGACCCCTTTTTCTCCGACAGCGGGCTGCGCCGCGGTCGGTTGGGGACCGCCCATCTCGTCTTCTTCACCGTCGCCGCGTCGGCACCGCTGACCGTGCTCGGCGGCGGCGTCACCACCATGTACGCCGTCAGCGGCAACATCGGCGCCGCGCTCAGCTACGTGCTGCTCGCCGTCGTGCTGGCCGTCTTCGCGGTCGGCTACGCGGCGATGAGCCGATACGTCGCCAACGCCGGCGCCTTCTACGCGTACATCGCCAACGGGCTCGGTCGGGCCGGTGGGGTCGCCGGCTCGGCGGTCGCCCTGACCGCGTACAACGCCATCCAGATCGGCCTCTACGGCCTGCTCGGCGCCATCCTCAAGGACTTCATGGCCGCCAAGGCGAACATCGACCTCGCCTGGTGGATCTGGGCCCTGGTCGCCTGGGCCCTCGTGGGGTTGCTCGGCGTCCTGCGGATCGACCTGAACGCCACCGTCCTGGCGATCCTGCTCGGCCTCGAGTGCGTCGTCGTGGTCATCTTCGACGTGGTCTCCTTCGGCCACCCGGCCGGCGGCGCCGTCACCTTCGACGGCATCGCCCCGGGCAACCTCTTCACCGCCGGCTTCGGTGCGGTGCTGGCCTTCGCGATCGCCTGCTTCACCGGATTCGAGAGCGGCGCGATCTACAGCGAGGAGGTCAAGGACCCGCGGCGCACCGTCGCCCGGGCCACCTACATCGCGGTCGCCTTCACCGGCCTCTTCTACGCCCTGTCCGCCTGGGCGCTGACCGTGCTCACCGGCCCGGAGAACGCCCCGAAGGCGTCCGGCGAGGCGGGCCCCGGCGTGGTGTTCGGCGCGCTCGACCAGTACGCCGGCACCGTCGTCGCGGACGTCGCCAACGTCCTGTTCATCACCTCGGTGCTGGCCGCGCTGCTCTCGTTCCACAACGGCGTCGCCCGCTACCTGTTCGCCCTCGGCCGGGAGCACGTCCTGCCGCGGTTCCTCGGCGCCACCTCGAACCGTTCCGGCGCGCCGATCGCCGGGTCGATCGTGCAGAGCGTGCTCGCGGTCGTCGTCTTCATGGCGTTCGCGGTCGTCGGCCGGGACCCGGTCATCGACCTGTTCACCTGGCTGTCCGGCGCGGCCGCGGTCGGCGTGGTGCTGCTGATGGTGCTCACCTCCGCCGCCGTCGTCGGTTTCTTCCGGGGTCGGTCGGGCCCGGAGACGCTCTGGCAGCGGGTCGTCGCGCCGGTCCTCGGCACGATCATGCTGGGTGCGGTCCTCGCCGTCCTGCTGCTCAACTTCGACGCCATGCTGGCCCCGGACACCGCCGCGTACCTGAAGTGGCTGCTGCCGCTGATCCCGGTCGCCGCCGCGGTGATCGGCCTGATCTGGGGCCTGGTGCTGAAGTCGGTCCGGCCGGAGGCGTACGCCCGGATCGGGCGGGTCGCCGAGGAGGGCCTGCACGAGCCCGGCCTGCACCCGTCGCCGGAGGCCGAGCGGGACCTCTGGTCGACGGCCGGCCAGCGCTGACCTGATCCGCAACGGCCCGACCGCCGCGCGCGGTCGGGCCGCTGCGGTCACGGCATGGAGGCAGTGCTCGGCGAGGCGCGTCGGGAGCCGCGAGCGCGGGGGCGTCAGGCGGTGGGGGAGACCTCGATGACCACGCCACTGGCCGGGCGGGTCGGGATGCAGTGCAGCGGGATGTCCAAATCCTGCTGCGGGAGCCGGTAATCGAGCCGGGCCAGCCGGACCGCGAGCGCCCGCAGCAGCGCCACCGTGGTCATCTCGCCCGGGCAGCGGTGCCCGGTACGCGGATCACCACCGCCCTGCGGCACCAGCTCGAACTCGCCGATCTCCCGGCCGACGAAGCGGTCCGGGTCGAAGCGGTAGGGGTCCGGCCAGAGTCGCGGGTCGTGGTTCTGCCCGTACAGGTCCAGCAGCACCGTCGCGCCGGCCGGAATCCGTTCACCGGCCCAGCTCAGCTCGGTCACCGCCCGCCCGCCGACGAACGGCGCGAACGGGTAGAAGCGCCGGATCTCGTGCGCGTACGCCTCGGCGAAGGCCGGGTCGGCCGTGGCCAGTCGCTCCCGGTGCGCCGGCCAGCGGTGCAGCGCGTGCCCGGCGAACGCGACGAACCAGGTTACCGCGACCGTCGGCCGGATGATGTTGAGCAGTTCCACCGCCGCGGTACGCGGATCGAGGAGGCTGCCGTCGGCGTCCCGGTGGGCGGCGACCGCGCCGACCGCGGAACCGGAGGGAACCGTGGCGTCGCCGCGGCGTACCCGCTCGACCAGGTCGGCCAGGCACGCCTCGCGCCGGCCCCGGGCGCGCCGGGCCCGCCAGTGCCGGGGGCCGGCGGTGGCGAACCCGTCGACCAGGGCGACCAGGTCGGCGGCGAGGTCGGGCACCTCTGCCTCGCTCACCGGTACGCCGGTCCAGGCACAGACCGCGCGGGTCAGCACCTCGGCGGTGACGTCGAAGAGCACGACCGACGGCCGCTCCGCCCAGCCGCGAGCGGCCTCGTCCCAGGCCGCCTCCGTTCGGGCCACCAGCCCGTCGATCCCGCCGGTGAGCAGCGCCATGAACATCGCCTTGCGGACCCGGTGCGCCTCCCCGTCCAGGGTGTGCACCGCCCCCCGGCCGAAGAGGGTGTCCTGCACCGGCCCCGGGATCGCGCCGTGTCGGCGGATGTGCCGCTCGTCGTAGAAGAACCGGGCCGCCTCCGGGCCGTGCAGCGCCACCGCACGCTGCCCGAGCAGGCGGGTGACGAGCACGTCCGCGTTCGCCCGGCGCAGCCGGTCGGGCAGCCAGGAGTACCCCTTCAGCGCCAGCGGCAGGGTGTCGTCGAGGCGGTGGGTGCGGTCGCGCGCCATGGCCCTTCCTGCCCGGGCGGACGGACGCCAAACGCCGCCGCCACGCGGCCGACGATCACCCGCCCGCGCGGGTGGACCGTCAACCCCGCCAGCTGACCCCCTCGGGGTGCATTCCGGTCGCCTCTTCGAGGGCGTTGTCCGGCAGGTCCTCGCCGGCCCGGTCGTCCGGGAAGGTCCGCCGGCTCGGCGCGGGATCGGGCGGCGCGCCGGGTCCGGCCTGCGGGGTACGCGTCGGCTCCACCGGGCCGAAGTCGTGCCGGCCGCCCGGCTTCCCCTTACCGGTGGGTGCGCCCGCCCGGAGTTCGCCGCGGTGGTCCTCGGGCACCGCGTTCTCCTCGCTGCCCTCGTCCATCGGCGAGTCCTCGCCCGCACCCCAGGGGGCGTCGGCGTCGAACCCGTCGGTCGTCCCCCACGGCGCGACCGACTCCGGCCCTCGCCGCTCGCCGCCCGTGCCCGGTCCGTCCTTGCTGGTCATGGCCACCTCGCCTGGGTCGGTTCCCCTGCCCGCGCTGATTGCCCGCCACCGCGCCGGTCATGCCGCCCACCCTGCGCCGGTTGTCCGACGGTGAGCCGGCCCCGCATCGTCGCGCCGGCGGTCCCCCTCGGCGAAGAGCCGCGTCCGCAGCGCGCCGAGTGGCCGGCAGCCCGCCGGCTGCCGGCCGCTCCGCGGATCGGGTCGTCAGCGGCCGGCCATCGCCATGGGCCGCTTGGCCATCTTCATGCCGGCCATCGCCATGGGCCCCTTGGCCATCCCCATCCCGGCCACCTTGCCAATCGTCTTCGGCGCGGCCATCAGGCCGCCGGCCCGGCCGAGCATTCCCCGGAACACCTGGCCCGGCTTCTGCTGCTCACCCATGTACGCGGTCACCACCACCAACGCGCCGGTCAACGCCGGGACCGCCCACTGCAACAACTTCATCTGCCGCTGCGTGGAGGCGACGTTCGCCGGGGTCTGGTAGTTCGGCTCGGTGACCCCCTCGACAGGTGGGCTGCCCGCCTTCGCCAACTTCATGCCGAGCAATCGGCTGTAACCGGTCACCGCGAGCGCTCCGACGGTCAGCGCGGTCTTCACCGCGCTCATCCGCCCCACGCCGGACTGAGCGGCCATCCGAGGGCTCTCGGTGACCAGTTCACCCACCGCGCCGGCCAGGTGCGTGCCGATCGCCGCGGCGTTCACCGGGGTCCACCGCGCCCACCCCGCCGACGCCACCGGCAGTCGCTTCGTCGAATCGTCGATCTTTGCCGCCGCACCGTTGACGCCGAGCGCTCCCATCAGGGAGCCGCCGAACCAGGCCGCCAGGCCCAGGTCGTGCATCGAGCGCAGTGCGGTGTGCCGTTCGGACATCTGATCCCCCTCCGCCGTTTTCGAGCGGTGCGGCTTACCCACCATCCGGCCTGTTACGCCCCCCCTTTTCGCGGTACCGGACGGGCGGGTGTCCGCTTCTGGCCCGCGCGTCCGGCCCCGCCGGCGAGGAGGGCGTCGCAGCCGCCGACGCGGGTAGCCCGGTCGTTCGATCTCGGGGGCGGCGATTCGCCGGATCGGAAAGCGGGCAAGGATCTGCGGACCAGATGGGGGAGGGGCGATGAACGCGACGACGGGTGGACCGGCCGGGCCGGTGCCGCTGGACTACGTGCGCCTGTTCCGGGCCACCCCGGCGCCGTTCATGGTGCTCACCCCGGACCTGTCGATCGTCGAGATCAATGACGCCGCGCTACGGGTCACCGGTCGTACCCGGGAGGACGTCCTCGGTCGGGATGTCTTCGCGACGTTTCCGGCCAATCCGAGTGACCCGGACGCCTCGGGGGCGCGGAACCTGCGGGCGTCGCTGATCCGGGCCCGGGACACCGGCCGGACCGACACCATGCCGCTGCAGCGGTACGACCTCCCCGACGAGACCGGCCGGTTCACCGTGCGCTGGTGGAGCCCGGTGACCGTGCCCCTCGTCGACGAGCACGGGCGCACGGTGCTGCTGCTGCACCGTACCGAGGACGTCACCGAGTTCATGACGCAGCGGGGCCGGGGTGACACCGAGCGGACCTTCGGCGAGGACCACCGGCGGCGGATGTGGGAGATCGAGACCGACCTGTACACCCGCGCCCGCGAGTTGCGCGCCGGCCTCGACGCGGAGGCGCTGGCCACTCGCCAACTGAGCACCCTGGTAGACCTCGCCCGGCAGCTCGCCGGCTGCGAGACGGTTACCGGGTTGACGGAGGTGATCATCGACCGCGGGTTGGCGGCGCTCGGCGCGGACGGGGGAGCGGTCGCCGTCCGGGACGACAGCGACCAGTTGCACCTGACCCTCACCGAGAGCCTGGGCGGGATGACCCGCAAGCGCTACAGCCACCTGCCGCTGCACGGCCCGCTCCCGACCTGCGTGGCCGCGCTGCGCGGCGAGACCGTGCTGCTGCCCGACCGGGCCGCCGCGCTGGCCTGGGCCGACGAGATGGGCGACGTCCTGGTCGACACCGGGCTGCGGGCCTGGGCCGCGCTTCCACTGCGGTTGGGCGACCGGCTGCTCGGCTCGCTCACGGTCGGCTGGCGGGACGACCATCCCTTCTCGCCGCGGGAGGTCGAGCTGCTCGGCGCGTTCGCCGCCCAGTGCGCGCAGACGCTGGACCGGATCCGGGTGCACGACGCCCAACGGCAGACCTCCGTGACGCTGCAGCGCAGCATGCTGACCGAGCCGTTGCAGACCGCCGAGCTGGCGGTGGCCGTCCGCTACCACCCGGCCGCCCAGCACGAACAGGTCGGCGGCGACTGGTACGACGCCTTCCCGGCCGCCGACGGCGCCACCACCCTGGTGATCGGCGACGTGACCGGGCACGACCGCCGGGCACTGGCCAGGATGGCCCAGATGCGCAGCAAGCTGCGGGGCATCGCGTACATCATGGGGGCGCCGCCCGCGGAGACCCTCGCCGGCCTGGAACGGGCGATGGCCGGCCTGCGGGTGGACACGCTGGCCTCGGCGGTGCTGGCTCAGGTGTGGGCGCCCGGACCGTCGGGCGACCCCCACCGGGCGCGGCTGCTCTGGTGCAACGCCGGGCACCCGCCGCCGCTGCTGGTCGGCCCGGACG
>NZ_QGGF01000380.1 GCF_003857015.1 Micromonospora globispora | reverse complement strand
GGGTCGGCTCGGTGTCCGGCTGCGGCTCGGCGACCGCGTGCGGCTCGGCCGTCGGCTCGGCGGCGGGCGTCTCGGGCGCCGGCTCGGCGGCCGGCGGGGCGGTCTTCCGGCGGCGGGTACGGGTCACCTTGACCGGCGGGACCACCTCCTCGGAGGCCCCCTCCACGCCGGCGGCGGTGACCGGCTCCTCGACCGCCTTCGCGGTGGTCGCCTTGCGGCGACGGCGGGGCGTCTTCGGGCTGGGCTCCTGCTCACCGGCGATCGGGGCGAGCACCTCCGCCTGAGGCGCCTCGCCGCTGGTCGAGCCGGCGTTTGTGGACGCCTCGACCGGCACGTCGGTCTGCTCCGGCTGGTTGAGCGGCGCCACCCGCCGGCGACTCGTCCGCTTGCGGACCGGCTTGGCCGCGGTGGTGCTCTCGGTGCTGGTGTCGGCGGTTTCGCCGGCCGGCTGTGAGCCGGTCCGTTCGCCGCCCTCGGGCTCGTTCTCGAGCATGGACGTTCTCCAGTTCTGGCTGCCCCGGGCGCGGGTGAGCGCTGCCACGCAGGGTCGCCGCAAAAGGTGTTTCCGCCGGGCGCGCGAGGTGCGCGACCGCCGAAGTCTGCCTGCCTGGGACACCGACCTTTCGGTCAGTGCCCACCGATGGCTGCCCCGTCGCGGTCCGCATCCAACGGATCCACGATCGCGCCCTGCGCGGTCAGCGTGCCCTGCGCCAGCCGGATCACCTTCGGGGCGACCGGCGGCTCCAGGTCGGCCACCACGCGGAGGCCGGAAAGGACGTCATCGGGTCGTACGGACGGGGTGACCTGCCGCACGACCAGTTCGAGTATCGCACACGGTAGGGCCGCCGCCCCGGAAGGCGTCTCCGACGGCGTCACCACATCGATCTGGATAACGGCTGCCCGGGCGTCGAAATTCCGTCGCCCCTGCTTGGTCATCCGCTCGACCTGGATCTCCTCGGCGGCGGTGAAGGCGGCCACGGCCTTCTCGAGCACGGCCGGCTCCACGCCGGGCAGCTCGATCCGCCAGTGCGACGCCTCGATCCGGTCGGCGAGGCTGCCGCCGTCGGCCACCACCGCGTCGAGCACGTCGAGTCCGGGCGACAGTGCGGCGTCCAGGACGGCCCGCAGCTCGCCGGGGTCGACCAGCTCGCGGAGCCCGATCTCCAGGTACTCGGCCTCGCTGGCCACGCCGGTGGGCGCCGCGCTGGCGTAGGAGATCTTGGGGTGCGGGGTGAAGCCCTGGGAGTAGGCGATCGGCACGCCGGCCCGGCGCAGCGCGCGCTCGAAGGCCCGGGCGAAGTCCCGGTGCGAGGTGAACCGCAGCGGGCCGCGCTTGGCGTACCGGATCCGGACGCGCTGGACGACGGGCGCCTGCCCGCCTTCCGGCTGTGGTTTCTTACTGATCGTCGGGCTCCTCGGGAATCGGGACGGGGTTGACCAGGCGGTGTCGTCGGTGACGACAGCTACATGATCACCCGGACGGGTGGCGGGCGGTACGCCGCCCGCCACCCTGCCGTCACTGCTGGGCGCCGGTGGGCAGCTTCAGGCCGTTGACCGGGGTCAAGGGGAGCAGCTTCCGGCCGGTGGGGCCGATCTGGATGTCGGTGTCCATCGAGGGGCAGACGCCGCAGTCGAAGCACGGGGTCCACCGGCAATCGTCCTGCTCGTACTCCGACAGCGAGTCCTGCCAGTCCTGCCAGAGCCAGTCCTTGTCCAGGCCCGAGTCGAGGTGGTCCCAGGGCAGGACCTCCAGCTCGTCGCGCTCCCGGGTGGTGTACCAGTCGAGGTCCACGCCGAAGGCCGGCAGCACCTCGGCGGCGGCGTCCACCCAGCGCTGGTACGAGAAGTGCTCGCTCCAGCCGTCGAACCGGCCGCCGTTCTCCCAGACCTTGCGGATCACCGCGCCGACCCGGCGGTCACCGCGGCTGAGCAGGCCCTCGATCAGCGACGGCTCGCCGTCGTGGTACCGGAAACCGATCGCCCGGCCGAGCGAGCGGTCCGAGTTGATTTCCTGCTTGAGCATCCTGAGCCGGTTGTCGATGACCTCCGGCCGCTCCATCGCCGCCCACTGGAACGGGGTGTGCGGCTTCGGCACGAAGCCGCCGATGGAGACGGTGCAACGGATGTCCTTCGAACCAGTCGCCGCCCGCCCGGCCTTGATGACCTCGTGGGCCATCCGGGCGATCTGCAGCACGTCCTCGTCGGTCTCGGTGGGCAGACCGCACATGAAGTAGAGCTTCACCTGCCGCCAGCCGTTGGTGTACGCGGTGACCACGGTGCGGATGAGGTCCTCTTCCGACACCATCTTGTTGATCACCTTGCGGATCCGCTCCGACCCGCCCTCGGGGGCGAAGGTCAGACCGGTACGCCGTCCGTTGCGGGACAACTCCTGGGCCAGGTCGATGTTGAACGCGTCCACCCGGGTGGACGGCAGCGAGAGCGAGACGTTCGTGCCCTCGTACTGCTGGGCAAGACCGGAGCACATGTCGCCGATCTCGGAGTGGTCGGCCGACGACAGCGACAGCAGGCCCACCTCGTGGAAGCCGGAGAACTCCAGCCCCTGCTGCACCATCTGCCCCACGGTGGTGATCGAGCGCTCCCGGACCGGGCGGGTGATCATGCCGGCCTGGCAGAACCGGCAGCCGCGGGTGCAGCCCCGGAAAATCTCCACCGCGTACCGCTCGTGAACCGTCTCGGCGAGCGGGACCAGGGGCTTCTTCGGGTACGGCCAGGCGTCCAGGTCCATCGTCGTGCGCTTGTGCACCCGGAACGGCACGTCCGGGCGGTTCGGCACGACCCGCTGGATCCGGCCGTCGGGCAGGTAGTCCACGTCGTAGAAGCGCGGGACGTAGACGCTCTCGGTGCGGGCCAGCCGCAGCAGCAGCTCGTCCCGGCCACCCGGGGAGCCCTCAGCCTTCCACTCCCGGACGATCGTGGTGATCTCCAGGACCGCCTCCTCGCCGTCGCCGAGCACGGCGGCGTCGATGAAGTCGGCGATCGGCTCCGGGTTGAACGCGGCGTGCCCGCCGGCCACGATCACCGGGTCCGCGTCGGTGCGGTCGGCGGCGAGCAGCGGGATGCCGGCCAGGTCGATGGCGGTGAGCAGGTTGGTGTAGCCCAGCTCGGTGGAGAAGGAGACGCCGAACACGTCGAAGTCGCGCACCGAGCGGTGCGCGTCGACGGTGAACTGCGGCACGCCGTGGGCGCGCATCAGCTTCTCCAGGTCCGGCCAGACCGCGTACGTCCGCTCGGCGAGCACGTCGGGCAGCTCGTTGAGCACCTCGTAGAGGATCTGCACGCCCTGGTTCGGCAGGCCGACCTCGTACGCGTCGGGGTACATCAGCGCCCACCGGACGGCCGCGGCGTCCCAGTCCTTGACCACCGCACCCAGCTCGCCACCGACGTACTGGATGGGCTTGGTCACCTGGGGCAGCAGCGGCTCCAGCTGGGGCCAGACCGACGGCGCCAGGTCCCGGCGTGGCGACAGACGCGCCGAGCTGGAGCCGTCGCCAGAATTGGCCGCGACGGGGCGCGGCGTCGTGGACGGGGCACTCATGATGCCCAAGGGTACGCGCCCACCCGCCGACCACCGCGCCGCACCGCAGCATGGAACAGGCCCGCCGCGGCCGGGCCGGCTGACTGCCGACCGGGCCGCGGCACCGCGCCGCCCGCCGGTGGACGGGACTGGCCCGCCGTTCCCGGCAGGCCTGCTGACGCCGACCGCCAGCCGGTCAACCGACCGAGCGGCCGCCGTCAGCCCCCGATTACGCCCCGTCCGCCGGGCGCGGCCGCCCGGCAGGGGGAACACGCGCGGCGACCCTTTTCGGTTGCGCCCGGATGCGCGAAAAAATTGACCACGTCCGCGGGACCGGTGACCCGCCGCGTGACCGGCGGCCGGAGTGGCGCGCTCGGGCCCGGCAGGGAGCCGGTCACGACGGTGCTGCCCCGCCGAAGCTGGTCGGCCCGTCGGTCTGGTGGAACGCCTCGCCGTCCCAGCGGTAGGCGCGCCACTGCCGGTGCGCCCGCCCGGGCAGCTCGGCACCGCTCGGCACCACGTCGGTCACCTCGATCCGGACCAGTCCGTCCGGGCGGACGTTCAGCGAGCACAGATACTCCGGCTTGCCGGCGTCGGAGTGGAAGACCTGCCCGAGGACGACGATCCGCCCGTCGGCGTTTCGGTCGAAGGCCAGCACCTGTTCCGGGTACATGCCCTCGCTGACCAGGCAGCGGACGAGCATCACCGGCTCGGGAACGTCGTCGTCGTCGACGTCCCCGTAACCCCCGCCGAAGATCGACAGGATCGCGTCACCGGGTCGGCCCTGCGGGTCGATCAACCGGGTCGGGCCCGACGCGCACGGTGCCCCCGCCGGCCAGGGCGGCAGGTCGACGGTGGCGGCCAGCAGGTCCTCGCGGGTGATCCGTGTCCCCGGTGTGGGCGCCGCGGGCGTGCTCGGCGAGGTCGTCACGGCTGCGGCTGCGGTCGGGACGGCCACGGGCGCCGGGTGGCGGCCCACCCCGGCCCAGGCGGCCAGCGGAAGGGTCACCCCCAGCACCCCGACGGCCGTGGCCGTCGTCGCGGTGCGTCGACGACGGCGGACCGCCCGGCGGACGGCGACCGGACCGGCGGGGTGCACCTCCCCCAGCAGAATCTCTCGGTACGCCGCGAACTCGCCGCGCAGCGGGTCGTTCTCCTGGTCAGTCATCGGTCACCTCGTTCGTGCTCAGGTGCGTCGCCAGCGCGGCGCGGGCCCGGTGGAGCCAGGACTTCACCGTTCCCTCGGCCACCTGCTCCTGTGCGGCGATCTCCGCGATGGGCAGATCGGCCAGGTAGTGCAGGACGACCGCGCGGCGGTGATGGGCCGGCAGCCGGGACAGCGCGGCCTGCAACGCCACCCGGTCGGGGTTGGGGCCGGGGACGTGTTCCTCACGTTGCCGGCGAAGGAAGGACTGGGCGGTACGCAGCCGCCGCCATCGGCTGGTGGCGAGGTTCCACGCCACGCGGCGGATCCAGGCGACCGGGTCGTCGTACCGCGAAACGGTCGACCAGCGGGTGAAGGCACGGCAGAACGCCTCCTGGGTCAGGTCCTGGGCCATCGACAGGTCCCCGCAGTACGCGGCGAGCTGGACGGTCAGCGCGCGGAAACGTGGTACAGCTCGTCGAAGTCGACGACCTCGTGCTGCTCGGACTGTTCGGGCTCCGCGATGTCGGGCGGAGGCTCGCCGAGCAGCTCGTCGATGCTCACCGTCACGTGTCTCCTCCCCCCGCCGCGACCCCGCAACTCTTCGTCACACGCTCCGCTCAGCCTGCCGGTTGCAGGGGGCGGTGCGAAATCCTGTGATTGACTGTCGGACCGGGGGAGACGCAAGGGAGGCCCGAGGTGCAGTTACCGGCCGTGCTCGGCGAGCCGATCCGGTTCGTGCTGAACTGGGGGCGTCGCTACTCGCTGTGGGTGTTCAACTTCGGGCTGGCCTGTTGCGCCATCGAGTTCATCGCCACCAGCATGGGCCGGCACGACTTCATCCGGCTCGGCGTGATCCCGTTCGCCCACGGGCCCCGGCAGGCCGACCTGATGGTGGTCTCCGGCACGGTCACCGACAAGATGGCCCCGGCGATCAAGCGGCTCTACGACCAGATGCCCGAGCCCAAGTACGTCATCTCCTTCGGCGCCTGCTCCAACTGCGGCGGCCCGTACTGGGACTCGTACTCGGTGACCAAGGGGGTCGACCAGATCATCCCGGTCGACGTCTACGTGCCCGGCTGCCCGCCCCGGCCGGAGGCGCTGCTGCACGGCATCCTCCGCCTCCAAGAGAAGATCGCCGCCGAGCAGGCCGGGATCGGCGGGGTTCCCCGCCCCGACCGGCTCGCTTCGCCGGTGGACGCCGGCCCGGCGGAGACCGCGCCGCGTCCGGTCGAGTCGCTGACCGCCCCACCGGTCCGCCCACCGGCAGGCTGAGGCCGCGGGTGGCGATCGGCGTCTAGCCTGCGGACCATGACCCAGTCCGCGGAGAAGCGCTCCGCCTTCATCGTCGACGTGCTGACCGAGGAGTTCGGCGCGTCGATGGCGCTCGACCCGGCGGCCTTCCGCCGCAAGTTCCGCAAGATGGCCGCCTCCCCGTTCGCCTTCTACCGGGGCAGCGCGTCGCTGTTCTACGCCGACCAGCGCGGCGACTTCGCCGACGACCGGTTCCTCGACGAGCGGACCAGCCGGGTGTGGATCCACGGTGACCTGCACGCCGAGAACTTCGGCACGTACATGAACGCCTCCGGGCAACTGGTCTTCAACGTCAACGACTTCGACGAGGCGTACGTCGGCCCGTTCTCCTGGGATTTGAGGCGCTTCGCGGCGAGCGTGGCGCTGCTCGGGTACGCCAAGGCGCTCTCCGACCGGGTGATAGGCGACCTGGTCGGGGCGTTCGCCCGGTCGTACCTGACCGAGCTGCGGGCCATCGCCGCCGGCGGGGACGACGCGATCGGCTCGATCACCCTGGAGAACGCCGACGGGGTGCTGCGCCGGGTGCTCCAGCAGGCCCGGCTCAACACCCGGGTCGACCTGCTCGCCACGCAGACCACCATCGACAACTACGAGCGCCGGTTCTCCCTCGGCGACGGCGTCTTCGAGATCGACCAGGACACCCGGGACAAGGTCTGCGCCGCCTTCCAGGCGTACCTCGGCACCCTGCCGGAGGCCACCGCCAGGCACCGCCCGGTGGAGGCGCGCATCAAGGACGTGGTGTTGCGCAAGGGCGTGGGGATCGGCTCCGCCGGGCTGCCGTCGTACAACCTGCTGCTGGAGGGGCACACCCAGGCGCTGGAGAACGACGTCGTCATCTACATGAAGCAGGCCCAGGTGCCGGCCGTGGCCCGGCACATCGACGACGAGCGGGTCCGCGGCTACTTCCGGCACCAGGGGCACCGGACCGCCGAGTCGCAGCGGGCCCTCCAGGCGTACGCCGACCCTTGGGTGGGCTTCACCGAGCTGGACGGGGCCGGCCAGCTCGTCGCCGAGGTCTCCCCGTACGCGGCCGACCTGGACTGGGCCGACGTCAACGAGCCGGAGGAGCTGACCGGGGTGCTCACCGACCTGGGCCGGGCAGTGGCCCGGATGCACTCGGTGGCCGACGACGAGTCCAGCCACGATCTGGTCGACTACTCCACCGAGGAGGCGATCGTGGCGGCGGTCGACGCCGACGCCGAGGGCTTCGTCGGCCACCTGGTCGACTTCGCCCACGCGTACGGGATTCAGGCCCGCCACGACCACCAGCTCTTCGTGGACCTGTTCCGCAACGGCAGGCTGCCCGGCATCTGAGCCGGCGCGGCCTCAGGCGGTGAAGTCGATGATCACCTTGATGTCGTCCTCGCCGGCGGTGTAGGCCTCGGTGTACCGCTCCACCGGCAGCCGCCGGGTGATCAGCGAGTTCAGCCAGCCCTGGTCGGCCCGGGCCAACGCCTCGGCGGCCTGGTCCCAGTGCCGGCGATTGGCGTTGACCGAGCCGAAGACCACGTTGTTCTCGAGCACCAGGGCCCGGTTGAGCGCCCCGGCGTCGAAGTCGATGGTCCGGCCGCCGCTCGACACCCCGGCGAGGCAGACGATGCCGTTCGGCGCGGCCTTGCACATCGCGTCGAGGACGACCCTCGGCACGCCAGTGCACTCGATCACCACGTCCGGCTCGAAGTCGAGTTCCGCCACCGGCTTGGCGTGGTAGGTGGCGCCGAGCGCGCGGACCAGGTCCGGCTTGGGGCCGGTAGTGGCCAGGTCGAGCACGTGCACCGCCAGCCCACGCTGGCTCCCCAGCAGCGCGGCCAGCAGGCCGATCGGTCCGGCCCCGGTGACCAGCACACTCTGCGGCTTCCACTCGGCGCGCTTGCCGATCCGCTCGATGTGGTCCCACGCCTTGGCCACCACGCTGATCGGTTCGAGCAGCATGCCGACCGTGGTCAGGGCCGGGTCCAGCCGGACCGCGAACGCCGGGTGCACCCGCCACCGATCCCGGGCGAACCCGGGCAGCGCCTTGATGCCGTGCTCGGTGTACTGCCCGTTGCGGCACATGTCCCACTCGCCGACCGCGCAGTTGGGGCAGGGCACCGGGTCCGGGTGCCGGACGATTCCCGCCACCAGGTCGCCCTTCCGCAGGGTGCCGGTGGGGTCCTCGAGCACCCGCCCCAGCGCCTCGTGCCCGAGCACCAGCGTGTCGGTGCCCGGCGGCGGCTCGCCGAAGTGCCCGGCGATGATCTCGTGGTCGGTGCCGCAGACTCCCACGGCGAGCGCCTCGGCCAGGATCGCGCCCTCCTCCGGGGCGGGCTCCGGCCAGTTCGGGACGCAGCGCAGCGAGTTCGGGGTACCAGGTGTGACAGTCACAGCACGCACGGCTCTTATCTTTCCCCGTCAGCCCGCCCGCTGCCGGCAAAAGCGGGGAGAGGGTGGTCGGGCGGGCCGACGCGGCCGTCCCCCACCGGCCATAGGATCAGCGGCATGACTCCGGAAGAGGTCGGCCACCGGCTGGCCGCGCTGCTCGCGCCCGTCGAGGTCACCGCGTCGGTGTCCGGCGGTCAGGGGTACGCGCGGGCCACCGTCGACGTACCCCCGGCGAGCTGGCGGGACGCGGTGCGCGCGGCGCGGGACGACGGCTTCGACTTCTTCGACTGGCTGTCGGCGGTCGACGAGTTGGCCGAGGGGTTCGACGTGGTCGTCCACCTCTGGTCGACCATCGGGCGGCACGGGCTGCTGCTGCGCACCCGGGTCCCCCGGGAGGCGCCCTCGGTCGCGTCGGTGGTCAACCTCTACCCGGGCGCGGCCTGGCACGAGCGCGAGACGTACGAGATGTTCGGCATCGGCTTCGACGGGCACGGCGAGCTGAAGCCGCTGCTGCTGCCGCCGGAGTTCGAGGGGCACCCGCTGCGCAAGGAGTTTGTGCTCGCCTCCCGGGTGGCGAAGCCCTGGCCGGGGGCGAAGGAGCCGGGCGAGTCGGAGGCCGGCGGGGGCCGCCGGCCGATCCGCCCGCCAGGCGTACCGGCGCCGGGGGAGTGGGGGACCACCCCGACGCCCGCCGGTCTCCGACTCGCCCGGCTCCTTCGCCCCCGGCCAGGGCTTCGCCACCCGGGTGCGCAGCACCAGCCCGTGCCGCCCGATGGTCGACCAGAGGTGGACGACCACGTCGAACCCCTCGGCCAACTCGTCGACCGCCGACAGCCAGTCGAAGAAGTCGAAGCCGTCGTCCCGCGC
>NZ_QGGF01000432.1 GCF_003857015.1 Micromonospora globispora | reverse complement strand
GCCGAGCCCCGGCGCCGACCCCCGCCGCGCCGCCGCCGGGCTGTCGGTCCGCTCTGCCAGACTGGCCAGCCATGAGGACCGACGACTTCTGGCAGCTGATCGACCAGGCCCGGGCCGGTGCCGGAGGAGAGCCCGAGGCGGTCGCCGCCCGGGCGGTCGCCCTGCTCGCCGAGCGGAATCCGGACGACATCGTCGGGTACGCCCACCACCAGCAGCGGGTGCTCGCCGCCTCCTACAAGGTCGACCTCTGGGGTGCGGCCTACCTGATCAACGACGGTGCCTCCGACGACGGCTTCGAGTACTTCCGGGGCTGGCTGATGACCCAGGGCCGGGCGGTCTTCGCCCGGGCGGTCGACGACCCGGACTCCCTCGCGGAGCTGCCGCAGGTCCGGGCCGCCTCGCTCAGCGGCGAGGAGTTCCAGTGCGAGGACATGCTCGCGGTGCCCTGGGAGGCGTACCGGAAGGCGACCGCGACCGACCTGTCGGCGGACCGCGACCCGGTGCCCGTGCCGGACCTCAACGACTTCTGGGACTTCGACGACGAGGAAGAGGCCCGGCGTCGGCTGCCCCGACTCGCCGCCCTCTTCGTCGAGCCGCCCGCGGAGTGAGCCACCCACCCGCGGAGTGAGTCGCCGGGGTACCCCAGGAGTGATCGGACCGCTTCCGGGGCGACGTGGGAGCATAGAGGGGGTCGGCGCGCGCCGGCCCTGCTCACGTCAGCCGACCAGAACGGACCGCTGTGCCACCGACGCTCGATCCCGGCGCGAACGCTCCTGGTGCCACCGACCCGGGGCGCATCAGGAACTTCTGCATCATCGCTCACATCGACCACGGGAAGTCGACCCTGGCCGACCGGATGCTGCAGCTCACCGGCGTGGTCGACCCCCGGCAGATGCGGGCCCAGTACCTCGACCGGATGGACATCGAGCGCGAGCGCGGGATCACCATCAAGAGCCAGGCCGTCCGGATGCCGTGGACCATCCGGGAGGGCGAGCGGGCCGGCGAGCAGGCCGTGCTCAACATGATCGACACGCCGGGCCACGTCGACTTCACCTACGAGGTGTCCCGGTCCCTCGCGGCCTGTGAGGGCGCGATCCTGCTGGTCGACGCCGCCCAGGGCATCGAGGCGCAGACGCTGGCCAACCTCTACCTGGCGCTCGAGAACGACCTGCACATCATCCCGGTGCTCAACAAGATCGACCTGCCGGCCGCCCAGCCGGAGAAGTACGCCGAGGAGCTGGCCCACCTGATCGGTGGCGACCCGGCGGACTGCATCAAGGTCAGCGGCAAGACCGGCGAGGGTGTGCCGTACCTGCTCGACGAGATCGTCCGGCAGTTCCAGCCGCCGGTCGGCGACGCGGACGCGCCCGCCCGGGCGATGATCTTCGACTCGGTGTACGACGTCTACCGGGGCGTGGTCACCTACGTCCGGGTGATCGACGGGCGGATCAGCGCCCGCGACCGGATCAAGATGATGTCCACCGCCGCCGTGCACGAGCTGCTGGAGATCGGCGTCATCTCGCCGGAGATGGTGAAGGCCGACGCCCTCGGCGTCGGCGAGGTGGGCTACCTGATCACCGGCGTGAAGGACGTCCGCCAGTCCCGGGTGGGTGACACCGTCACCATCAACTCGCGACCGGCGACGCAGGCCTTGGGTGGCTACAAGGACCCGAAGCCGATGGTCTACTCCGGCCTCTACCCGATCGACGGGTCTGACTACCCCAACCTGCGTGAGGCGCTGGACAAGCTCAAGCTCAACGACGCGGCGCTGGTCTACGAGCCGGAGACCTCCGGCGCGCTGGGCTTCGGCTTCCGCTGCGGCTTCCTCGGCCTGCTGCACCTGGAGATCATCCGGGAGCGGCTGGAACGTGAGTTCAACCTCGACCTCATCTCCACCGCCCCGAACGTGGTCTACCGGGCCATCCAGGAGGACGGTCAGGAGGTCGTGGTCACCAACCCGAGCGAGTACCCGACCGGCAAGATCGCCGAGGTGTTCGAGCCGACCGTGCGGGCCACCGTGCTCACCCCGAACGACTACGTCGGCGCGGTGATGGAGCTCTGCCAGGGCCGCCGGGGGAGCCTGCTCGGCATGGACTACCTCTCCGCCGACCGGGTGGAGCTGCGCTACACGCTGCCCCTCGCCGAGATCATCTTCGACTTCTTCGACCAGCTCAAGAGCCGGACGAAGGGGTACGCCTCGCTGGACTACGAGCCCTCCGGCGAGCAGGCGTCCGACTTGGTGAAGGTGGACATCCTCCTGCACGGTGAGCCGGTGGACGCGTTCAGCGCGATCGTGCACAAGGACAAGGCGTACAACTACGGGGTCTCCATCGCGGCGAAGCTGCGCAACCTGATCCCGCGTCAGCAGTTCGAGGTGCCCATCCAGGCCGCCATCGGCAGCCGGGTGATCGCCCGGGAGACCATCCGCGCGATCCGCAAGGACGTGCTCGCCAAGTGCTACGGCGGTGACATCAGCCGGAAGCGCAAGCTGCTGGAGAAGCAGAAGGAAGGCAAGAAGCGGATGAAGATGGTGGGCCGGGTGGAGGTCCCGCAGGAGGCCTTCATCGCGGCGCTCTCCTCCGACTCCGGCGAGGCCAAGGCCCCCGGCAAGAAGTGACCGGTCGCCGGCCCACCGGCGACACCTGACGTCCGGCCGGCACCCCGGTGGACGGATCCGCAGGGTCCCTCCACGGGGTGCCGGCCGTTTTCCGGCGCGTACCCGGGGATTTTCCCCGACGGCGGGGACCGGCGTCCGGGCGCTGGGGTACGGCCGCCCACCTGCGGCTTCGCCGCGTCCAGCGGAACCGACGCGGGCTCTCGACATCGACGTTTCACGTCCCGCTCACGGTTGAGTCGGTTTGGTTTTTCGGGCGGTCGGGCATCTAGCGGTCAACGACAGGAACCACACGACACCGTGTGAAACTTCTTGAGGAGGAGGGCGACCGTGGAGCTCACCGTTTGGGGCATCATCACCGCGCTCGTTGTTGGTCTCATCGTCGGCGCTCTTGGCCGCCTGGTCGTGCCGGGCCGCCAGAACATGCCGATGTGGCTGCACATGCTGATCGGCGTGGGTGCCGCGCTGCTCGGTACGGTGCTGGCTCGGGCGCTGGGTATCGCCACCGAGACTTCCGGCATCGACTGGATGGAACTGGTGGTCCAGGTTGTGCTGGCCGCCATCGCCGTGGCCCTGGTGGCCGGCGTGGGCCGCCGCCGCAGCGTCTCGCGGTACTGACCGACGCATCGTCTGCTGAAGCGGGCGCCCGACCGGATGGTCGGGCGCCCGCTCGCGTCTGCGCGGAAGCCGGGTCGGCCGGCCGTGCCCGGCATGCCTCCGGCCGTCGGCAGATTCGACCGTGTCGATGCCGAAAGGTCGATCCGTCGCCGCCGGAGGATGAGGAAAGTGCTGGTCTCGGCCCTGGAGGGGCAATCCGTCACGGAAGTCGGTTTGGATTTTCGGCGGGTCGGGAACATAGCGGTCGCCACAACGAAATACATCCCACTTGTGCTTAGGAGAACGACCATGACCGCTACCGGAATCATCACCGCCCTCATCGTCGGTCTGATCGTCGGCGCGCTGGGCCGACTGGTCGTGCCGGGCCGCCAGAACATGCCGATGTGGCTGCACATGCTCATCGGCGTCGGCGCCGCGCTGCTCGGTACCGTGGTCGCCCGGGCGTCGGGCTTCGCCGACACGGCTGGCATCGACTGGCGCGAGCTGCTGCTGCAGGTCCTGTTCGCCGCCATCGCCGTCGCCCTGGTGGCGGGCATCGGCCGTCGCCGCAGCGTCTCGCGGTACTGACCGACACACCGTCTGCTCAAGCGGGCGCCCGACCATCCGGTCGGGCGCCCGCTTCCGTCTGCCCGTCTACCGCACGGCTTGGAGCTGCCCGGACGGCATCCCTGCCGGCCACCCGGCCGGCTGCGATACGGTCGCCTCGCCTGAGCTTCGCGGCTACCCCTGTCGTAAAGGAATTTTTCCTACTAAGGTGCGGCGGAGAAGGTTAGTGCCAAACGGCGCGAGGGAGATGTGGCGTGAACAGGTGGAAGCGGCTGGCTCCGGTCACCGCCATCGTGGCCTCGGCTGCGATGGTGCTCGCCGGTTGCGGTGGCTCCGATGATGACGACAAGGCCGCCGACAACAGCAAGCTGACGGTCTGGATGATGGGCGAGGGGAGCGACGCGCAGACGAAGTTCCTCGACGGCGTCGAGACCGAGTTCAAGAAGAAGCACCCCGAGACCGACGTGGTCGTCCAGTACATCCCCTGGCTCGAGGCGCCGAAGAAGTTCCAGGCGGCGCTCGCCGGTGGCGAGGGACCGGACCTGACCGAGCTCGGCAACACGGAGACCCAGGGCTGGGCGGCGCAGGAGGCGCTCGCCGACGTGAGCGGCAAGTTCAACGGCTGGGCCGAGGGCAAGGACATCCTCCCCGACCTGGTGAAGAACGCCCAGCTCGACGGCAAGCAGTACGGCGTGCCGTGGTACGCCGGCGTGCGGGCCGTCTACTACCGCACCGACTGGTTCGCCGAGGCCGGCGTGAAGCCGCCGACGACCTGGGACGAGCTGGTCAGCGTCGCCAAGACCGTTCAGGCCAAGAAGCCGGGCACCTACGGCATCGCCCTGCCGGGCAACTCCGAGCTGCCGTTCTACTCCTTCCTCTGGGGCGCCGGCGCGGAGATCGCCACCAAGGACGGCGACACCTGGAAGTCCGGCTACAACACGCCGGAGGCGCAGAAGGCGGTCAAGTTCTGGACCGACCTGGTCACCGTGCACAAGGTCGCCCCGCCGGCCGCCGCCGGCTGGAACGAGGTCGACGCCCGCACCCAGTTCGCCACCGGCAAGGCGGCGATGGCGTTCGCCGGTAGCTGGCAGGGCGGCGCGATGAAGAAGGACAACCCGGAGATCGAGAAGGTATGGGGCACGTTCCCCATCCCCGGCCCGGACGGCAAGCCGGCCCCGGCCTTCGCCGGCGGCTCCGACATCGCCCTCTGGAAGGACAGCAAGCGGCAGGACCTGGCCTGGGACTACCTGACCGTCCTGTTGAGCAAGCAGAAGGACCAGGAGTTCGCCAGCAGCCTCGGCTTCTTCCCGGTCTACCAGGACCTGGTCAGCGGCGGTAACTACGCCGACGACAAGGTGATGGCCGCGTTCGCCACCGCCATGCAGAACACCAAGCTGACCCCGCTCACCCCGAAGTGGGTCGAGGTCAGCCGGACCAAGACGGTGACCCAGGCGATGAACAGCTCGGTCATGAAGGGTCAGAAGACGGTCGAGCAGGCCACCGCCGAGGCGGCCACCGAGATGGAAAGCATCCTCAACGCCAAGTGACCACGCTGATCGAGGCCACCGACGAGGCCGCCGCGCGGGAGACCCCCGCGCGGCGGCGCCGCCGTGTGGACCGCCTGCCGTACCTGCTGCTCCTGCCCTGCCTGGCGATCATCGCGGTGCTGCTGCTCTGGCCCCTCGGCCAGGTGGTGGCGATGTCGTTCTACAAGCTGAACAGCGTCCGGCAGCTGCGCGGGGACCGCGAGTGGCCGTGGGTCGGCCTGGCCAACTACGCCCAGATCCTGGGCGACCCGTTCTTCCGTACGGTGCTGCGCAACACCGTGCTCTTCGCCGCGGCCAACGTGGTGCTGACGATGATCCTCGGCACCCTGGTCGGGCTGCTGCTCAACCGGCTCGGCAAGCGGATGGCCACCTTCGTCGCCAGCTGCGTGATGCTGGCCTGGGCCACCCCGGCCCTGACCGGCACCATCGTCTGGAAGTGGATCTTCGACGACACCAGTGGCCTGGTCACCTGGCTGTTCAACAAGCTCCCCGACGGGCTCTCCACCGCGCTCTTCGGCCGCAGCGACTGGACCGGGTACGGCTGGTTCAACTCGCCGCTGCTCTTCTTCACCATCCTGACCCTGGTGGTGGTCTGGCACTCGTTCCCGTTCATCGCGGTCAGCGTGCTGGCCGGGCTGAAGAGCGTGCCGAGCGAGCTCCAGGAGGCGGCCCGGGTGGACGGCGCCGGGCCGTGGCGGGTCTTCTGGTCGGTCACCTTCCCGACCCTGCGACCGGTCTTCGGCATCCTGGTGGTGCTCTCCACCATCTGGGACTTCAAGGTCTTCACCCAGCAGTTCGTCCTGGCCGGGGGCACCCAGGACCGGTCGACGTTCATGCTCTCGATCTACTCGTACGCGGAGGCGTTCTCGCCGCCGCCCAAGTACGGCCTCGGCGCCTCGATCGCGGTCATCCTCACGGTGATCCTGCTCGTGGTCACCGGCCTGTACGTCCGCATGGTGCTCCGGCAGGAGGACGAGTCGTGAAGCGGATCGCCCTGAACGGGGTCGGCCTGCTGGTCGCGCTCTTCGCGGCCTTCCCGGTCTACTGGATGATCGCCACCTCGCTGAAGCCGAACCAGGAGATCTTCTCGGCCACGCCGCGTCCGGTGCCGGCGGAGCCGACCCTGGAGCACTACCGGGAGATCCTCACCGGCAACCTGATCCCGGGCGTGACGTTCGTCGACTTCTTCCTCAACAGCGCGCTGGTGGCGGTGGCGACCGTGCTGCTCAGCGGCCTGGTCGCGCTGCTCGCGGCGACCGCGGTGGCGCGGTTCCGGTTCCGGCTGCGCACCACCTTCCTGATCCTGCTGCTGGTGGTGCAGATGATCCCGCTGGAGGCGCTGGTCATCCCGCTGTTCCTGATGATCCAGCGGCTCGGCCTCTACAACACGCTGCCCAGCCTGATCCTCACCTACCTGGGCTTCTCGCTGCCGTTCGCGGTGTGGATGCTGCGCGGCTTCGTCGCCGCGGTGCCGAAGGAGCTGGAGGAGGCCGCGGCCATCGACGGCGCGAGCCGGGCGCAGACCTTCCGCCGGATCCTCTTCCCGCTGGTCGCGCCGGGCCTCGTGGCCACCAGCATCTTCTCCTTCATCACCGCCTGGAACGAGCTGATCTTCGCGCTCACCTTCGTCAACGACCAGGACCGGTACACCCTGCCGGTGGCGATGACCTTCTTCTTCGGCCGGGACGACACCGCCTGGGGCTCGGTGATGGCCGCCTCGACGCTGTTCACCCTGCCGGTGATCGTGTTCTTCCTGCTGGTGCAGCGGCGGATGGTCTCCGGCCTGGTGGCCGGCGCCGTCAAGGGTTGATCACCGGATGCCCCGGGTCCCCGGGGTCCGGCTAGGCTCACCGCCATGACGGGCAGGCTGGCGGCGGTGAACCTCGCCGTGGTGACCGAGGCGGAGTGGGCGGGCGACGCGAGCGGCCGCACCGGCATCGACAAGCGGCCGGTCGACGGGCCCGTGCTGCTGCGCTTCGACGGAGTGGCGGGCGACTTCATCGGCGAGCGGGCCCACCACGGCGGGCCCGACCAGGCGGTCTACGCCTACGCCGAGGAGGACGCCGGCTGGTGGGCGGCCGAGCTGGGCCGGGCGATCCGGCCGGGCGGCTTCGGCGAGAACCTCACCACGTACGCGGTGGACGTGACCGGAGCGGTCATCGGGGAGCAGTGGGCCGTCGGCGACGCGCTGCTCCAGGTGACCAAGGGCGCGCACCCCCTGCGCCACCTTCGCCGGCTTCTGGGGGATGCCCGACCTGATCAAGCGGTTCACCGCGCGGGCGGCGCCCGGGGCGTACCTGCGGGTGCTCCGGGAGGGCGAGGTCGGCCCCGGCGACCCGGTCGAGGTGGTGGACCGACCCGCGCACGGGGTGACCCTCGGCGAGGTGTTCCGGGCGACCACCCTGGAGCCGGAGCTGCTGCCCCGGCTGCTCGACGTCCCCGACCTGCCGGAACCGATCCGGGAAAAGGTGCGCCGGCGGCTCAGCGGCACCCGTCCCTGAGCCGGCCGGTCGACCGCCGGCCTACGTCTCGGCGAAGACCTCGGCGAGCACCTGGGTCGGGGCGGACCGGCCGTCGGTGACCTTGGTCCAGGTCCCCTGCTTGGCCGTCCACTCCAGATCGCCGAAGCGGACCCGCTTGACGCCGTTGTCGTCGGCGTGCGAGACCAGCCAGTGCGCGTACCGCCAGCCGTTGCGGGCATCGCTCGCCGGCACCGCCAGCCCGGCCAGGTCCGTCGACGCGGCGAGGCCGGGCAGCCCCCAGTCCAGCGCCAGCCCACGGCTCAGCGCAGCGGCCGCGGCCGCGCCGCGCATCACCGGCGTCGGGCCTACCGTGCAGGCCACCGCGCCGGTCGCGTGGCCGAGCAGCGCGCGGGTGAGGACCTGGGACTCGTCGGCCCACTTCTCGTACGCCTCGGGATAGGCCGACCGCTGCACCCGCTGGGCGGCCTCGGTGACCCGCATGGACTCCCAGCCCTTGACCT
The DNA here is from genome assembly GCF_003857015.1 of Micromonospora globispora. GTDB lineage: Bacteria > Actinomycetota > Actinomycetes > Mycobacteriales > Micromonosporaceae > Micromonospora > Micromonospora globispora. Next base: position 967 of record NZ_QGGF01000432.1, on the reverse strand, counting down.
TCTTCAGCGCGGCGTAGAACCTGCTCGCTGCGTAGCGCGGGTCCCGGATGTCCTCCGGCGTGCCCCAGCCCTGGCTCGGGCGCTGCTGGAACAACCCCAGCGAGTCCCGGTCGCCGTGCGCGATGTTGCGCAGGTGCGACTCCTGGTACGCGGTGGCCAGGGCGACCACCACGGCCCGCTCGGGCATCTGCCGCTGCACGCCGATCGCCGCGATGGTGGCCGCGTTGGCCATCTGGTCGGCGCCGAGCACGACCCGGCCGTCGGCCTGGACGGTGCAGGTGCGGCTGGCCATCGGAAGGCGGATCTGGTGGCCGAACTGCCGGACGACGAGCCAGACCCCGAGAACGGCGACGACGGCCACCACCACCCCGGCTGCGACGATTGCCCGAGTTCGCACCCGCACCTCCTGTCCGACAGTCCGGCAAGCGTACGTCCCGCGAAGCGCCGTCCGGGTCGTCCGACCGGTTGCCTCCCGTTCCGTCACCGCCCGGCCACGCTCAGCGCGGGCGGGCGGCTCCTAGCTCGCACTCTCTGCCGGACCACCGTCCAGAGCGGCCACCCACCGGGCCAATCTCTTCTCGCGGAAGGCGAGCACTCCCTCCCGCCCCTCATCGGACAGGAAGTACCCGGTGGAAAGAGCGGCCAACTCGGCGATCTCGGCGCGCAGGTCGGTGGCGGCCGGCCGGCCCAGCAGCTCCTTGGCGCCGGCCAGCGCCTTCGGTGCTCCCCGGACCAGCGAGGCGCAGTACCGCTCGACGGCCGCGTCCAGGCCGTTCGCCGGCACCGCGGCCGTGACCAGGCCGATCTCGGCGGCCCGCCGGCCGTCGAAGGTGTCCCCGGTCAGGTAGAGCTCGGCGGCGGCCCGGGGGAGCAGCCGGGGCAGCACGGTCGCCGAGATCACCGCCGGGATCACCCCGATCCGGACCTCGGTGAAGGCGAACGTCGCCTCCTCGGCACAGACCGCCAG
>NZ_QGGF01000399.1 GCF_003857015.1 Micromonospora globispora | reverse complement strand
GCCAGGCCGCCCGCCGGGTCGGCACCCCGGCGGCCCGGGCCAGCCCGGGCAGGCAGAGCGCGACCGCCAGCACGCCCGCCACCGCGACGAGCCGCAGCAGCACGATCGCGCCGACCAGCCCGCCGCCGAGGAGCACCGCCAGCCTGGCGAGCAGCACGAAGAACGGCCCATACGGCGCCGGGGTGTCCCGCCAGATCGGCGGGACCGCCTCCGTCCAGGGGCAACCCGCCGCCGCCACGCCCACCCGGTACGGATCGGCGCCGTGCGTCCAGCTCCAGCCCTGACAGACGTACGAGTAGACGTCGCGGCTGCCCAGCGGCGGCGCGGCCAGCAGCGGCAGCAGCCAGAGCCCGGCGGTCAGGTACGCCCACCGGGTCGACGCGGCACCGCGGCGCAACGACCACCAGGCGCCGACCAGCAGGACGGTGCCGACCAGCCAGCAGCCGAGCACCCACGGCCCGTGCGGAGCCCGCCACAGGTCGAGCAGGCTGGTGGTGTCCGGAGCGGCGGGCAGCGCCCCGCCCAGCCAACCGGCGACGGTCAGCAGCGCCGCTCCGACGAGGCCCGCCCAGCGCGCGACTCCGGCCCGATCCGGGCGGTCCGGCGCGGCGGACGCTTCGCCGGAGTCGGTCACCGGCACCTCTCCCTAGTCGGCGGGGGCCGGTTGGCGGGCCGCCCGAGCCGACCGTACCAACCGGACGGCCACCCAGATCACCAACAGCGTCATCAGCGGCGCGCCGGGCATCTTGGTGTACCGGGGCAGACCGGTGCCGTCCGCCAGCACCAGGAACGACGAGACCAGCGCGACCAGCGCGAACCAGCCGGTCCGCCGGCTGGTCGCGGCGAGCACCGCGAGCGGCCAGGTCCAGTACCAGGGGTGGAAGAGCGGGGCCAGCGCGACAGTGGCGGCCAGCGCGAGGCCGGCGTGCCAGAGCGGCTCCCGGGTCCGGGCCCGCCACCAGAGCCAGATCAGCAGCGCCGCGAGCACCAGCACGCCGATCGCCCGGGTCACCGGCAGCGCGTCGATGTGCGCGCCGAAGAGCCCGGCGATGTAGCCGGCCGTCTGCCCGACCGCGGTGGGCGGCGAGGTCCAGGCGACGACCAGGTTGCCCTGTTCCAGCCCGCTGATCCAGCCGAAGTCCAGGCCGGCGGCGAGGGTCACCCCGATCACGGTGGCCACCGCCGCGCCGACCACCCACGCGCCGTCGCGGATCAGCGAGCGGATCCGGTACGGCCCGGCGATCGCGGCCAGCGCGGCGAACGGCACCACCACCAGGGCGGTCACCTTGATGCCGGCGGCCAGCCCGAGCAGGAGCCCGCCGACCAGCAGCGGACCGGGGCGACCGGGTCGGGACGCCACCACTGCCAGGCCGGCGGTGAGCAGGCCGACCATCATGGCGTCGTTGTGCGAACCGGAGATCAGGTGCACCGGGACCAGCGGGCAGGCCAGGGCCAGCCAGAGCGCCCGCTCGGCCGGCACGCCGCAGCGCCGGGCCAGCACCGGCAGGGAGCAGGCGGCCAGCGCCACCCCGGCCACCGCGAGCAGCCGGAACAGCACCATGCTGCCGATCAGCGAGCCGGCGAGGGAGACCACCGCCCCGGAGACCACCACGAAAAGCGGCCCGTACGGCGCCGGGGTGTCCCGCCAGATGTACGAGATGGTGTCCAGCCACGGGCAGGGCAGGGTGGAGACGCCGAACTCGTACGGGCTGATCCCGGCGGCGTAGCTCGCCCCCTGGCAGCTGTACGCGTAGACGTCCCGGCTGCCCAGCGGCGGGGTGATCAGCATCGGCAGGATCCAGAGGCCGATGGTGATCAGCGCCCAGCGGGTGGACGGCACCCGGTCTCGCAGCGACCACCAGGCCCAGGCCATCAGCCCGGTGCCGACCAGCCAGGTGGCGATGACGAGCGGGCCGTTCGGGCCCTGCCAGATGCTGACCGGGGTGGGGCGCAGCTCGGAGTGCGGCAGCGCACCGCCGATGAAGGCAGCCACGGCGAGCAGGGCGGAACCCGCCAGGCCGATCCAGCGTGAGAGGTGGTGAGGCACGCCGGACATGCTGCCAGTACGGTGGTCGCGGTCAGGAGGTGGGCATGCGGGACAGTCGGGCGGTGGTGGCCGCCGCCGCGTCCGCGCTCGTCCTCGGCGTGCTCTATCTCGTCCTGCCGACGATGGGCTCGGACCTGTCCGCCCAGGTCGCCCGCGCCGGGTTCTTCGCCACGCACGGCGCCGCCCCACTGGACCTGCGCTGGTACGGCGGGGTCCACCCGTGGGGCTACAGCCTGGTCTCCCCGCCCCTGATGGCCCTGCTCGGGGTACGGGTCACCGGCGCGCTCGCACTGCTCGCCTCGGCCGCCGGGTTCGCGGCGCTGCTGGTGCGTACCGGGGCGCCCCGTCCCCTGCTCGGCAGCCTGGTCGGGGTGCTCACCATCGCCGGCAACCTGGTCTCGGGCCGGGTGACGTACGCCCTCGGGGTGGCCTTCGGCCTGGCCGCCCTGCTCGCCCTCACCCTGCCCGCCGCGACACCGCGACGCTGGCGGCGGTGGGCGTTGGCGGGGTTGGCCGCGCTGCTCGCCTCGGCGACCAGCCCGGTGGCCGGCCTCTTCCTCGGCCTCGCCGCCGCCGCGTTGCTGCTCACCCGCCGGCACGCCGACGGCCTGCTGCTCGGCGTGGCCGCCGCCGCGCCGCTGGCGGTGACCGGGCTGCTCTTCGGCGAGGGCGGCTGGATGAACATCAGCCGCACCGACACCCTGCACGCGGTGCTGACCAGTCTGGTGGTGGCCGCGCTGGTGGCGTACCGGCCGGTGCGGATCGGTGCGCTGCTGTCGGCGGCCGGGGTGCTGGCGGCGGCGCTGCTGCACACGCCGGTCGGGTTGAACGCGACCCGGCTGGGGGTGATGTTCGCCCTGCCGGTCCTGGCCGCCATGGCGGGGCTCCCCCGGTGGGCCACCGACCGGCTCCCGTCCCGGTGGCACACCCGTCCGGTGGGTGCTGTCGCGCTGGCGGCGCTGCTCGCGGCGGTGTGCGGGTGGCAGCCGCCGGTGGTGGCCGCCGACGTGCAGAGCGCGGGCGACCCGACCAGCAACCGGGCGTACTTCGACCCGCTGCGGGCCGAGCTGACCAGGCGGGGGCTGACCGGCCGGCTGGAGGTGCCGCCGACCCGCAACTACTGGGAGGCCGCCCACCTCGGCGAGGTGCCGCTGGCCCGGGGCTGGCTGCGCCAGGCGGACATCGCCCGCAACCCGCTCTTCTTCACCACCGTCCCCGGTGCCACCGGCACGGGCGTGCCGCTGACCGCGGAGAGCTACCGGGCCTGGCTGGCCGAGAACGCGGTGCAGTACGTGGCCGTACCCGACGCCGAGCTGTCCTGGGTCGGCCGGGACGAGGCCGAGCTGGTCGAGGGCGGGCAGTCCTACCTCACCGAGGTCTGGTCCGACCCGCACTGGCGGCTCTACGCGGTGAGCGACCCGACTCCGCTGGTGGCCGCGCCCGCCGAGCTGGTCCGGCAGGACGGCGCCTCGGTGACCTTCCGGACCACCGGAGCCGGCCCGGTGCCGGTGCGGGTGCGGTACAGCCGCTGGCTGGGCGCGTCGGGCGGGGCGACGGTCGGCGCCGACGGCGACTGGACGGTGGTGACCGTGCCCCGCGCCGGCACGTACACCCTGGGCGGCTGAACGTTCCCGCCTGAACCGTTCACGTCATCAGATCTGTAGCGCCGTCAACCCCACATGACCCCGGCCGCCTTTGCCATTCCGGCAAGAATTGTTGTTGCCTTGCCGGGCGGCGTGAACGATCTGGAGCGCCGGCGGGGTGGGCCCGCCCGTCAGGAGGGTGACGAGGATGACCGACCCGCAGGCGACCGTGGACGAGGAGACCGCCCGCCACTGGGACGAGCTGTACGGCGGCCGCGACCGGCTCTGGAGCGGCCGGGCCAACGCGCATCTGGTCGACGTGGCCGGCGCGCTACCACCCGGCAGCGCCCTGGACCTCGGCTGCGGCGAGGGCGGCGACGCGATCTGGCTGGCCGGGCGGGGCTGGCGGGTGACTGCGGTCGATATCTCCCAGACCGCGCTGGACCGGGCGGCGGCCGAGGCCGCCGCGGCCGGGATGGCGTCCCGGATCGACGTCCAGCGGCACGACCTCAGCCGGACCTTCCCGGCGGGCGAGTTCGACCTGGTCTCCGCGCAGTTTCTCCAGTCACCACTGGAGTTTCCCCGGGCGGCGGTGCTCCGGGCGGCGGCCCGGGCGGTCGCGCCCGGCGGTCGGCTGCTGGTCGTCGAACACGGCGAGGTCCCGCCGTGGGCCCGCGCGGCCCATCCGGACCGGCGCTTCCCCACCCCGGAGGAGACCCTGGCCGAGCTCGACCTGGACCCGGACGGTTGGCGGACCGAGCGGCTGGACGCGCCGCGGCGGCAGATCACCGGCCCGGACGGGCAGCCGGCCACCCTGGTCGACCATCTGCTGCTGGTGCGTCGCCGGTAGCGGCGGCGCGGATCAGGACTCCATGACCCGTTGCATGGCCGCCCGGGAGCGGCGGCCGGTCCGCAGGTACTCGTCCAGGAACTCGCCCGGGTCGTCCCGGCCGAGCAGCCGGACCACCCCGGCCAGCTCCACCCCGTGCCGGGGCAGCTGGTCCCCGGCCCGGCCGCGAACCAGCATCAGCGCGTTGCGGACCTGCGCCGCCAGCGTCCACCCGGCAGCCATCTCGGCGGCGTCGTCCGGGTCGACCAGACCGGCGTCACGCGCCGCGGCGAGCGCGTCGAGGGTCCGGGTGCCGCGCAGCGCCGGCAGCCGGCCGGCGTGCCGGAGCTGGAGCAGCTGCACCGCCCACTCGACGTCGGCCAGGCCACCCCGGCCCAGCTTGGTGTTGGTGGCCGGGTCGGCGCCCCGGGGCAGCCGCTCGGTCTCCACCCTGGCCTTGATCCGGCGGATCTCCACCACCTGCTCGCGGATCAGCCCGTCCGCCGGGTAGCGAACCGGGTCGACCATCGCCTCGAACTCGGCACCCAGGTCGGCGTCCCCACAGACGAACCGGGCGCGCAGCAGCGCCTGCGCCTCCCACACCTTCGACCAGCGGGCGTAGTACTGCGCGTACGCGGCGAGGCTGCGGACCAGCGGACCCTGCCGTCCCTCCGGGCGCAGGTCGGCGTCCACCCCGAGCGGCGGGTCGGGAGCGGGCACGCCGAGCAGCCGGCGCAGCTCCTCGGCGATCGCGTGGGCGGCGGCGGTGGCGGCGCTCTCGTCCGCACCGGTCGGCGGGTCGTAGACGAAGAGCACGTCGGCGTCGGAGAGGTAATTGGACTCGTACCCGCCGAGCCGGCCCATGCCGATCACGGCGAACCGCAGGCCGGGCAGCGCCGGCTGGGTGGCCCGGGCAATCCGCACCGCGGCGGCCAGGGTGGCGTCGGTGACGTCGGCCAGCGCCGCACCGACCGCGGTGACGTCCGCCAGCGTCGGAGCCCGCTCGGGGCGTACGCCGGGCTCGGCGGTACGCGGTCCCCGCTCGGTGAGCGGGGCGAGCGCGCCCGCCCGGCTCAGCACGTCCGCACAGGAGAGCCGGACGAGTTCCCGGCGGCGCAGCGCGCGTACCGCCCGGGTGGCCTGCTCGGGGTCGGCGTGCCGGGCCGCCGCCGCGGCGAAACCCTCGCAGAGCACCTCCCGGGGGCGCGGGGTCAGCTCGCTGTCCTCGGCCAGCAGCCGCAGCGCCTCCGGCTCCCGGGCCAGCAGATCGGCGGCGTACCGGGAGGACGAGAGGACCCGGGCCAGCCGGCGGGCCACCGGCCCCTCGTCCCGCAGCAGCCGCAGGTACCAGGGGGTGCTGCCCAGCTTGTCGGAGACCTGCCGATAGTTGAGCAGCCCCCGGTCCGGCTCGGGGGCGTCGGCGAACTCGCTGAGCAGCACCGGCAGCAGGGTGCGCTGGATGGCCGCCGTCCGGCTCACCCCGCCGGTGAGGGCCTGCAGGTGGCGCAGCGCCCCGGCCGGGTCGGCGAAGCCGAGGATCTCCAGCCGGTGCCGGGCCGCCTCCGGGGTGAGCCGCAGCCCGTCCGCCGGAACCCGGGCCACCGACTCCAGCAGCGGCCGGTAGAGCAGCTTGGCGTGCAGCCGGCGTACCTCAGTGGCGTGGGTGACCCAGTCGGCGCGGAACTCCTCGACGGCGCTGCGGCCCGGGGTGGCCAGGTAGCCCAGCGCGGCGGCCAGCCAGCGCAGCGCGGCCGGCTCGGTCGGCACGGTGTGGGTGCGGCGCAGGCCCTGGAGCTGGAGCCGGTGCTCGACGCCGCGCAGGAACCGGTAGCCGCGCAGCAGCGCCTCCCCGTCGGCCCGGCCGACGTAGCCTCCGGCGACCAGCGCGCGTAGCGCCGGGATGGTGCCCGGCACCCGCAGCGACTCGTCGACCCGGCCGTGCACCAGCTGGAGCAGCTGGACGGCGAACTCGATGTCCCGCAGCCCACCCGGGCCGCGCTTGATCTCCCGCTCCAGCTCCTTCGGCGGGATGTTGTCGATGATCCTGCGGCGCATCGAGCGGACGTCCTCGACCGCCTCCGGCCGCTCGGCGGCCGACCAGACCAGCGGCGCGAGCTGGTCGATCCACTCCCGGGCCAACGCCAGGTCGCCGGCCGCCGGGCGGGCCTTGAGCAGCGCCTGGAACTCCCAGGTCCGGGCCCAGCGCCGGTAGTAGGCGAGGTGGCTGGCGAGGGTACGCACCAGCGGACCCCGGTTGCCCTCGGGCCGCAGGGCGGCGTCCACCGGCCAGGCGACCAGCCCGCAGACGTGGATCAGCCGGGTGGCGACCAGGGTGGCGGTGGTCAGGTCCGCGTCGTCTGCCGCGACGAAGATGACGTCCACGTCCGAGACGTAGTTCAGCTCGTCGCCGCCGCACTTGCCCATGGCCACCACCGCCAGCCGGGGCCGCGGCGTGCCCTCCGGCAGCTCCTCGACGGCGATCTCGTACGCCGCCGCGAGGGTGGCGTCGGCCAGCGCGGAGAGCGCCGCCATGGTCTGCTCCAGGCCACGGCCGCCGGTCAGGTCCGCCGCCGCGATCCGCAGCAGCGCCAACCGGTACGCCTGCCGCAGCACCGCGATCGGCTGAGTCGACGCGGTCAGCCGACCGGCGGCGGCCAGGTCCAGCCGGCCGTCGGCGGTGGGCGCGAGCCCGTCCGGGGCGGTGGCCAGCACCGACCACTGGTTCGGATTGGCCACCAAATGGTCGCCGAGCGCCGAGGAGGCGCCGAGCACGGCGACCAGCCGACGGCGCAGCCCGGGATCGGCGTGCAGCGCGTCCAGCAGCGCCGACTTGCCGGCGACCCGGCGTTCGGCCTCGACGAGGCGGTGCAGTTGACGCAGCGCCAGGTCCGGGTCGGCGGCCCGGGAAAGGGCATTCAGCAGCTCCGCGGCTGCCTCGCCGGTGGGTTCCTGTTCGTCGGGGCGCCACAGTCCGAGCCCGTCCGGCCCGAGCAGGTCGGCGGCCCGGGCGTCGCCGTTCCCCTCGGCGGTGCCGAAACCGTACCGGGCGAGCCGCCCCCTGGTCGGTCGGGTCATGTCAGTGACCGAGCAGCGGCAGGCTGCGGCGATTGGTGTCGTCGTCCAGCTCGCCGAGGGCGAGGGCGGCGAACCGGATGGCGAACGGCTGCCAGACCTCCTCGACGTCCGCCATCACCCGGTCACAGGCGGCCACCACCAGCTCCGGGTCGTAGCCCAGCTCGGCGAGCTGCTCGGAGTCCCGGGCCCAGTCGGCGATCATCGCGGTGTCGCACTCGATGTGGAACTGCAACCCCCAGGCCCGGTCGCCGAGGCGGAACGCCTGGTGCGGGTAGCGGGTCGAGGCGGCCAGCAGGGTCGCGCCGTGGGGCAGCGCGGTGATCTCGTCGGAGTGCCACTGGAGCACGTCCGGGATCAGCGGCACGTACCGGAAGAGCGGGTCGGCGTCGGCGGCGTCCCGCTTGCCGACCACGGTCGGCCCGATCTCCGGCCCGGACGGGCTCCGCTCGACCTGGCCGGCGTGCGCGGCAGCCAGCAGCTGCGCGCCGAGGCAGATCGCGAGGGTGGGGACCCGCTGCCGGACGGCCTTGCGCAGCAGCCCCTCCAGGGCCGGCAGCCACGGCGCGCTGGGGCTGCCGTCGGGCAGCGGGTACGCCTGCTGGTCGCCGCCGAGCACCACCAGGGCGGCGTACCCCTCGAGGTCGGCGGGGAGCTCCTCACCCGCGTGCGGGCGGAGCACCCGCAGTTCCAGGCCCCCCTCGGTCAGCCACTCCCCCAGCCGGCGGAGGTCGTCGGTCGGGTCGTTCTCGATCACCAGCGCGGTCGCCACGACGTCGAGGCTATCCCGTACGCCGCCGAACGCCCGGAAGGGCTCGGCCCGACGCCCACTAGGCTCCCGCTGTGCTCACCGACGACTGCCTGCGCCCACCCGTCCTGCGCCCCGGCGACACGGTGATGCTGGTGTCGCCGTCCGGGCCGACCCGGCCGGAACGGGTGGCCCGCGGCATCGAGCTGCTCACCGGGTGGGGGCTGCGGCCGGTGCTCGCGCCGAACGCGTACGCCCGGCGGGGCTACCTGGCCGGCGGGGACGAGCTGCGGGCGGCCGACCTCAACACCGCCTTTGCCGACCCGGAGGTGCGCGGGGTGATCTGCACCCGGGGCGGCTACGGAGCGCAGCGGGTGGTGGACCTGATCGACATGGCGGCGGTCCGCCGGGACCCGAAGGTGGTGGCCGGCTTCTCCGACATCACGGCGCTGCAGTTCGCCCTCTGGCGGGGCGCTCGGCTGGCCAGCGTGCACGGCCCCGGCGCGGCCTGGCTGGACGACCGGACCCCGCCCCACTCGGCGGAGTCGCTGCACACCGCGCTGATGACCACCGAACCGGTCACCGTCGCCGCCGTGGCCGAGGAGGAGACGGTGGCGGTACACGTACCCGGCCGCGCGGAGGGTCCGCTGCTCGGCGGGAACCTCTGCCTGATCACCGCCTCCATCGGCACGCCCGACATGCCGGACCTGACCGGGGCGATCCTGTTGATCGAGGAGGTGCAGGAGCCGCCGTACAAGGTCGACCGGATGCTCACCCACCTGCGCCGTTGCGGCGCCCTGGACGGGGTGGCCGGGGTGGCCGTCGGGCAGTTCACCGACTGCGCCGACGCCTGGGACACCACCATCGTCGACGTACTCACCGACCGCCTCGCTGACCTCGGCGTCCCCGTCCTGGGTGGCCTCCCTATCGGCCACGGCGTCGGCCAGCTGACGGTCCCCGTCGGCACCCCCGCCACCCTGGACGCCACCGCCGGCACCCTCACGG
>NZ_QGGF01000166.1 GCF_003857015.1 Micromonospora globispora | reverse complement strand
CCCCCGGCCCGCAAGCCTCCCGGTGCCCTCACAGGTCACCCACCGGATAGAGCGCCACGTACACACTCAATCACGTCTGCCGGGTGTCCACTCCTGCCGGTCCGGTAGTCATTCGCCAAGTTCGACGCCTATCGAACATCCGGTCATGCCGCCGTCCGTGCGCGCACACTGATCGCGAGTGGTCACGCTCGGTAGCTGGCCTTTGAGCCGAGCAGGCACCCTGATCTGCCGATGAGCGGTCGGCGCGCCATGCGCATCCTGCGTGCGTCGGTCGGGTGCGTGTTGTGCGGGGTAGGACCGGGTGGAGGATTAGTGGGCAATCGCACCTGGCGATCTGAGGGACCTCTGAAGAGGTTGCCCGACCTCCGATGAGTTCCAGCACGGTCCCGGGTCTTCAGGCACATCCACCTTCCGCGTCGCGAATTTGGAGGCACCTTGAAGCTCTTGCTTACGTCAGGCGGCGTCACGAACCCAAGCATCCACTCGGCGCTCGTGCAGCTCCTCGGCAAGCCGATCGCCGAGTGCCACGCCCTCTGCGTCCCGACAGCACAGTGGGGTCACCCGATGTGCGGTCCGAAATCGGTGCGGGGCTTCGTAGCCGCCGAGCCCGTGTTTCAGTACCTGTCCGGCCTGGGTTGGGCGTCGCTCGGTGTCCTCGAGCTCACCGCACTGCCCACCATCGGCGCGGAGCGATGGGTCCCCTGGGTCCGGGAGGCTGACGTGCTCCTGGTCGACGGCGGCGACGCGACGTACCTGTGCCACTGGATGCGGGAGTCCGGGCTGGCCGATCTGCTGCCATCGCTGCCCGACACGGTCTGGGTGGGAGTGAGTGCCGGAAGCATGGTGATGACGCCCCGGATCGGAACGTACTTCGTCGAGTGGCCGTCCGCGCCGGACGACCGCACCCTGGGAGTCGTCGACTTCTCGATCTTCCCGCACCTGGACGCTTTCCCAACAAACACCCTGGCCGACGCAGAGCGGTGGGCCGCCGAAATCGGTGTCCCGGCCTACGCCATCGACGAACAGACGGCCATCAAGGTCGTCGACGGCTCCGTCGAGGTGGTCTCCGAAGGGCAATGGAAGAAGTTCGGGTCATAGCCGTCCGGCATCCGTGACGTCGCGTCGTTGGACGTGACCCCGTCGACTTGCAGCACTTCCGAGTGCGCCCGCCCATGTCGCAGGTCGCGTGCGCTGCGGCCATCCGGATCTGCCGCTCCGGGCGTGCTGGCGTTCATCGCCGCTGGTAACGCACGGTGATGTATGGCTGCCTTTCCTGCTCCCGCTTCCGGCGTCGTACCTACCGGTCACCTCGTCTTGTGCGCCGCGGTGTCCGCCTTCCTGGGCCGCTACCGTGGCCAGACTCGCGTCCATACCGAGTCCGACCTGCGAGTCTTCATACGCTGGTGCACCGACCAGGACCTCGACCCGCTGGCTGCGGCACGGGTGGACATCGAGCGGTACGTGCGCTGGCTGCAGGACGTACGCCGGTACCAGCCCTCGACGGTCTCGCGGCGCCTGTCCGTCGTCGTCGGGTTCTATCGGGTCTGCGTCATCGACGCCATCCTGGATCACTCGCCGGCCGACTACGTCCGCCGGCCGACGGTGCCGGCCGAGTCGCCGACCCTCGGGCTGGGTCACCTGCAGTTCGAGGCACTGATCACTACCGCTCGGCCCGACCAACTCGAACGACTTCGCCCTGGTCGCGCTTCTGGGCCTGCTCGGTCTGCGGATCTTCGAAGCCTGCGGGGCCAGCATCGCCGACCTGGGCGAGGAGCACGGCCACCGGGTACTGCGCGTGCGCGGCAAGGGTGGCAAGGTCGTGCTCGTCCCGCTGCCACCCGCGGTGGCCCGAGCCATCGACCGGGCCGTCGACGACCGCACCAGCGGGCCGATCCTTCGCAACACCCTCGGGGCGCGGATGGACCGACACGCGGCAACCCGCCGACTCAAGCACCTGGCGGCCACTGCAGGGATACGGATGCCGAGGATGCACCCGCACATCATCTGCGCCACACTTCGTCACCACCATGCTCGACGCTGGCGTGAGCCTGCGCGACGTGCAGATCGCCGCCCGTCACGCCGATCCGCGGACGACCATGCGCTACGACCGGGCCCGCAAGAACCTCGACCGGCACCCCAACTACATCCTGGCCGCGTACATGGCCTCCGGGACATAGCCAGCGCTCCCGGCTTGCCGGTGTGAGTGCGTCGACTCACTCTTCGGATTGAGCTTGATGTTGATGCCGTGCTAGGAAGGGCCGGTTCGCAACCTGATCATGTAACGACGAGGGGCTGGCCGTGAACGCGTTAGGCGAGCTGGTGAGACTGCGGGCGATGGAACCGTCGGACGCCGAGTCGCTGTGGCAGTGGAACCACGACTCGGACGTCATGCGCTGGATGAACGAGGGCTATCCCCAGACACCGGCTCGGGTGCGCAAGTAACTGGACGAGCGGCCCCGCAACGACTACGGCGACGTGCTCTTCGGTGTCGAGGTCCTCAGCGATGCGACGCTGATCGGGCTGGTCCAACTGCATGGCGCCAAGCCGGAGACGGGAATCGCCGTGTTGGACATCTACCTCGGCGAAAAGGAGTACTGGGGCAAGGGCTTCGCCACCGACGCGGTGCGGACAGCGTGCCGGTACGGGTTCGAGAAGATGCGGCTTCACAAGATCACGCTGACCGTCGTCGCCGACAACCAAGCCGCCCAACACGTCTATCAGAAGGTGGGCTTCGTCGAGGAAGGCCGGCTACGCGAGACCTTCCGCCTCGGCGGCCGGTGGCACGACACGTACACGATGGGCCTACTGGAAGGCGAGCTACGGTGACGCCGTCGACGCATCGCCCGTCTACCTAAGTCCGCATCGGAAGAAGCCCACGGCCAAGTTGCCAGGACACAAAGCACGGATCTGCCGCAGACCGCGCCCGGTCAGCGTCCGCTAGTGCCGATCAGCGGATGGGTCGTGAGGGCAGTCGAGAACCTCGCCATGGAGTCTCCATGCAGACACCGTTCTCTGGAGCCCGACCTCCGAGAGCTCGTGGCCGGCCCGGCCAGAAGACTGGTGAGGCGGCTCAGCGGCGACTTCCCCAAGTCTGATGCCAGTAGCCGGCGTCGTCGCTGCCCACGCGAAGTACAGCATCCGGCGCCACCGGCGCAGGCCAGAGTTCGACGAGATACCTATCGACCACTTCGTCGGCGAACTCGCCCTGCGCGCCGGCGTCCCGACCCGCGGCCGACACTCTCAGACGGTATTGCCCTGGCGGCACGGCGAGCGACCCGCCGGACTCGTCCGCCCAGGTCGACCATCGCATGGCACGACCTGGGGGCAGGTCGAACGATGCCTCGACGACGTCTTCCCAGTCGGCACTTGCTCTTGGCTCGGAGGCCTCCAGCACGATGCGTACGGCGGAACCGCCTGACCGACGGGCAAGCATGATCACGACGTTGTCGGGGACCGCTGCGCCGACGAGCCCGTTCTGTTGGTCCTTGAAGAATCGGTCAGCGTCGCCGTCCCAGATCTCTTCGCCCCACTCCAACGTCAGCTGGCCGTAGTCCGTGTACACGACTTGGCTGAGCAGTTCTTCACTCATGGCGGCCCAGCCTAGGCCCGGGGCCTACGAACTCAGGTCCCAACATCCGCATCTGCGTCAGGCGTTGACAGCAGCCGAGCGCGGCACGTCCGACTCTGCCGATGTCAGTGCGCTCGCGTCGGCTTAGCAAGCCGGGGTCATCCAGTGCCGTCTTGTCCTCGATGGCCCGATGCTGTGCCGCCCACTGGTTGGGGAGAAGGCGAACCTCCGACGTGACAGGGGGTGGATCTGACCGTCACGTTCGCGCGGCAGCGGTTCCGGGAGCGCCGAAAATCTGATCCACGCCGTTGGTGTCGTCGTAGAGGTGAACGAAGCCAACTCGCTCGTAGAGCCAGCGCGCCGCGCTACCCCGGTCGATGGCAAGCCGGAAAGACCTCGCGTCGCGGTGGGCGTCCATGACGTACCGGAGTACCTGACTGCCTATGCCCTGGCCCTGAATCGCAGGATCAAGATAGAAGTGCTCTATCCACTGCGCATCGACCTCGGGCCGCACGGCGATGACACCCACCGGCATCTCGTCGACCTCGATGATGTCGGTGTTGGCAGGAACGTAGGTGTCCAGGAACCGGCGGCGAGCCCAGTCCTCATCCCACAGTCCCAGGCGTTCCAGGTCCGGGCGCATGGCGCGCGCCTTGAGGTCAGCAAGCCATTCCGCATCCGCAGACAGCGCCGGACGAAGCCTCCACGCTCTATCCATGGAGCAAGTATGTCGCGCCCCGCGCCCGCGCCCGGCATCCGCATCTGCCGCCGAGCGGGCGCGCCGGCCTGCCGAGCGGCCGTCACTGTCCGTACTGCTGGTCGGGCACTTCTCCGGCGGTGACGTCCGGGCTGGCGTTGAGGCCGGCGGCGATCTGAGCCGGCAGCGGGTAGACATGTTCGACAGGCAGGTGAGCTGCTGCCGCCTGTTCGTCGCCGCCGCGCAGAAGATGCCGGACGCGGTGAACGGTGGGGGTGATGTCCGTGACGGCAACCACCCAGTCGTCGACGTACCGGTCGACAGCCTCGCCGGACAACCCAACCTGCAGCGAGCGGTACGGCAGCGCCTTCAGATGCAGTGACCGTTCCGGATCCCACTGCACTCGTACTGGGCTGGTCTTCAGTTGCCGCGACCAGCTCGCCTTGTCGCCGTGCAGGTCTCGGTCGTAGTGACTCAGGCAGGCTCGCGCCAGCGCCCACTCAAATCCCTCCCGCGTGATGTCGATGGACAGCACGCGCTCTTGCCCTGGCTTGGTGGCCCAGCCGCAGCGGTACATCATCCACAGGAAAGACGGCTTGATCCACGTCATCCGGTCCCGCTTGAAGGGGGCCACGAAACGGCCGGCTGCCACCGCCGGCAGTGCAACCTGCGGGGGATATGCCTGATACACGGTGATGGTGTCGGACGAGTAGCGGGCGCGGATCTGACGGGCGGGAACGGACACAACCCGATCCTCACCGATCGGGACTCGACTGCTCCACCGAGATTCCGCACCCACGCCAGCGCCAGGCCGAAATGCACCTGCGGCTGCATCCGCATCTGCCGCTGATCGGGCGTTGGCAAGCCACGTGGAAGACGTCCGACTTTGCCGATGTGAGTGCGTCAACACATCCACGGTGTCGCATGGCAGTGACGTTCGCTCTTCCGACCTCAGACATGAGTGCCGTAGGACGGCATCGTCCCTTGATCCTGGCCTGGCGAACCTATGTAGAAAACCGGTATAGTCTCGCCCGTGCGAATCACGGTCCCGGTCGCGAAAGTACTCTCGGTGCTCCTCGCCGAGCCCGACACCGACCGGTACGGCCTCGATCTGATCAAGATCACTGGCCTACCCAGCGGCACGCTCTACCCCGTGCTGCACCGCCTGCAGGCCGCGGGCTGGGTCAGCGCCGACTGGGAAACAATCGACCCCACGGCCGAGGGGAGGCCCGCCCGGCGGTACTACCGGCTCACCACCAAGGGTGTGACCGCGGCCAGGCAGGCTCTCGCCGAACTGCGCGCCCTGACCCGCGACACACGGACGTCCTGGGGTGAAGCAGGTCCGACCGGTGCGCCCGCATGGTGACCCGGCGCGCCGCCGACGTGCTGCTGAGAGTGGCAGCCAGGCGTTGGCCGACCGATTTGCGTGCTGGACTGCACCGCGAGTGGAGCGCCGAACTGCACGTCCTCGCCACGCGAGGCCGGCGGGCGCAGATGCTGCGTTTCGCAGCGAGTCTCGCCGCCAGCCGGCCCGGCAGCCCGCTCACCGATCGGAGTCTGATGAACCGTCGGATACGCCGTACCGCCATCGCATTGCTACTGGCCCCGCTCGCCTGCGTTGGGATCTTCCTCGTCAGCGCAGTCATCATGAACGTGGTAGTGGGCCTGCTGTCCCGGTTCAGCTGGTCAATGGCGCTGCAGGTACCGCTACTGACGGCCCTGACCGGCACGCTAGCGGTCGTCCTGGCCGTGTTCGCGGCCCGCTGGGCACGCCACACCGCGCTCACCGGGCCCGTGCGGATCGCCCTCGGCGTACTGATACCGATCGGGACCACCGCCGGCCTGATCGAATACGGCCTCAACTCAGACACCGGTACGTCCAGTCGCACTGCTCCCGGCCTGCTGTTGTGGCTCACGGGCCTGACCCTGGTGCTCTGGGGCGCGGTGAGACTCGCCGGACGTGGCCGGGTCCGCGCCGCGTGGTGGCTGGGCATCCTCGGCGCGATCACCGTCGCGGACCTGGCCGTGATCCTCACCGTGATCAATCACATCCCGGCCGCCAGCCCAGTACCTCTCGTCGACGGGCTGCCCCAAAACGAGTTCGTCGACCGGATCTCCGCGCCGCTGTGGCTCTTCGTCAGCTACACCGACTGGGCGTTCGGCCTGCCGCGACCAACCGACTCGGAAATCTTTCTGATCACCGATCTGGTGGACCTGCAGCCATTCCTATACCTGGCGTGCACGCCCTACGCACTCACGTACGCGATCCGCGCCGCGCGAGAACAGCCGACCGGTCTCACCTCACCTGAACCGACGCCGACACCATCGCCGTCGGCTGCCTGACCATCAATCGCCGGCCCTTCATAGGACGCCACGGCACTCACAACGCTGTCCAGGAAAATGCCCTAGCGATCCTGACTAGAAAGCGTGGCTGCACTGCCGCGCCAGCCAGGGTCCAAGGGGATGCATTGAATTGCCGCGACCGGGGCGCTACCGAGCGTGACCGGGTATCCGGTGTCGAAACGTCCGGTCGTGCCGAAGAGCGGATGTCCGATCTTGGCAAGCTCCCTTGTCTACGCCATCGTCAGTAGGGCGATGCCCATACTCGCGCTCATCACGCCGTGGCGTAGCGCCGACCAGTCCAGCGGACGCGCCACCGCGTCCGTCGTTGTCGCCACGGACAGACCAGCGAGGTGCACCCCGCGGCCCACCCACCAGAATGCGGCGAGCACCAGGTAGCCACCGAGCAGCGCACTGACCCATCCGGCACACCCGACCGGCGCATGACGCATCCCGGCCATGTCCACGCCGCCGTGACCGCCGGGTGAGGCGTGCCCGTGTATCGAGGTCCCCATCCACACCATGGTTCCCGTCACGGTGGCGAAGAACGCCGGAACCGCACGACGTCGCGACGTCCGCGCCGCCTGCACCAGGAACCACCCCGTAGCATCATGAAAACGACAATCCAGACGGCTGCCGGGACTGCCGCGCCCCACGGCCAGATCATCGCGATCATCGGTAGGCCCATGGCCGAGTGCAGTATCTCGGAGAGTCGATGCTCCGCCACCAGAGAAGGCCACGCAGGGGATGGGCGCGGGCGTTGGAGCAGGTGAGAGATGGAGGCCCCGCCGAAGGCCACCGTCAGCAGCCATCGGAGGGGATCACTATCGATCATCGCAGGGGCGGTTCATGACTCAGCCGGCGTCGAACCAGAGTGGCAGTGGTGCTTGCTGTCGGCGTGCCCGGTGGTGCCAAGGTCGTCGTCACGGCCGGCGGCGAGGCGTGACCATTGCGATGTGGGCCGGCCGTCGAGGCGGAACTGGTCGCCGTCGGTCCGGAAACGCTGCGGCCAGCCTTCCGGCGAGTTCTCCCAGTCTTCTTGGCGGCCGTAGACGGTCATGTCTAGCAGCCCGTACGAGGGTGCCATCGCCTCGCAGCCTCGCCCGGTGGTCCAGTAGGTCTCGAACACGCGGTCGCCCTGGCGTAGGTAGCACGCCTTCATGCCGAACGCGCGACCGGCGACGAGCGGGTCGAGCGACCGCGCGGGCACGGAGTACCAGGGCGCCTGCCAGCCCATGAAGTCGCGGTAGCGCGAGGACTCCTCGAACGGCCCCTGACAGAAGACCGCGAACGTGACGTCGCGCGAGTGCAGGTAGGCCAGCTCGAGCACCTGGCCGGTGAAGAACGTACAGCCCTCGCACTGGTCGGCGGCCGGCCTGCCCGTGTGCCACATGTGGTACGACGCGACCAGCTGGCTCCTGCCCTCGAAGACGTCGAGCAGGGGCACCGGGCCGTCGGCACCGACCAGGCGGGTGGTCGGGTCGACCTCGACCATAGGCAGCCGCCGACGGGCCGTGGCGATGGCGTCGCCCTCACGCGTGTGCGCCTTCTCGCGGAGCCGGAGCTCGTCGAGCTGCTTCTGCCAAGTCTCGCGGTCGGTGATCGGGGGTACCGCTGGCGTGGTCATGGGCTCCTCCTCAGGTAAGAGACTATGAGGCTAATAGTAGATGCTATGATCGAGCAAGTGTGAAAGGGAGGTGTTCGGTGCCGGCTCAGCGGGGTTATCGACAGGCTTGTGGCGTCGCGCGTGGCCTCGACATCGTGGGTGAGCGGTGGTCGCTGCTCGTGGTGCGCGAGCTGCTGCTCGGGCCGAAACGGTTCACCGACCTGCAGCAGGCGCTCCCAACCGCCAGCCCGAACGCGCTGTCCGACCGGCTGCGCGAGCTGGCCGACGCTGGCGTCGTACGCCGTCGGCAGCTGCCTCCGCCAGGCAATGTGCGGGTCTACGAGCTGACCGCGTGGGGTCGCGGCCTCGAGCCGATCGTCGTCGCGCTCGGCACCTGGGCGCTGGCCGCCCCGCCAACCGCGGAACAGCGCTTCGTCAGCGCGGACAGCGCCATGCTGACCATCCGCACCTTCTTCGTGCCGACGCAGCAGCGGCCCGAGGCGACGCTGCGGATCGAACTACGCGACCACGGCCCTGCCGGGGTGTTCGGCGTCCGCCTCACACCGGACGGCGCCGAGGTCGCCCACGAGCCGCCCGAAGAACCGGACGCCGTCCTGGTCACCACGACGGATGCCCTTCTCGGCGCCTTCGGCGGCGACGACCTGGCCGGGCTCGTAGCTGCCGGCGCCGTCATCGGCGATCCCGAGGTCGTACGCCTTCTCGTCGCGAACGTGCGGATCTCGGCCTCCACAAATCAGTACGCAACCGCCACCTCCCACCTCCGGGGGCGAGCGGAAGGCCGCCAGACGCTGTCCGAAGGGTGACCCACCACCGTGTCAGGTCGGGTTTGCCTTGTCTTGGTTGACACTCGGGTCGGGCGTCGACCCTGTCACGTGCACGATCTGCCGCGATCCGCGCGCTGCGGAGCGTGACCACCCAGCAGCAGCCCTCGGAGTGTCCGGACATGCCGAGATCAGTGCATCAGTGTGTGAGGGATGCGGCGCGTTGGGAAGCTTCGATAATTCGTTGCTCGCTTGTTGGAGGCGGCCGTCCGGCACGCACTCGGCGCGGCGGGTGCGGGTCCGGCCCGTA